>NZ_JBVJHH010000017.1:16345-195310 GCF_055586905.1 Streptosporangium sp. NPDC048886
CGTCCCGTCGCGCTGCCGGTCACCTCGGCCTGACTCACCGTCCCGTCGCGCTGCCGGTCACCTCGGCCTGACTCACCGTCCCGTCGCGCTGCCGGTCACCTCGGCCTGACTCACCGTCCCGTCGCGCTGCCGGTCACCTAGGCCGGCCCCGGCTCCTGACGCGAGGAGCCGGGACCGGCCCGTGTTCCCGCCAACCCTCCCCTCGTCCCGGCGGAGGGAAGGGCATGGCCTGGCGGGAGCGCCGGTGGCTAGTTCTCCTCGTACGGCGCGGGCGGCTGCAGGGAGGCGCACCCCTCGAAGACCCGCTTCTCGGCAGCAGAGCCGGGCTTGACCTGCTTGAATCCGGCCGGCTTCTCCTCCTTGCCGATGGGCTGCCAGACACCGCCCGCGCGCAGGCACTCGGCCCACGCGGCGAACTTGGCCTCGTCCTCGGGTGAGGACGGTTCGGAGCTGCCGAGGATCACCGAGTCCCACTCCTTGCACGCCTTCATGCCGGCGTCGAGCCTGGCCTGGGTGACCTTGGTGACGGCACTGGTGTCGAGGTCCTGTCCCTTGACCGGGTCCGGGATGTCGATCCCGTTCTGCCGCATGCATTGGGCGAACTTCACCGCCGTCTCATGCCAACTGGGCGTGGCCGAGGCGGAAGGGCTCGCCGCGCTGGCGAAGCTCTGGGCTCCGCACGCCGCGCTCAGCGCCAGGGTGGGAAGGGCGGCCAGGACGGCGAGACGCCGCTTGGTGATCAACACGGTCTCCTCCAATGGGTCGGGGCTGACTGTCCAACACCCTGGCCCGCCCCTGTGAGCGGCCCGTCAGCGCCATGTCATGAACGTGTAATAGCTTTCAAGTCCGGGCAAACCGCATGTCAGGGCGGCAGATACTGGAACGCATGGCTCGCGTGTTGCTGATCGAGGACGACCCGAACGTCAGGGACGCTCTGACACTCGCCCTCAAGGGCAGGGACCACGAGGTCGAATCGGCGGCATCCGGGGAGGAAGGGCTGGAGCGGCTGGCGCGCTTCGCCGCCGACGTGGTGGTGCTCGACCTCATGCTGCCCGGCATCGACGGGTTCGAGGTCTGCCGTCGCATCCGTGCGACCACCGCTACCTCGATCGTGATGCTGAGCGCGCGGGGCGACGACTTCGACGTGGTCGGCGGGCTCGAGGCCGGCGCGGACGACTACGTGGTCAAGCCGGTGCGTCCGCAGGTGCTGGAGGCCCGGATCAGGGCGGTGCTGCGCCGTACCGACAGCGTGCCCTCGCCCGCGGAGACCTATGGCGCGCTGTGCGTGGACCGCGCCTCCCTGACCGTGAGCAGGGGCGGGCGGCAGGTCGCGCTGCCGCCGATGGAGCTGCGGCTGCTGCTGTATCTGTCGGCCGCGCCGGGGCAGGTCTTCAACAGGCAGCAGTTGCTGGAGTCGGTGTGGGAGCACGACTACCTGGGCGACTCGCGGCTGGTGGACGCGTGCGTGCAGCGACTGCGCGCCAAGATCGAGGACGTGCCGGCCGAGCCGAGGTATGTGCAGACCGTGCGCGGGTTCGGCTACCGCTTCGGGCCGGTATGACCTGGCTGCGGGGGTTGCGGGCCCGGTTGGTGATCACGTTCGTGCTGGTGGGCGGGCTGAGCGCGGTGGGGGCCGCCGGGCTGACCTACTACAAGGCGCGGACCAACCTGCTGGCCGGGGTGCAGGACCGGTCGCTGAAGGACTTCAGGAACCGGGTGCTGCTGCTGTCGCGCGACGTCGCGCTGCCCGCCGCCGACGACGAGCTCGCCCGGCTCGCCGAGGATCTCGAGGTGGGCGACCGCGAGGTGTACGTGGTCAGGGACGGCGCCGTCCCCAGCGACGCCCGCATCACCGCCGAACTGCGCCAGGCCGTCCTGCGGAGGCCGGAGCTGATCTGGCAGCGGGTGACCCGCGACGGCGTGCCGTACCTCGTGGGCGGCAGCCGGGTCATGCTCCTCGCGGGCGGCACCCCGTCGGGGATCACCATCTATCTCGTCGAGTCGCTGGCGCAGGCCGCCGCCGACGAGGCGGCCGTGCTGCGCGCCGCGCAGGCGGCGGCCCTGCCCGTCGTGCTGCTGGCGGTGCTGGCCGGGCTGCTGGCCGCGCGCGGCGTGCTGCGCCCGGTCGCCGACCTGGACCGCGCGGCCCGGCGGCTGGGCGAAGGGCGGTTGGAGACCCGCCTGCCGGTGCGCGGCGGCGACGAGCTGGCACGGCTGGCGGGACGGTTCAACGAGACCGCCGCCGCGCTGGAACGTTCGGTCGACGAACTGCGCGAGATGGAGGCCAGGTCGCGGCGGTTCGTCGCCGACGTCTCCCACGAACTGCGCACCCCGCTGGCCGCCGCCACCGCCGTCACCGACGTCCTCGAAGCCGGCGCCGACCGGCTGGACGCCGACGCCGGGACCGCCGCCCGGCTGGTCACCGCCGAGGTCGCCCGGCTCACCAAGCTCGTCGACGATCTGATGGAGATCTCCCGCTTCGACGCCGGAGCCGCCGTGCTCAACCTCAACGAGGTGGACGTCGGCGCCTCCGTCGCCGCCTGCCTGCGCTCGCGCGGCTGGAGCGACCGTGTCACCGCCGACCTGCCGCCGGACATCCGGGTCGCGCTCGACCCGCGCCGCCTGGACGTCATCGTCGCCAACCTCGTCGGCAACGCGCTGCGGCACGGCGCGCCGCCCGTCACGGTCCGGGTGCGCGCCGGCGGCCAGGCCGTCGTCGTCGAGATCGCCGACCACGGGCCGGGTCTGCCCGCCGACGTCCTCCCGCACGTCTTCGAGCGCTTCTACAAGGCCGACGCCGCCCGCGCCCGCTCCGAAGGCAGCGGTCTGGGGCTGGCCATCGCCCGCGAGAACGCCCTGCTGCACGGCGGTGACCTCACCGTCGCCGCCGGTCCCGGAGCCGCCTTCACCCTCACCCTGCCGAGGGAGCGCCCGTGAGACGCCCTGCCGAGGGAGCGCCTGTGAGAACCTGGCTCCTCGCCCTGCTCCTGACAGTGTGTACGGCCTGCGGGGTCGGCCCCACCCCCGTGATCGGCGCCGGAGAGGCGGCCCGCGGCTTTGTCCAGGGCACCCGCCTGTATTTCGTGCAGCAGGACCGCCTCGTCTCCGTCGGCCGTCCCGAGGGCCCGCTGGAGGCCGCCGAAGCCGTCGAGCTGCTGACCGGCGGGCCCACCTCGAAGGAGAGCGAGCGCGCCCTGGACACCCGCCTGCCCAGGAACCTGGCCGTCCGGGTGAGCGACGACGGGTTCACGCTGGACAAGGGCGCGCCGATGTTGGTGGGCGGCCGATGGCTGCCGCCGGTCTCCCGCCTGTCGCGGATGGCGACCGGGCAGCTCGTCTGCACGATCGCTGCCGCCACCGCCGCCGAGCGCGGCATGGACGTGGACGACGTGCGGGTGACCGTACCGGACAGGGGGCAGGTCGGCTGTGATGACTTCAGATGAGCTGTGACCTCAAATGAGCTGTGATGGCGTAAATGAGTTGCCCGGGACGGCCGGTGTCTGGCGTCATTGATCGCGTTCGGGATGTAGCCGGAAGGAGGCGACATGACAATGACGTACAACGAGGTGGCCGGCACGCGCCACCCGCTCAGGATGTGGACGGACCCGGAGACGGTCGAGCCGCAGGCGATGCAGCAACTGCGTAACGTGGCGGACCTGCCGTGGGTCCACGGTGTCGCCGTCATGCCGGACGTGCACCACGGCAAGGGCGCGACGGTGGGCTCGGTCATCGCGATGAAGGACGCCGTCTCCCCGGCGGCGGTCGGGGTGGACATCGGCTGCGGGATGACCGCGATCAAGACGTCCTACAAGAGCTCGCAGCTCCCGGACGATCTCGCCTACCTGCGCGGCAAGCTGGAGCAGGCCGTCCCGGTCGGGTTCGGGCACCACAAGCAGGCCGTGGACCCGTCCAAGATCCACGAGTTCAGGGTCGCGGGCTGGGAGAAGTTCTGGAAGGGCTTCGACGAGCTGGCGCCGGCCGTGCACGCGCGGCGGGAGCGGGCCGAGGTGCAGATGGGCACCCTGGGCGGCGGCAACCACTTCCTGGAGATCTGCGCCGACGACGAGCAGAACGTGTGGGTCGTGCTGCACTCGGGTTCGCGCAACATCGGCAAGGAGCTGGCCGAGCACCACATCGGGATCGCTCGCGGGCTCTCGCACAACCAGGGGCTGGTCGACCGGGACCTGGCGGTCTTCCTCGGCAAGACGCCGGAGATGGACGCCTACCGGCGCGACCTGTTCTGGGCGCAGGACTACGCGCGGCGCAACCGGGCGGTCATGATGGGCCTGGTCTGCGACGTGCTCCGGCGCCACCTCCAGGGCGTCACCTTCGACGAGCCGATCTCCTGCCACCACAACTACGTCGCGGAGGAGCGTTACGACGGCGTGGACGTGCTCGTCACCCGCAAGGGCGCGATCCGCGCGGGATCCGGCGAGTTCGGCATCATCCCCGGCTCGATGGCGACCGGCACCTACATCGTGAAGGGCCTGGGGAACGCCGCCGCGTTCAACTCGGCCTCACACGGCGCGGGCCGCCGGATGAGCCGGACGAAGGCGAGGAAGACCTTCACGCTGGCCGACCTCAAGGCGCAGACCGACGGCGTCGAGTGCCGCAAGGACACCGGGGTGATCGACGAGATCCCCGGCGCCTACAAGGACATCCGGTCGGTCATGGCGGCGCAGACCGACCTCGTCGAGGTGGTCGCCCACCTCCGGCAGCTCATCTGCGTCAAGGGCTGAGGACCCGGCAGCGGCGCGGGCCGACCGCCGTCCGCCGGGCAGGCCGGGGCGGGCCGATTGGAGTTCTCCGACCGCCTCGGGGAGCATCTGTCGGGTGACTGGCAAGCGGCTCGTGAAGGATGCGGGCGTCGTCCGCCGGCAGTGTGCGGATCGCACCGGTCAGAATCTGCGAGTAGTACCCGCGTCGGCTGTGAGGGGCGACACGGTCGGCGAAGGAGACGTGTGGACGAGAGCGTGTCGTTGGCTCAACTTGCCCGTCGGCTGGAAGAGGTGGTCGGTGAGCTGCGCGGCATCCCCGTCGACGTCGAGCGGCTGGAGGACAGCGAGCTCGTCCGGCAGCAGATCGCGCAGGCCACCCGCTCGGCGAGGGAGCTGCGGGCCATGCACCCGGTGGGCTCACAGGAGAAGGGCCGCCAGGAGCAGAAGAGCAGGCGCAACGTGCTCGACGTCCTGCAGCGCGGCATGACGATGCGCACGATCGTCCACGCGAGTATGTTGGACGACCCCCGCAAGGCGGCCCGGATCGGGGAGCTGCATGCCGCCGGCAACCTGCACCGGGTCATCGACGAGCCGATCCAGCAGCTGCTCGTCTTCGACCGCGCGGTGGCGTTCATCCGGATCACCCCCGTCGCCTACTCGCCGGGCGCCCTGATGATCAGGCAGCAGAGTCTGATCGCCATCCTCATCGACCTGTTCGAGCAGACCTGGGCCAGGGCCAGGGAGGTCACCGAGCCGACGCACCGGCTGACCCCGCGCGAGCGCGAGGTGCTCGCTCTGATCGCCGAAGGGCGCTCCAACAGCGCCATCGCCCGCGCGCTGTCGATCACGGAGGCGGCCGTCGGTAAGCACGTGGCCAGCGTGTTCGTCAAGCTTGAGCTACCCACGACTCAGGACGACAACCGGCGGGTGCTGGCGGTGCTCGCCTATCTGCGCGGCGCGGCACGGTAGTGCCAGGCATACCCGATCCTCGCCCCAGCCCCAATGCAGCCGGAATCCGGTACGGATTTCAATAACGTCATGCAACGAATGACTGGACTACTGGTTGGCGCGATCTTCGGCGCGGTCTTCATCGTCGTCAACGCGCAGAGCCCGCTGAACGCCGTGGCCGTGAATTCCCTGCGGGTGGCCGCCTGCTTGGGGGCCGCGAGTGTTGTCGCCATGTGGTTCGCCACGGCCCGGAAGGACCGGAAGGAACAGTCCACCGCGGGCCCACGGCGGAACATGTTCGGCCGTGGCTACCTGATCATCGTCGCCGCCGAGGTGATCCTGCTGTTCGGCGGAATCCGGGTGCTCGCCGCATGGGAACGTCCTGAGCAGACCAACGTGGCCTGGGTGGCGTTCGTAGTCGGTGTGCACTTCGTCGCGCTGGCGCCTGTCTGGAAGGACTGGAGCATCGCCGTACCCGGTGTGGTCCTCACCCTGCTCGGCGCCGCCGGTCTCGTTCTGGCGTCGACGGCCGCCGTCGCCTGGGTGCCGCTTGTCAGCGGTGTGCTGTCCGGGGTGGTGCTCCTGACCGGCACCGCCACCTTCGGATTGCGTGCCATGACGGCTCGGACGGCCTAGCCGGACCGCGGCCGGGCTGCCCGGATCGAAGGCGGTGTGGGCGTGCCCGGTCGCCGCGCCTCTGCCGCTCGGCCGGCGCATCGCTAGGGTGGCGCTCCCGGAATGAAAGGATCATCGTGCCGCAGATGCCCCGGCTGCCGCCGCCAGGGCTGTCGGCGTGGGTGGCGGCTGCGGCTGTCGCCGCCCTCCCGACCTGGGAGCTGTGGCGCGAGCGGCTCGAGGTCGAGACGTCCGCCCGGGCCCAGGGAGAGTTCACCCGGATCTACGGGTACGTGTGCCCCTTCAGCGGTGGATCGACGCTGTCACCGCTTGCCCTGCTCCGCCATGACCTCGAAACGGTCATGGAGATCACGGCGGCCTGGGCGGTTCCGGCTCTCGTGGTCCTCCTCGGCCTCCTCGCGTGTCTCGGCCGCGGGGATCCCGGGATCGTGGGCCGGCGGGTGGTGGGACTCCTCGTCCTGATCGCGGTCATCGAACCTCTCATCTCGTTGTACGGCGAGCGGGGGATCTGCTCCGAGTCGATCCCGCCGTTCGGCGCCGACTGGTTCGGCGCGGTGGCCGGCGGTTGGGGGACCACCCAGCTGTGTCTCCTGGCGGCCGCGACGCTGGTGTTCGCCGCGTCGAGGAGGACACGGCCCGTCACCGGGGGAGAATCGGTTCCGTCCCGGCCCGGGACGGTGTGGCGGCGGCCGGCGGCGGCCCTGGCCGACTATCTGATCGCTGTTGCGGTGCTCGGTGCCGTGGCGGGCCCGGTCTGGTCCTTGGCCGGTTCCGGCTCCGGCTCCGGGTTCCGCATGGGATACGGGCTCCTGGGGCAGGTCCACCTGTTCCGGAGCAGCGTGAAGCCCGTGGAACTGGCCATCCTGTCCGGGCTGTTCCTCTACTTCTGGGTGCAGCATGCCCTGTGGGGGCGGACGCTGGGCAAGCGCCTGCTGGGTGTCCGCGTCGTCGCCGCGCGGACGGGCGGACGGTTGGGGGCGGGGCGGGCGGCTCTGCGCACGCTGGCCTTCCCTCTCCTCTCCTTCGTCCCCGGCGTCGGGCTGCTGTGCCTCCTCGTGGACGGGCTGTGGACACTTCTCGATCCGGAAGGCCGTGTCCTTCATGATCGCTGGCTGGGCGCCGCGGTGGTGCCCGACCGGAAGAAGAACCCTCAGCACTCGTGACGAAGGGGGCTGGGGGCCGGTCCCCAACGACCGGCGGCCGGTCGCCGGGGGGCGTTCCCGCGCGGCGGTCAGCCGAGCCAGCGGCCGTCGCGCATGAGGTCGCGTCCCCGCAGCTCGTTCTCCTCACGCCAGGCCTGGATGCGCCGCGGCCGGATCAGGAAGTACTGGTAGGGCTCGTCGAGCCCGCGCGGGTCGAAACCGGTCCTGGCCGCGAACGCGTCGCCCGCCTCAGGGGGGAGGCCGGCGATGTCCACCGGCTCGGCGGTGCCGTCGACGACGACGACGTCGCGGGTCGGCCCGAGGCTGAGTCGCACCCGGCTGTCCGCCAGCAGGTTGCGGCCGGTGACCGAGGCGCGCGGTGTCGAGATGAGGAACGCGGTCCCGTCCCAGAGGTATGAGAGCGGGATGAGGTGGACGCCGCCCGGGGAGCCCGACGTCGCGATCCAGAGATCGACGCCGCTCTCCAGCCTCGCGCGAGTGTCCCGCAGCCTCTCCTCAAGTCCACGCGGCGGCGCGTCCGTCATGCTTCCTCCAGTCACTTCGTGGAGAGCCCTTCCTCCGGGGACGGGCTCCGTCGGTCAGCGGCCGGTTCACCGGGGCCGCGGGCTTGTCGGACGCCATGATCTCAGCCCGGCGGCTGTCTCGTGACCGGCGGCCAGGCAGGTCAGGCAGGCGGTGTAGAAGCGGTCGGCGGCCGTGGGGTCGGCGACGTCGAGGGTGACGGATTCGATGGACGTCATGGTCATCACGCTATTTGCGGCTCGGCGACCGGCGCTTCTCGATTCCTGACCGGTCTGGTCACCTGCTTGGCCACGCACGACGGCATCCCCGCCGTCGCGCGCGCCGCCTGGCGCCGGTAGGCGCTGGGCGACATGCCGACCAGCTCGGTGAAGCGGGTGCTGAAGGTGCCCGGCGACGAGCAGCCGACCGCGAAGCAGACCTCGGTGACGCTGAGATCGCCACGGCGCAGCAGCGCCGTCGCGCGCTCGATGCGCCGCGTCATCAGATAGGAGTACGGTGACTCGCCGTAGGCGCGCCGGAACTCGCGGCTGAGGTGCCCGGCGGACATGTGCACGCCGCGGGCCAGCGCCTCGACGTCCAGCGGCTGCGCGTACTCCCGGTCGATCCGGTCGCGGACACGGCGCAGCCGCGCCAGGTCCTTCAGGCGCTGCGCCGCGGTGAGTGCGCGCCCCCACGAGGGGTGACACATGTGAGAACTCCTTTTCATCGATGTCCGCGGGCACCTGCGTCGCATGTCGAGGCAGGCGGCGAGGTGCTCGGTGGCGATGACCGGCTCGCCGGAGTCGACGAGCCGGTCGAGCAACTGCTCGATGGTGGTGGGGTGGAGGCCGGTGGTCGCGGCTCCGGCCGTCATGGCCGGAGCGATGACCGGACGGCTCAGCGGAGCTCCTGGATGCGGACCAGGTTGCCCGCGGGGTCGCGGAAGGCGCAGTCGCGGACGCCGTAGGGCTGCTCGGTCGGCTCCTGGACGACCTCGGCGTCGCCGGCCTGCACCTTCTCGAAGGTGCCGTCGAGGTCCGGGGTGGCCAGCACGATCCAGCCGTAGGTGCCCTTGGCCATCATCTCGGCGATGACGCGGCGCTCGTCGTCGGTGATGCCGGGGTCGACGGCCGGCGGCGCCAGGAGGATGGAGGTGCCGGGCTGGCCGGCGGGGCCGACCGTGATCCAGCGCATCTTGCCCTGCCCGACGTCGTTGCGGACCTCGAAGCCGAGGACGTCGCGGTAGAAGGCCAGGGAGACGTCCGGGTCGTCGTGCGGGAGAAAGGTGGTGTGAATGGTGAGTTCCATGACGGTCACGCTAGCCGCGGCTCGGTGACCGGCGCTTCTCGATTCCTGACCGGTCTGGCCACTTCACGCCGGCGCGGGCCTTCGAGATCCGCACCGCCGCGAGTGCGTCGCCGGCGGGCGTGAAGAAGGATCCGTGGATCCGCCAAGTAGGGGTGTGACCCACCGAGAAGCGACCATGACCACCGTACGGCCGCGCGGAGCGTTCCCGCGGGGAGGGGCGGAAGAGATCACATGAGCGCGTTGCAGGATGTGAGTGATCTCCCGCGCGGAGCCGAGGACGCGGACCTGATCGAGGAGTCCCTCCGTTTCCCCGAACGGTTCGCGGTGCTCTACAACCGCTACGTCTCGGAGATCCACCGCTACGTCGCCGGACGGCTGGGTACGCAGATCGCCGACGACCTGACCGCGGAGATCTTCCTCGCGGCCTTCCACGGGCGGGCCGGCTTCGACGCGCGCCGCGGGGTCGTCCGGGGCTGGCTGTACGGCATCGCCGTCAACACCGTCGCGGGGCACCGCAGGAGCGAGTTCCGGCGGCTGCAGGCTCTGCAGCGGGCACCGGTGGAGGGCGTGGCCGAGGCCGGGCACGAGGACCTGGTGGCCCGCCGGCTGACGGCCGCGGGCGTGCAGGGAAGGCTCGCCTCGGCCCTGGCCACGATCCCGGACGCCGACCGCGACGTGCTGCTGCTCGTCGCGCTGGCGGAGCTCGGCTACGAGGAGATCGCCCAGGCCCTCGACATACCGGTGGGAACCGTCGGCTCCCGGCTCAACCGGGCCCGCAAGAAGCTGCGCGCCGCGCTCGGCGGCGTCAACCCCATGTTCGGAGGAGCAGATGGATGACCTGACCGCGATCCGGGAGCTGCTCTCGGAACCGCCCATCTCCCCGGAAGCGGCCGCGGCCGGCCGGGACCGGCTCGCCGCCGCCTTCTCCGGCACCTCCCGGCAGACCTGTTCGAGGAGCGTTCAGATGACCGACGAGACAACCCCCGGCCCCGTACGCAAGGACAGACGTGCGGCAACGCGGACCGCTCGGCGGACCGCCCTCGGCGTGGGCCTGCTCGGCGCCGCGGCGGCCGTGACCCTGCTGATCACGTCGGCGACCTCGGCGGGGGGCCCGGGGGCGGGGCCCGCCACCGTGGTGGCCTCCGACCGGCCCGTCAGGGTGCTGACCGCTCAGCAGGTGCTCCTGGCGGCCGCGGCCTCGGCCGCGAGGACACCCGCGGAGGGGGCGAACTGGGTCCGCGGCGCTGTCTCCGGGAAGCAGAGAGCCGAACCCGGCGGCCGATACACCCTTGAACTGACCTCCTCGACCGAGATGTGGGTCTCGCCGGCACCCGGCAAGCCCATCTGGTTCATCAGCCAGGATCTGGGGACCAGGCCGGCGACGCCGCGGGACGAGGAGGCGTGGCGCGCGGCCGGCTCCCCCACGAGCTGGGTCTACCCCGGTCCGGGCGGCAGGCCCGGCGAGGCCGGGAGCGTGACGTTGCGGAGCGGGCCGGGCGAGCCCGTGGCCACCCGGGACGCCACCGGCAAACTGTCGGTCGCGCTGCTCGGCAAGCCCATGTCCCGGGCCGCGCTCAGCGAGCTGCCGACGACCCCGGACGGCCTGCGTGACTACCTGAAGCCGGTCATCACCAAGCGGTACGGCGCGGAGGCCGCCGACGTGGACATGGACGCCGAGCTCTACGAGACCGGCGTGCGCGTCATCATCGACCTCCCGGTCCCGCCCGAGGTGCGGGCGGCGGCCTACCGCATGCTCGCCTCGCTGCCCGGGGTGACCGCGGACGGCGAGGTCACCGACCCGCTCGGCCGCACCGGTCAGGCGGTCAGCCTCCGGCACTCCACCGGGGAGTACCGGCTCATCATGGACACGGTCACCGGGCAGCCGCTCGCGTCGGTGTCGACCATCAAGGACACGGGCGGGGAGACCCGTTCCTACACGGCGGTCAAGAGAGCCGGCTGGACCGACGACGAGCCCGAGCTGCCCGCCCGCCGGCGCGGCTCGGAGGACCCACCGGCCTGACGCCTCAGGCCGCCTTACCCGCCTCTCCGGGGCGAGGCGGGCAGGGCGGCCGAGAGCTCAGGCTCTTCCTCCACCCGGTCGTCGTCGGCGAGGGCAGGCGCCTGTTCCCCGACGGCGTCGACCCCAGGACCTGGCGGCCGAGAAAAATGGATCATCCGTCCGACATCTGTTCTATGGTGTTTGGAATGGCACCTCCAGTGTGCTGTCTGCACATGAAGCGACATACACCATGGCCTGGCCGGAACGGTCAGGGCGAGGGTGATCCCATGTCGGATGGTCGTCATTGAAGAAGGTACGGCGCACACCTTGTGAATTGTGGATAAAGGAGCTGGAGGACAGCGAGGTCTTACCCGACCCTTTCGACCTTGGACCGTTCGACAGACCCTTCCCAGGATGACGATCGATCGGGGACGGATCGGGAAAGCGGTGAACGCGACAGCGCGGCGATCGCGCCGACCATGCCGCTCATGAAAGACGAAGTCGCTTATCTGACGCGATTGTCCCGCGCCTTCACACGCCTCGACAAAGAAAGCTGATGTCCAGCATGTCCACTGTCAATCCGTTCCAGCACCAGGGTGAGCGCGAGGTCCCGGAGATCGGGCCGGTGAGGCGCTGCACGCTGCCGTCCGGCGAGGAGGGTTACCTGGTGACGCGGTACGAGGACGCCCGGCGCGTCCTGTCCGATCCGGTCTTCAGCCGGGCCGCCACGCTGGAGCCCGGCGCCCCTCGCTACGCGCCGAGGGCGTCGGTGGGAGTGCCCGACAGCCTGCTCGATATGGACGCGCCCCGCCACACGCGGTTGAGAGGCATCGCGTCCAGGGCTTTTACCCGCCGCCGCATCGAGTCCATGCGACCGGGCATTCAGGAGGTCGTCGCCCGGCTGCTGGACGACATGGGCGAGTCCGGCCCGCCCGTCGACCTGGTGGAGGCGCTGTGCGCGCCCCTGCCGATCACAGTGATCTGCCAGCTGCTCGGCGTGCCGTACGAGGACCGCGCGACCTTCCGCGGATGGTCGCAGGCCATGCTGTCGGTCACGGATCCACCCGAGACGGTGTTCGAGGCCGCCAGGAACCTGCGCGGTTACATGTCCGACCTGGTTGCCGCCAAGGCCGCCGGACCGGGCGACGACCTGCTGAGCACCCTCTCGTCAGCAGACGGCGGGGAAGACGCGCTCACCGGTCCTGAACTGGTCAATCTCGCGGTCGTGCTCCTCGTCGCAGGGCACGAGACCACGCTCAGCCAGCTCGCCGCGAGCGTGTACACGCTGCTGTGCCGGCCGGAGATGTACGCGGCGCTGCACTCCGACCCGTCACTCGTCCCGGCGGCGATGGAGGAGCTGCTGCGTGTCCACCCGGCCGTCCCCCAGCTGCTCTTCCGGGTCACCACAGAGCACGCGGAGATCGGGGGTGTGCGCATCCCCGCGCGTAGCGGGGTCGTGGTGTCGGCGTCCGCCGCCAATCGCGACGGCACCGCGTTCGCCGACGCCCACGAGATCGATCCGCGCCGTCCTGACAACGCCCATGTGAGCTTCGGGCACGGTCCGCACTTCTGCCTGGGCGCGCTGCTCGCCCGTACCGAACTCCAGCTGGCGATGGCCGGGCTGGTGCGGCGGTTCCCGAGCCTGGAACTCGCCGTCCCCCCTTCGGCGATCCGGTGGCGGGCCGGCCATCTCGTCAGCGGTCCCACCACGCTGCCCGTGACGTGGTAGGGCGGCCCCCCGCCACCCTGATCATGATTTGCCGTGCCGGCCGTGCTCTGCCGGCGGCCCTGCGGTCCGGGTCCGCTTGCCGTCGGGCGCCGACGAGGGCTCACTCCGGTCCGTTTACTCAGGCGGGGTAGGTACGTGTACTCAGGCGGCCGGCTGACTGGTGACAGACCCTTGATGGCATGGACAAACCACTCCAGCCCGTCATGACCGCCGCTTACTTCGCGCAGTGCGTCGTCTCCTTCGGCATGGCGCTCGGTAGCGTGGCGCTCGGCGTCGTCTTCCTGCCGATCGACCCCTGGATCCGCGCGTTCCTCGCGGTCGCCGTGCTGTACACGGTGACGTCGGCCTTCAGCCTGGCCAAGTGCGTGCGCGACCGGCAGGAACTCGTCAGCGTGTCAAGCCGCGTCGACCAGGCGCGCCTCGACAAGCTGCTCGCCGAGCACGACCCCTACAAGGTCGACAATCTCTGAGCCGTCCCTCCGGCCGCCCTACCCCTCGTCGAGTCCCCGCTCGATCGCGTAACGGACGAGCTCGACCCGGTTGTGGAGCTGGAGCTTGTTCAAGGTGTTCTGCACGTGGTTCTGCACGGTCCGGTGGCTGAGCACCAGCCGTTCGGCGATCTGCCTGTAGGAGAGGCCCTTGGCGACCAGGCGCAGCACCTCGGTCTCCCGGCCGGTGAGGCGTGGCCCGTCGTCGGAGGGGCGCTGCGTGGCGAGGCGGCGATACTCGCCGAGCACCAGCCCGGCCAGACCGGGGGTGAAGACCGGTTCTCCTTCGGCGGTGCGCCGGACGGCGTCGAGGAACTCCTCCCGGCCGGCCGACTTGACCAGGTAGCCGGAGGCCCCGGCCTTGACCGCCTCAAGCACGTCCTCGTGCTCGCCGCTCGCCGACAGCACCAGTACGCGGGGCGGGTGGTCGGACGCGGCCAGCCCCCTGGCCACCTCCACACCGGGCAGATCGGGAAGCCGCAGGTCGAGGATGACCACGTCGGGGCGTATGGTGGCGGCGACGCGGAGCGCCTGGCGGCCCTCGCCCAGGGCCGCCACCACCTCGTACGTGGCGTTCTCCAGGTCGCGGGCGACCGCGTCCCGCCACATCGGGTGGTCGTCCACCACCATCACCCGCAGCGCGCTGGTCATGCCGCAACTGTAAACCGGCCCGTGTCCCCGCCTAAGGCGTGCGGGTATGCCCGCCGGCGGGAGGCCGTGCGAGGACGGGGATGACCAGCTCGACCTCGGTCCCCTGGCCGGGCACGGACGTGAAAGCGACGGTGCCGCCGAGGCCGGCGATCCGGCCCCGGATGGACTGCGCGATGCCGAGCCTGCCCTCCGCCTCCGCCTCCGAGAGGCGTCCCGCGGGGATGCCGGGGCCCTCGTCGCGCACCGTGATGGTCATCGAGACGCCGTCGTCCTCGGCGAAGACCCAGGCCCTCGCGTCCTCGCCGCAGTGCCACCGGACGTTGTCGAGCGCCGCGCCCACGGCCGCGACGACCTCGCGAGCCTGACCGGCGGGGAGTGGCAGAGGGGTCGCGGGCGTCGACACGGTGACCGTCGCCGTGGTGTATCGGCGCAGGCGGGCCCCCACGTCGACGAGGCCCGAGCCGTCCTGCTCCGCCGCGGCCGGCCCGCCGCGGATCAGCTCGCGCACCGCCGCCTCCTGCTCTCCGGCGAGCCGTCCCAGTTCGGCGGCTTCCCCGCCGATCTCCAGCCCACGGCGTTGCACGAGCGCCAGCACCTGGAGAACGGAGTCATGGATGCCGCGAGCGAGCCGCTCGCGTTCCCGGCCGGCCGCCTCTATCTCGACGGCCCGTTGCAGCCGTTCTTCCGCCTGTTCGGTGAGCCGGGCCGCATGGCCGACGACGGTTCCGGCGAGGATCATCAGCACGGTTCCGGTGACGGGGACGGGCACGGGGTGATCGAATCCGCGCAGCCCGCGCAGCCACAGGTCGCCGAGCGACAGCACGACCGCCGCGACCGCCCCCGCCCGCCGCCCGCCGTACACGGCCCAGGCGAGGACAGGCCCCCCGATCCAGGTCGCCGTGACCGGCATGACACCTGCCGGGCCGGCGTCAGGCCCCTGGACGTACGGCGAAGCCAGCAGGCAGCCGAGGGTGACGAGAACGTCCGTCACCAGCAGCGGGCGGCTTCTCGCGGTCGAGTAGGCGATGGTGGTGGCCACGGTCCAGGCCGTCATCACGCCGAGGACGAGCCAGCCCGCGACGGGGCGCTGGTAGCCGCCGGCGCCCGCCAGCAACAGTGCGGCGTAGCCCAGGGAGGCGACGCGGTAGACCGCGACAGCGCGCCAGAACGACCCCTCGATCCCCATACGGCCCCATCACGCTCGATCGGCGCTGTTCCCGGTGGCCCGACTATACGGCGGCCCGCGCCGGAGGGGCGTTCCGCCGGGTGGGCCGGCCCTCGGCCGTCGGAAGGAGGGTCAGGACACCGCCTTCTGGATGACGGCCTGGGGCGGCAGGTCGATCCCGGCCGGAAGAGCGATCGTCTGTTCCGGAGCAGCGCAGCCCTGAGCGGAGCGGATCATGAATCCTCCTGTCGCGGTGAGCGGTGAACGGTCGGGTCAGTCGCCGGCCAACGCCAGGCTTGCGCGCCCATCGCCCTCGTAACGGTAACGAAGACGGACCTCGTCGCCGGGGACGACCTCGATCTCGGAGTCCAGGGCCCAGCAGGCGGTGAACCAGTGGCTCAGCTCGTCCCCGTCCCAGGGGGCGGTCGACATCGACACGCCGGGAGACATCTGCGCCTCGAAATAGAGCACAGCTCCTGACACGGTCCCGTGCCGGGAGGCGGCGAGGGTGACCTCGCCTTCGAACACCCGGGCGTCCTGTCGAAGGTCGATCCTGCTCAGCGGCTGCGCGGTCGACATCCGCCGCCACTGCTGGACGGTCTCCGGCCTCTCGTAGAACCCCGCCACCCGCCCTCGGTCGGCATCCAGCATGGGGGAGAAGTCGATGCCGTAGCGGCTCTGCCACCGCTTGATCTGCTGGGGAAGGATGCGCTGCTGACCCACGGCGTTCTCGGGCATGTCCACGAGGTAGAGGTAGGTTTCAAACGACGAGGGGATGAGCCGGGCATCCGGGGTGAGCAGTCTCTTCCGGGCGTCCTGCACCGACTCCCAGATGACCATGTCCAGCGCGTCGTTGCCGACGATGTCGGTTGTCAGGACGGTGGCGGGCTCGGGCAGCTCGGTCGTGCTGGACCAGCCCTTGACGAAGCTGATCCGCTCCGCCACCCCGTTGGCCCTGGCTATCTCCGCGGCGAGGTCACCGCTTCTCGCCGGTTCCACGGCGTAGACGTGCCTGGCGCCGGCCTTGGCCGCGGCGACGGCCAGGATTCCCGAGCCGGTGCCGAGATCGAGCACGACATCGTCAGGGGTCACCACCTCGTTGATCGCCCGGATGAAGGTGGCCTTCCTGATCGGATCTTCCAGGATGCGGATGTTCAGGTGGGCCAGCCCGTAACCCCCGGTCGGGAACATCAGATCGGTGAAGCCCGTCGGCGGTTCCTCGGTGAGGATGCCCGCGCTCACCAGCATGCTCAGTGTCGTCACCGCCTCCTCCATCGCACGTCGGCCCTTGAGCCGTGGTCCGAGGCGTTGCAGGCATTCGGCGATGGAGGTGGGGGTGTAGAAAGCGTCGAGCAACGCGAGCGTGTGCTGACCGAATTCCCACACGCGTCGATCGTGATGGATCCGGACCAGATTGGCGCTCTCCAACTCCATGAAGAGTTCGGGGACACGCCGCAGTGAGGTGTCGGCCTTCAACATGACTCGGCTCCTTGTTCGGATGATGTTCTGTCACGATTGGCCAGCGCCTGCGCGACCGCCGTGACCAGCGGGCGCCGGAAGTCCCCGAGGGATCCGGGCTCCGCCTCACCGGTCGCGAAGGCGACGCCGTTGCCGGGTTCCACGACCTGGTAGCCGTCGTCGCGTAGTCGTGCGACGTTCCTTCTGACAGCGGGCTTGTCCCACATGGCCCTGCTCGTGGCCGGGACGAGGACGACCGGACAGGAGGCCGCCAGGAGGATCGAGGTGAGCAGGTCGTCGGCGATGCCGTTGGCCACCTTCCCGAGGAAGTTCGCGGTGGCGGGGAGGACGGCGATGACCTCCGCCCAGTCGGCCATCGTCACGTGCGAGTCCCGGCCGGGAGGTAAGTCGTCCCAGCCGGAGAACGTCTCGCACGCCGCGACCGCTCTCAACGATTCCTCTGTGACGAACCGCCGGGCCATTGTGGTCAGCACCACGCGGACGTCGGTCACGCCCAGTTTCAGACCGAGCCAGGGAAGAAGGTGCGGGACGGTCAAGGACGAAACCGAGCCACAGACACCGAGCAGCAGCCTCAACTGTTCCGGCTCCGCGGGAGATGTCATGAGCCCGTCACCTCGCTGAGGACCAGCCATTGTTTTTCCACCTCCGGCAGCACCCCACGCAAGGTGTCGTCCGGCCCGAGGGCCCATGTCGCCTGCGCGTAGTGATCGATCACTCTCCGGGCCGTGAGCACGCCCAGCCATTCACTCTCGGCGGTGTCCAGCGAGCGGCCCAGCGAGGTCTGGTACCGGGTGAGGAACGTTTCGATGCGGAGACGGAGCGCCCGGGGCGCGACTCCCGTCAGGGCGGCCGCCTCAAGGACCTCTCCCATGAGATACGCGACGTCGCTCAGCGGATCGCCGATGCCCGCCTCACGCCATCCGAGAATCGCCACCGGTGAGGTCGGGGCGCACACTCCCGTTGAGAACCTGCCATGGACGAGGGCGACGTTTCGGGGCGGTGCCCCGGGCCACTGCGCCTTCTCCGCCATCAAGGGCGTCAGGTGCGACGGCAGCCGGTCTCTGGCACGCCGTATGCCGGCCGCGGCTCCGTCGTCCGAGGCGAGCCAGGCGCTCCCGGAGCTCCGGTCCGGGAGGACGTCCACGAGGTCGTCCGCCGGGAGCCGGTGCAGAGCACCCAGGAAACGGGCCAGGCCGCCGAGGACGCCGTGCCACCAGCCGTCCTCCCCGATGAACGCCGCGTCGAAGACCCGGTCGCACAACAGCGCGGGGGTGGGCACGGCGTTCCAGGCCGCCAGGACGTGATTGTGAACGCGGACAGGCACGGCGACCGCGCCGGCTTTCGGCATGACGCGGAAGACATCGGCGAGACGGGTGTTGTCCAGATATATCCCGCCGGGTCGCTGCAAGTGCTCGATCCATCGATATCCGTGCGCCGTCCGTATGCAGATCCTGTTTACGAAAGGGCCGCGCATCGATCGCACCACGCTTTTGTCGGCCGTATTCATCAGGGCTTCGACCTGGGAGTTCGATGAGATATCCGGATCCCGGTCAACTTCTGACGGCACCGTTCCTCGCTCTTTCCGCCTTTGACATGGCGCCAGACTAAATGTACTGCGACGACGTGATCAAGCGACATGTTACGAAAAGTGTTGCATATGCGACTGGCCGGGCTTAGTGCCTGTTGTGAGCCATGTAACGCCTAATTAATCTGGCTCCGAGTCAGTGCACCGAAAGAGGAGGACGGCAATGCAAGAAGCGCCAGTCGACGACGCTCTCATCGCGGAGCTCATGGACCGGGTCAAGGAGGACGACTTCCAGGACGTCGACCTGGGATCGATCGATGTCTCCTTCTCCGAGCTCGCTGGGATCAGCGCCGAGGAGTTGCAGCAGTTCCTCGAGGAGAAGGTCGGGGTCTCTCCCGACGAGAGCATCCAAGGCACCTTCACCGGTGTCCTCGTCACACCCGCGACGCACTGCTGAATCGAGTGCGACGGTTGAACGCTCGATGAGACATTCGCCAGAAGATCTACTGCGTGCCCGGACGCTGGGATTCCTGATCCCGCGTCCGGGCGCGCGCCCCTCCCCGCGTGCGGAGGATGAGGAGCTGGTCTCCAGCGAGTCGGTCGGCCGGATTCTCCGCGCCGTGGGACACCGCGTTCACGAGGTGATCTCCGTGACGCGGTGCGTCTCCCGGCGGCGCGTGGTCCTGGTGCGGCTGGTGGACGGCTCCTTCGTGCTCCTCAAGTGGCCGGATGAGGACATCGATGTCGAGAACAACTATGAAACCGCCATGCTCGGGCTGCTCGACGGAGTAGCGCTCCCTCCCGAGATCAGAGCGGCCATACCGCGCATCCTGGCGGTGGACCCGGAGACACGCGTGGTCGTCGTCGACGCGATTCCTCCGTGTCTCAGCCTGCACGATCTGCTCAAGGACGAAAGGCTGGTCCCGGAGCCCTACCTGCGGGCACTGGCTCGGATCCTCGCGGCGCTGCACGGTGTCCCGGTGCGGGGGATCAGGGACAAGCACCCCGACCGGATGCTGGGACCTCCGGTGCCGCGGGACACGCTGGTGAGCACGAGGGAGTACGCCAACGGCTGCGGCCTGGACTTCGACGACTACCTGCGGTCGATGCAGGAGCTGGAACCGAGATTCCGGGAGCTCCATGACCGGTGGGCTCCGAACAGCCTGATCCACTTCGACCTGGGAGGAGACAACGTCCTCTTTCCGGTGGCACCGCCGGCCGGCGCCCTGCCGGTCAGGCTCATCGACTGGGAGCTGGCGGGGTTCGGCGACCCGATGTACGACGTCGGTTTCCTGGTCGGCCAGCTGTTCCTCGGCGAAATGCGACGGGTGCGGTTCGCCGTCGGGGCCACCGACTGGATGTCGCAGCTACAGACCAACGCGCACAATTTCATGAACGCTTATTCGGATGCCAGATCCGTCTCCGAAGAGGATGTAAACCGGTTGGTGCAGTACGCCGGTATAGCGCTGCTCGTCCATTCCACCGTCCGGCTTCAGCAGATCGGGGCACTGGGCAGGATCGGCCACCTCTGCCTGCACTTCGGTAAGCGCTTCGTTCAGCGTCCCGACATCGTGTCCACGCTCCTTCTGGGCGGGCACCGGAGAGAGGGGCGGGCCGGTTGAACAGCTACGAAAGGATCTTCTGGCGGATCGCGGAAGAGATCGAGATCCTGGACTCCACCACTTTCCGCCACCCGGAGCTCGGCACCCTGGAGCCGCCGAGGGACCTGGACGTCGATCCGGAGCGTCCGGTCCTGGCGTATCTGCACCGCGTGCTCTACCTCACTTACTACGCCGGAGACCACTTCGCCGCGGAGCTCTTCCTCCGCGGCGGACGCCGCGCGGCGTCCCTGCAGGGGCACGAGGACTTCGACCTGGTCAACCGCATCCAGGCGGCCAGCGTGGGGCGAGGACAGCTGAGGCACGGCTGGATCATCCAGGAGAAACGGGATGACGACTACCTCGTCACCAAGGACCGCCTGACCCTGCGGGCCTCGGAGGAGGAGCTGTCCACCGACGGGCCGCTGGTCAAGGGGAGGGCAGTGGCACTACGCCTGCCGCCCGACCGGCCCTACCTCCTGCTGGGCTGGTACACGATCTTCGGTGATCATGGCGTGCTGGACGGGGGAGACGGTGGGCTCGTCCGCCTCTATCTCACGCTGGCCGACGCCGACGCGGCGCCTGGGCTGGTCCGCTCCACCACTCGGGCACTGAACGCGTTGAAGGTCCCCTTCCAGCTCAAAGTCGTCAACCACCCGGAGGCGTTCAAGCGCCGGGACGCCTTTGTGATCTACATGAGCGCCGGCGCGTGGGAACGTCACCGCGCGGTGCTGGAGGCGATCCACCGCGGTCAGGCGGACCGGTTCAGAGACGACCATCCCTGCTTCGCGCTCAGGTTGGCGCCGGGCTTCTCCTTCGCGCAGGAACCCGAGATCAAGGGGCAGCGTACGAGCTTCGGCCTGCACCGGTGCCAGCTCGTGGCCGAAGGCCTCGTGCGTGCTCACGAAGAAGGGGCCGACTCGCCACGCGAACGTTTTCTGGCGATCAGGAGCAGATACCGCGAGGAAGGCCTCGACATCCGTCACCCCTACCTGAACGCGCCGGCGGGATGGACGTCATCCGGCCTCGCCGGCGCGTAGGACGACTCAGAGGAGGAACCATGCACCTTCGGCAGCACGTTCCGAAAATCAACGGGACAGGCGCTCACCGTGAAGTGAGTTCGGAAGTCACGTGGGAGCGTGTACGGCCGCACCTTCGGCGGGCCGGCATCACGCGAGTGGCGGACATAACATGGCTGGACCGCATAGGGATACCGGTCTACAACGCGATCTCTCCGCGCTCGCATGACGTGATCTCGGTGTACAACGGCAAGGGCGCCCGGCCGATCGACGCCATGACGTCAGCAGTCATGGAGGGCATCGAGCGGTTCTCCGGCTGGCTGCCGGTCCGTCCCGCGGCCATCGCCTCCTATGAGGAGCTCCTTGCCCAGGGGCGGACGGTGCTCAACCCGCGGGACTACAACCTGGAGCTCTCCCGCCACTACCGGGACGACGCGCCTATCTCCTGGGTGGAGGGCTTCGACCTCCTCAACGAGGAACCGATCCTCGTGGCGCAGGACTGCGCGGTCTACAACATCAAGATGCACGAGCCGCCCACCTACGAAATCTCCACCACCAACGGTCTGGCGTCGGGCAACAGCCTGGAGGAGGCCATCTGCCACGCGCTCTGCGAAGTGATCGAACGGGATTCGATCACCATCGCCGAGCTGCTGAGCAGCCAGCTGTCCCAGGTGCTGGAGAAGGGCCTGCACGTCGAACGCCAGCCGGTGGCGCTCTCCGAGCGGCTCAAGGAACTGCATCCCCACATCGACCTGGAGAGTCTGCCGCAGCGCGCGCAGGCCCTCGTCCAGCAGGTCCGTACGGCCGGCATCGAAATGCGGGTGATCAACATCACCACCGACCTCGGCGTCCCGAGTTTCATGGCGGCGACCGCCGAAGACCTGGGACCGACCGTTTCGAAGGGGCACGGTGGGTTCGGGACGCATCCCGACGCGGAGGTCGCGCTGCTGAGAGCCATCTCGGAGTGCGCGCAGGGAAGGGCCGTGGACATCCAGGCCATGCGGGAGGACATCAGTCTCCCCGGTGAGGACGTCCCGAAGAACCAGTACCACGTGCGGAGATCTTCGACCCTTGACAAGGGAGGTTGGGCCTGGCGGCCGGTCGGCAAGCTCACCCGGATGTCCGAGGTCCCCTCTCGGCAGAGCGACGACATCGTCGCGGACATCCGGTTCATGTTGGGCCGACTCCGTTCCTGCGGAATCCAGCGCGCGGTGGCGGTGGACCTCTCACCGCCGGGCATCCCGGTGAACGTGGTCCGCGTGGTGGTACCGCACCTTGAGTCGTGGGGAGTCGACTACAGCAAGCTCGGGCCCCGGGGCGCGCAGGCGTGGACGCGGGCGCTGACAGACCTGGCGGCGAGAAAACGTGAGTCCAAGATTCCAGCCTGATGTGAGGAGCGATCCTGTGACAGCCGTGGTGTTCGCCGGTCCCAGCCTCGACCGAGAGTCGGTACCGCGCCAGCAGGACATCGAAGTCCTGCCGCCGATTCAGCGAGGTGACATCAACGCACTCATCGCCCGCGACAGACCCCCCACCGTGATCGGCATCATCGACGGCCGCTTCATGCAGAGCCTCTCGATCTCTCCGAAGGAGGTGCTGAAAGCCATCGATCTAGGGATCAAGGTGTTCGGTTCGTCGAGCATGGGCGCGCTCCGGGCCGTGGAGTGCGCGCCGTACGGCATGGAGGGCGTCGGAAAGATCTTCGATGAATACCTGTCGGGGCGCATCGACGCCGATGACGAGGTGGCCATGGCCTATTCGGACGAGGACTTCCAACCGATCTCCGAGCCCTTGGTCAACATGAGGTTCGCCGTCGCCGCGGGGCTGTCCGCCGGGGCGTTCGAAGAACGCACGGGAGAATCCTTTCTGCGGACGGCCAAGCGGCTCTACTTCCCCGAGCGGACGGTCGCCCGAGTGCTCCGGCTGCTCACCGGGGAGGTCGCCGACGCGGAACACCGTCGCATCGAGGAGTTCTTCGCCGCCTCCGCGCCCGACACCAAACGTGATGACGCGACCGAGCTGATGTCCAGGGTCGTGGCCTGTATGGCCCCGGCCGGGCCGACGACCCCGGGGGAGGGGCCCGCGGCATGACAGGTCTGCATCGTGAGGAGCTCTCGCGGCTCCACGGGGAAGGCTTCTGCTTCCCCGTGGAGCTCCTCAGCCGGGAGGAGGCCGCGGAGATCCTCAGAGACGTGCGCCGATACGAGGAGATCGCCACCAGAGTCGGCGGGGTCCTCGGCCATCACTGGACGTACCCGAAAAGCCATCTGGTCGCCGGCTGGGCCGATCGCCTGGTGCACGACAGCCGCGTTCTGACCGTCGCGGAGAACGTACTGGGACCCGACCTGCTCGTCTGGGCGACGAACCTGTTCTTCAGGAAGGCGGGGAGCCCCGGGGAACTCGCCTGGCACCAGGACGCTCCGTACTTCGGGTGGGAGGATTTCCACGGCAGGACCGTGCGCATGTGGATAGCGCTGACCGACACCGATCGGGACAACGGCACGATGCGCTATGCCCCGGGGACGCACCACGGCGGCATCATGCCGCACCGTTACCGGGGGTCCGGTGTCTCGGCCCTCCTACGCGGGGAGGAGGTCGAGTTCGACGTGGACGACGAGACCGCCGTCGACGTCACGCTGACCGCGGGTCAGTGCTCGCTGCACTTCCCCACGACGATTCACAGCTCCGGCCCCAGCGTGAGCCCGACGGACCGCGTGTGTTTCGCCATCGATTTCATCCAGCCCGGGGTGCGGCCGCTGGCCGGTCCGGACAGTGCCCTCCTGGTGCGGGGCACGGACGGCTCCGGCCACTACGACCTCGAACCCCGGCTCGGCGAGGAGTTCGACCCGGCGGCGCTCAGGGCGTTCTCCCGGGCGACGAAAATCCGGCACGACCGGTTGATGAACGTCATGCGCGCCGGTCGCACGGCCGGCGCCACAGTGGGACAGGCGGTGTGACACGCCGTGATCCACCCCCGGACACCCTGGGCGGCCGAGCCCGTCGGCGAACTCGGAGCGCCGGCCTCCTGGGATCTCACTGCCTGGTTCCCCCCGGTGGTGGACCAGGGAAACATTCCGCTGTGTACGGCCGCCGTCATCGCCGGAATCGCCGGCTACTACGCGCGCCGGGGTGGGGAAGATGATTTCACCGCCTCCGTTCTCTTCAACTACCGCACCTCCCGCCTGATAATCGGGGAAAGGGACAGGGCCGGATCGAACCTGTTCCGGAGCTTCGAGGCCTGGGACACCTACGGTATGGTCGGAGAGGAGGACTGGCCGTTTACGGCAGGCCGGGAAAACAGAGATCCGCCGCCTTTTTGTTTCGCTCGGGCGGCGGGCCGCAAGGGGATAATCTACGGTCGTATAATGCGCGGGGAAGGCGGCACCGCAACCCGCCTCCGCGCACTACGGCAGTATATTCTCAGCGGAATTCCGGTGGCCGTCGACATACCGCTCCATCCCGTTCAGCTGTCCTCGTTCCGGAGTCATGTCCTCCCCCTCCCGCCGGCCGGTGCGGCGACATTCGGACGGCATGTGGTAATCATCGCCGGATACGACGATGATCGGACATGCGGTGAAGGGCAGGCGGCCGGCGCGTTTCTGGTGCGCAACAGTTGGGGATCCAGGTGGGCTGCGCAGGGTTACGGGTGGTTACCGTACTCCTATTTCGAGAACCGCCTGATCCGGGAGGCCTGGATCGTGTTCGAGAAGAAATGGAAGGAGCAGGCCCTTGAGCCCCGGGGGTAAGCCCTCCGCGAGAAGGATCGCTTCGGTGGGGAGATGGCTGATCCCTGCCGTCATCGTGCTCGAACTGGCGCTTCTGGCGACCGGCGTCATCGATCTCGGCACCGGCGTTCAGATCGTGCTGGTCATCGAGCTGCTGCTCCTCGTGCTCGTACTCGTGCAGGCGAGAGCGGCGTGGGCCACCTACCGTGACGCGCGCGCGGACGGTGACGACGAGGTCGGCGCGGCCGGGACCGCCCTGGACACGGTCCTCCCCGCGCCGGCCGCCGCCGTCTTCAAGCAGGACCTGCTCCTGTGGCGTGCGCTTTACCTGGCAGTCCGCCGCAAGAAGGACGCCGGCGCGGACGAGGCCGCCATCGCCTACGGCAAGGATGTCCGGCTGACCATGTGGCTGGTCCTCATCGCCGACGGTGTGCTGCTCGTGGTCGTCCACGCCGCGCTGCCCTGGCCCACGGCCCGAACGATCATGCTGGTCCTGGGCGTCATCGGGGTGCTCTGGCTGGCTGGCTTCGTGGCGACGCTCTACGTCTATCCCCACTGCGTCAGCCGACGGAGGCTCCGTCTGCGCTTCGCTTCGTTCTACGACATCTCCATACCGACCTCCCTCATCAAATCCGCTCGGATCGAGAAGAAGAGCAGGGGGATGCGCAGGTCGGCGGAGGTGGTCGGGGACAACCTGGTGATGGAGGTCTCCAGCTCCACGAACGTGATCGTCGAACTCAGCGAGACGCACAGTGTGAAGCTGCGCAGGGCCGAGCACCCGATCACGAGGATTCACTGGTACGCGGACGAACCCGCGCAGGCGGTCGAGCTCGTCCGCAGCTTCATCGGGAGACCGAACGACTCGGCGTCCATGGGCGTCTGACAGAGGAGGACGACACATGGCGCGCGTAGTCCTCGCCACCGCCCTGCGGCCGGTGGCGGCTCATGCGAAAGAGATTCAGGTTTCCCCGGGCACGCTGGAGGAGGTCCTCTCGGAAGTCGGGTCGACCTACCCCCAGCTCTACGAACGGATCATGGACTCGGCCGGGGTCAGAAGGTTCGTGAACATCTACCTCAATGACGAGGACATCAGGTCGATCAGTGGCCTGGCGACAGAGGTGGGGGAGGACGACGTTCTGATGGTCATCCCCGCCGTGGCCGGAGGGGCGACCCATGACGGGAGCCCCCACCCCGAGTTCTAGGGGTTCCGGAGCCGTCTCTGGTCCGCCGGCCGTGATCATCGCGTTCCGCCGGCGGACCGTCCGCGGAGATCTCGTCACCCCCGGCGGGGATCCGGCGTGCCGCTAGTGGGCGCCGGACGGGCAGGGCATGGTGGTCCGGGAGAATCCGTTCAGCATGTGTCTCGTATACCAGCACGCCAGCTGCTCGGCGGTCAGTGAGCAGTCACCCTGAACCCACCATTTCACTGTGGCCAGGGAGGTTTCAACGGTGATCCGGGTTCTGAGATCGATGAGGGCGCTGTTGGTCCCGGGCAGGGCCGGTGAGGACGGGTGGCTGTATATCTGGTGAATCGATTCGGTCCAGCGCGCGTGAAGCCACTGTTCGAACCAGGTGCTTCTCCGGTGCACCAGAAGCGCATGATAAAGACGCCTGTACGCGGCGAAGTGCTCCAGTATCTCGACGAGGGCCGCCACGTACCGGTAGGGGGCGACCGGATGGCTCGTGGCGACGAGAAGCGAACTCAGGCCCTTCCGAGTGCCGTCCGCGTGAAGAGTCTCGATCATGTGGAACTTGTCGCGATAGTGCCGGTAGAAGGTGGAGCGGTGGACATCGGCTAGTTTCGTGATGTCCGACACCGTGATCACGTCGAATCCTACGGAACAGCTGAGCTGTTCAAGCGACACATGAAGAGCTCGCAAGGAGCGGTTGGTCCGACGATCGCGAGAGTATCGAATCTCAACGTCTGATCGACTGGAATCCAGTGTCAACTTTTGGGCCTTCCGTCTATTGATGGCGTTGCTCAGAGGCTTTCTGAGGGCGTTTCAAAACGAGCCGGTTTCGGCGGATGCGGCTGGTGTCGCGAGCCGGGGCGGGCAGGCATCGACGCAGGCCGGGACGGTGTCGGAAACGGACGTGCCGGCGTCCGGGCGGTGCGCCTTTTCCACCCCGAAGAACTTTCCGCCGCCTCTCCATCTAAGGGGATTACGGCGTGCATGTATAAGGGGTTCGAACAGTGTCGCACGGTTCCGAACGGCGCCGAACGGCGTCGAACGGCGAGCACTGATCGAGAGACCGCGCCGCGGCTCGCAAGGGGAGTGTCGTACAGCGGCGCCGTCCGGCGACACCGGCTGGAGCCTGCTGCCGAGTGGACCTGAGCGGAATGTCATCCAGGTGATCGGTAATGGCGGAAATCGAAGGATCGAGAGATCTGGTCGACCGTCGGGTCGTAGCTGCGAGGAATCGCCGTCGTCGTCAGGGCGACGCTCGTCCGGGGGAGCCACCAGACGCGGGGATTGAATGTGTAGCCGGTCGGGCAACGGACGCTGAATTCGCGATACAGGGCGGTCTTGTTTCCGAAACTCCGGGTGGCGGTGCTGACCGTCCTGGTTGTGACGTCGTCCTCTCCCCCCTGGGTCGATGTGAAGCATGCCTCCAGCTGCCCCATGTCACCGTAAAGCGCCCAGGTGCTTCCAAAGTTCTGGGCGTCTTCCCCCAGGCCCTGGATGATGGCTATCCCGGACTCCATGCAGGTCGCATTGCCCAGCGATTTCGGCTGTATGCAGGTGCTGCCCGAACTGTCGGACTCGTCATATGAGACCTGCCATCCGGCGGGAAGCGTGAAACGGAGTCCGCTTTTCAGCGTGATGAGCTCACCTTCGAGGACCGCCGGGGTCGGGGTCGGAGTCGGGGTCGGTTCCGGTTTCGGAGCAGGGGTCGGAGAGGTCTGCGGCGGAGACTCCGGACGGTCGCTCACCGGAGGCACGGCCTGCTTCATCGTTGATGAATCATCCGGCAGCCCCGGTGCTGGCGAGGAGGTGGACGGAAAATAGGTCAACCACAGTGCGGCCGCCGCCCCCAGCGTCGCCACGCCGCAAGCAGCGATGACCGATATGCGTTTCCGGCGAGCTCTGGCCAGCGACTCGCGGTGTCGCTTCCACGCCGGATCCTCTTCGACCGGCATCCGCCAGGCGTCATCGATGAACGAGGTTGTCGATGAGACGGCATCGGTCTCCGAAGACGATCCTGCCGATTCCCCGTCGGCGGCACCGCGTAGCACCGATCCGATGATCTGGTCTATCGGCGGGCGCTCTCCCGGGTTCTTGGAGACCGCGCGCCCCACCAGGCCCGCCAAGCTCTGCGGGACCGATTCCGTGCTGACTCGATTGTTCAGTATGCGGTGGGCCAGGAGTTCGGGACGCGCATTCCCGAAAGGGAGCTCTCCCGAAGAGGCGTATATCACTATCAGCCCCCAGGCATAAACATCGGTGGCCGGTCCCGCTTCACCTCCCCCATACTGCTCGGGGCTCATCCACATCGGGGAACCGATCAGCACCCCGCTGCGCGTCAATTTGGTGCCGTCCACGGCGCGGGCTATGCCCAGGTCCACTATCCGTGGCCCCAGCGGAGACAGGATGATGTTGCCGGGCTTCAGGTCTCGATGGACCACTCCGGCGCGGTGCATGGCGTGAATGCCTTCGGCGAGTCCCGCCGCGAGACCGATCAGCCCATCTCCGGACAGCGGCCCTCCGGCGCTGATCAGCTGTTCCAGCGTCGGACCGGGAACATACTCGGTCGCGAGCCAGGGCCGGGCGTCATCGGTGCCCGCGCCGAGGATTTTCACGGTGCCCCGGCCCTGTATCCGCGAGAGCAGCTTTACTTCCCGGGCGAATCGCACGATGAATTCTGGATCGTGGGCGAGTTCGGGATGAACTGTTTTTACGGCGACTCGATGACTGCTCCTGTCGATGCCCGCGTAGACGATCCCCATCCCGCCGACTCCCAGCCGGCCCGCCAGCCGGTAGGGGCCGATCTGCTGCGGATCGTGCGGAAGAAGTGGCTGGATCCCGCCGTCGACCGCGTCGATCCCACCAGACATCGAAAATCCCCGCCTCGGTGACGTGGTCCACCACGTGCGTCTCCATGCCGAATCTGAACGGCAGGTGGAAATCCTATGGACGTGGACCGGAGAACTGCCAGGAAGATTCAAACATGTGACCCGGACGACCCCGGCCGAACGGGCCCGCGGGCCGTCGTGGGCGTCCGCCTCGCAGCTCTCACCAGGCGGACAGCAGGAGATAGCCGGCCACCGCCGACCCGGCCAGCGCTCCGCCGTAGCAGGACAGGCTGATCGCCCTTTCGAGGTGCCCGAGTTGCAGCCCGTGACGCAGGGCGTAGCGGAAGCGGTGGGCCCAGTGGAAGAGCGCCAGCACGCAGAGACCGAGAAGAACGACACGTGTGACCGGGTGGCCCAGCACGGCGGCCAGCCGTCCGTGATCGGGCGGCGACGTCCAGCCCAGCGGGAACGCGACGCCGAAGAGGAACAGCAGGGCCGGGATCAGCAGCGCCGACAGCACGCCGCCGGCGCTGAACAGCAGCCACAGGAACGGTTCCACCGGACGCCTGGCCATCGTTCACCCCAGGACCAGGAGAGCCACGAGCGCTGAGGCGAGCATCCACGCCACGAGGTTGCCCACGCCGATCACGGCCGGCGGCAGGCGCCTGCCGCGCAGCCGTACGGCCATCGCGTGCGGTGAGAGCGTGAACAGCCAGGTGACGGCGTGGAGCAGGACGAAGCACAGCGCGACCACGTTCAGCAGGACCATCCCCGGGGCGGCGCTCCAGGTCAGGAACCGCCCGTAGCGCTCCGGCCCCTGGGCGACCGCGTTCACCAGCAGTAACAGGAACACCACCGACCACGCCACGCAGACGCTGCTCAGCTCGCGGAGCACGAACAGCAGATACGAGCGGCGTCGCAGCCACCAGAAGACCGGTACGCGGGGCCGGTACCACCGGGGGTGGAACCGCGTGTAGTGGACCTTCTCGCTCATCACGCCCCCCGTGGCAGAAGGAAGGACTTGAGCGACTCCATGGCCGCGGTGAACTTGTAGCGCTGGATGGCGCCCGCCGGATCGACGTCCTTCGGGCAGACCGCGCTGCACTCGCCCACGAAAGTGCAGGCCCAGATGCCTTCGGCCGCCGACAGGACGTCCATCCGTTCCGAGGCGCCCCGGTCACGCGAGTCGAGGTTGTAGCGCTGGGCGAGGGCGATGGCCGCCGGGCCGAGGAACTCCTGGTCGAGCCCGTAGACGGGGCAGGCGGCGTAACAGAGCATGCAGTTGATGCACATGCTGAACTGCTCGTACTCCGCGCGCTCCGCCGGCAGCTGGGGATACTCGCCCTCGGCCGGCGGCTCCCGCTCCGAGCGGATGAGCCACGGTCTGACCTGCGGCAGCTTGCGCATGAAGTCGCCGATGTCCACGACGAGATCGCGCACGACGGGGAAGTTGGACAGCGGCTCGACGCGTACCGGACCCGGCGCGTAGTCCTCCAGGAAGGTGGCGCAGGCTAGCTTCGGCTCGCTGTTGACGGTCATGCCGCAGCTCCCGCAGACGCCCATCCGGCAGGACCAGCGGTAGGAGAGCGTGCCGTCCAGGTGGTCCTTGACGTGGTTCAGGCCGTCGAGGACCGACCACTCCTTGCGCAGCGGTATCTCGTACTCCCGAGCCGCCGGCTCGGTGTCGCTCTCCGGCCGGTAGCGGGTCACCCGCAGGGTGATGTGATCCGCCATGAGCGTCACCTCCCGTACACCCGCTCCCCCGGTGGCCACCGGGTGATCGTCACCGGCAGATACTCCACCCGCCGTGTCCCGTCGGCGTCGCGGTAGATCAGCGTGTTGGCCAGGAACCTGTGGTCGTCGCGGGCCGGGAAGTCGACACGCTGGTGCGCTCCACGCGACTCCTCACGCCGCAGCGCGCAGTGAACGATGCTCTCGGCCACGTCCAGCATGAACGACAGTTCGAGGGCGGCGACCAGCTCGGTGTTGAAGGTCCGGCTGCGGTCTTCGAGGCGGGCGGAGCGGAATCGGTCCTGCAGGACGCTCAGCCGGTCGGCGGCCTTGGCCAGCGAGCCGCCCGAACGGTAGATCCCCGTGCTCTCCTCCATGGTCGCCCGCATCTCCTCGCGGATGGCGGAGATCGGTTCCTTCCCGTCGTCGCGGTCGAGCAGCCCGTGTTCCAGCCGCCGCCGCTCGTCCTCCACCTGCGCCCGTACGGCCGGCCGTACGGCGGTGCGGGCGCCTTGCGCGCCCGAGGCGAACGAGGCGGCGGCCCGCCCGGCGCGGGCGCCGAACACGAGCAGCTCGGGCAGCGAGTTGGAACCCAGGCGGTTCGCGCCGTTGATGCTGACGCAGGCGGCCTCGCCGGCGGCGAACAGCCCCTCCAGGGGCGTGGCGCCGTGGATGTCGGTGTGGATCCCGCCCATCATGTAGTGCACGACCGGCCGCACCGGGATCAGCTCGCGGACCGGGTCGATGTTCTCGTAGCTCCGGCAGAGCTCGCGCACGAAGGGGAGCCTGGCGTCGATGACCGCCTTCCCGAGGTGGCGCAGGTCCAGGTGCACGATGGGCCCGTACGGCGTGTCGACGGTCCGGCCCCTGTCGACCTCCTTGACGAACGCCTGCGACAGGCGGTCACGCGGCCCCAGCTCCATGCTGCGCAGCACGGGCCCGGGCGAGGGCGTGCCGAGGTCGTAGTCCTGCAGATAGCGGTAGCCGTCCTTGTTGACCAGCCAGCCGCCCTCGGCCCGGGCCGCCTCGGTGATGAGGATGCCGGTGAACGGCAGGCCGGTCGGGTGGTACTGGACGAACTCCATGTCCTTGAGCGGAGCCCCCGCCCGGTAGGCCAGGCCCATGCCGTCGCCGGTCTTGATGGCGGCGTTGGTGGTGAACGGGTAGACCTGGCCGCACCCGCCCGTGCACAGGATGACCGCCCTGGCGGTGATGGCCTCGATCCGGCCCGACATCAGCTCGATGGCGACGACGCCGGCCACCCGGCCGTCGTCGATGAGCAGCTTCGTCACGTACCACTCGTCGTAGCGGACGATGCGCCCGTATCGGAGGGAGGTCTGGAACAGCGTGTGGAGCAGGTGGAAGCCCGTCTTGTCGGCGGCGAACCACGTGCGCATCTTCTTCATCCCGCCGAACGGTCGTACGGCCACGCGTCCGTCGGGCTCGCGGCTCCACGGGCAGCCCCAGTGCTCCAGCCGGAGCAGCTCCTCGGGGGCCTCCTTGACGAAGACCTCGACGGCGTCCTGGGCGCACAGCCAGTCCCCACCGGAGACGGTGTCGTAGGCGTGCTCGTCGAAGCTGTCATCGGACCGGACGACCCCCGCGGCCCCGCCCTCGGCCGAGACCGTGTGGCTGCGCATCGGATACACCTTGGAGACGATCGCCACGCTCAGCCGTGGATCGTCCTCCGCGACGGCGATCGCGGCGCGCACCCCCGCGCCGCCGCCGCCCACGATCAGAACGTCATGCGGAAGCGTCATGCCGCGCGACCAGCTCACGGGCGATGCCGTCTCCGGCTCCGCGCGCCGGCCGCGGGTCCACGCCCTCAGGTCCCATGGTCGGCTCCGAACTCCTCCCGGACCACCTTCCCGTCGTGCCGGACGGCCGTCACCTGGATGCTGCCGTCGTGATATTCATGACGGATCCGGCGGCAGCCGCAGGAAAAGTATTCGTCCCTGATGACCAGGCCCTGTCCGTCGTCGTCCAGGTAGTGCTCGCCGTCCGCGGTCTTCCCGCACGGAGCCTTCGCACCTGTGAAACGGATCTTCGTGCCAACCATCGTCCGCTCCCCTGCAGACGGCCGGGCGTCACAGACAGCCGGGAGCTCCCGGCTCCGCACGCCACGATGGACCGGGGAACGGCCCCGGCCCGCACCGCGGATGCGTCTGGTCTGCCCTGTACAACCCCAGCCTCTCACCCCCCAGACGCTGGGAGAAGACCCGCGATCAAGATTCCCGGGCCGCCCGCCGTGGCGGTTCGGCCGTGTCTGAGCCGTTGAAGCGTGTCTGAGCCGCCGGAGGGGGTCAGCCGCGTCTGAGCCGCCGGAAGAAGGAGCGCTTCTCACGGGGTGGTCCGGCGGCGGGCTTCTCCTCGGCGGGATGGCGGGCCCGCCAGTCGCCGACGACCTCCTCCACGTCGATGAGCGGTTGGAGAAGCGGCGGGCCGGACAGGGTCTTTCCGTAGCTCTCACGGATCTTGTCGTTGACGGTGCCGATGATCCTGCGGGCCTCGGCCTCCGTCCGCGCGCCCACCGCCGCCGCCCGGGACTCCTCGGCCTCCTTGCGCAGCGCGAGCGTCCCCGGCAACGGGAACGACAGGTTCTCCGCCTGCATCTTCTGCCTGATCCACCACATCTCGTCGTACGGCCTGCCCTCGCCGGGGAGGGGTCTGCCCGCGCCCGGCAGGTCGTCGAACTCCCCGCGCTCGGTGGCCTCACGGATCTGCCGGTCGATCCACGTCTCGAAGCTGACTCCAGGTGGTTTGCGCTCCGTCACACTTTCACCTCCCATGCCGCGATCAGCATCACTTCGAGGATAGCCAGGGACATGCGGTGGACATCCGTCGCGTCGATCTGTCACTATTCCGGACATGATCGTAGGAAAGGACAGCGCCACCTTCATCCGGTGAGCGTTCTCGTGCAGCGGGAAGCTGCCGAAATTCGCGAAGAATGGCTGGGCTGGGCGTCGTCGACGCTGCCCGCCGACCGTCCGGCCGCAGAGGCCGCCATCTCCGGGCTCTACCGCCTGATCGGGCTCGCCCCACCACGTTTCCACTGGGTCTCCTCGCCGGCCGCGGCCCTGGCCACCGTCCCCCCCGGCGTGCGCCCACGGCCTTCGGAGGCCGTCGAGCGCATGTCCGAATGGCCGCTGCCACCGCGGCTCGCCGCTGTGATGAGAGAGCTGTGCCGCAGACTCGACGCCCAGGTCAGATGGGTCCATCAGCCGATGGACCAGCTGATCCGCCGGGAGGTCCGCGGCTCGCTCTCGCAGTCCGCCAGATCGCTTCTCATGCCGCTCCAGGCGGCGCACGGCTCGCAGCCCCATCCGGGGAGCGGCTGGCACGACGTGCGGTGCGTCTCCTGGGTCGCCCACTACGACGCCCTCCGCCGGGCGGCCGGCGTGGTCTTCACCCCCGAGCAGACCCGGCAGTTCGACCTGTGGGCGGCGGTGGCCCGGTCATGCGGCTGGTGGTGGCCCCGCGAGGGCGTGTGCGTCGTCTCCGAGCGGCCCGTCGCCATGCACACGGAGGTGTGGGGCGATGACGGCGAGGTGCGGCTGCACCGCGCGGACGGCCCCGCGGCACGTTACGCGGACGGGTGGGAGGTGTACGCCTGGCACGGGACGCAGGTGCCCTCCTGGGTGATCACGGATCCGAGCGTCCCGCGGATCGCGCGGGAGGCCAATGTCGAGGTCAGGCGGTGCGCGATCGAGCACATCGGCTGGGCGTCCTACATCGACCGGGCCGGGCTGCGGCTGGTCGCCTCCGCGCCGGACCCCGGCAACCCCGGCTCGGAACTGCGGCTCTACGACATGCGGAAGGAGACGAGGGTGCTCCTCGCGGTCAACGGGTCCGTCGAACGCGACGGACACCGCCGCCGGTACGGGCTGACCGTGCCGGGCTCCCTCGACGATCCGATCGCCGCCGCCGGCTGGACCTACGGGCTGTCCGCCGAGCAGTACTCCCTTCTCGTCCGCCGAACCTGAGGTGACCTCCATGACTGTGACTCTCGCTTCGCTCTCCCAGCAGACCGGACTCGCCGTGCTCGACCACCTTGAGCAGTCGGTGAGCATCCCCGTCGTCGACGGGCTCCAGGCCCAGGGCGACCTCATCGTCATCCCGCTCCCCGTCGTCGCGCCGTCCGTGCGGCCCTGGTGTGACGCTGACTGGCCCTGGCGTGCTGCCGGCTGGACGGACGTGCCTCCCGAGGGGGTCGAACTGCTCCGCGGCGCGGCCGGGGGCAACCCGCACACGCTCGTCGCCGACCCCGGCACCTGCCGGTGGACGACCGACGTGCTGGACTCCGACGGGCTGGCGATCGGCATCTTCGAGACCTCGGCCGTCGCCTACCTGTTGCATCCCGAGCACGGAGCCACGGGCTGCACGCCGGGCGCCTATGTCGTCCGGCGGCAGCGCGAGTACGAAGGGCGCCGGGCGCGCCTCGTCGCGGACTGATCCCGGCGTCCGGCAGGCTTCTCCGGAGCGCGGCGGCCTGACCGGAGGCCGACGCCGGTCTCCTCCGGACGCGCGCCGGATCTTCTCGACCGCACAGGGCGCAAGCCCAGGTCATCACTACGACGGCCTGGGCTTGCCCCGCGGACACCGGCCTGCTCGGTCCCACCCGGCGCAGCGCTCGCCACCGTCAGGGGCCAGGAGCTGCTAGCGGGAGCGCTCCCTGAGCGGTCCGCCGTCTGTCAGCGGTGCGGGTAGGGCGGCTGCTGCACCGGGTAAGGCTGCTGCACGGGATGAGGTTGCTGCACCGGGTAAGGCTGCTGCACGGGATGAGGTTGCTGCGTCGGGTAAGGCTGCTGCACCGGGTAAGGGGGCCGCCACTGGCCTGGGTAGCCCCCCGGGTAAGGGGGATGCCAGCCCGGATAGGGCGGTCGCCAGCCCGGATAGGGCGGATACCAGCCCGGGTAGGGCGGGCGCCAGCCCGGGTAGGGCGGGCGCCACTGGCCGGGCACCGACGACACGGGCACGCAGTCGTACTGCGGGCAGGGCGTGGTGAAGCACTGCTTGGGCGAGGGCACGCAGACGCGGCCCGGACCGCAGTTGATCGCTGCGCACGGAGATCCGGGACTGCACGCGCCGGCTGCCTGCGCGGCCGGCGCGGCGGCGGCGACCGTCCGTACCGCCGCGGTGGCCGGCGACCTGTCCGCCCATGCTGTGCTCGTTGCGGCCGGTGATCCGGCCGCAACGAGCACAGCCAGGACAGGGATCAGTTTTCGGAGCATTTTTCCCCCAGTTGTCATGATCGCTTCTGACTTCTTCGGCGATGTTCGCACTGGGCGTTCCTGCTGACGGCAAAATGACTCTCCGCAAGTCGAATGGCTTGCGGAGAGTCAGACAGCGACGCCGCCGCGCGGAGGTCTCCGACGAGAGCGCCACCGCATCGGTCACTCCGTGGGGCCGGTCTCCAGATGCGTCGTCACGGGCGGTCCCGGGGTGCGGCCCACGGGCGGATACTCGCAGTCGAGCTGGCTGACATCCACGTCCCTGCTGCTGTTCCAGCCCTCGCCCTCCCGGGCGGTGTAGACGAACGTGCAGGCTCTGCCGTGCGAGTCGCTGAAGTTGGAGACGAAGATCTCGTCGTCGTCGGCGCATCCTGTCAGAGCCAGTGCGGCCACTCCGAGTCCTGCGCACCATGCTGTGGCGCTCCGGCGGGTCATGCCCGGATCGTACGTCCGGAAAGCCCGGGTGATCCGTCTCCTCACGGGGAGATCGGCATACCTGCGGAGGGTCGTTCCCGGTCCTTCCGCCGCACGGCACGTAACGCTCCTGGTCCGCCTGGCGCGGCGGGCCGATCGCGGGCGGTTGCTCCCGGCCCCTGACGGGAGCAACCGCGCGTGCGCCGTCCCGCTATCTGCGGGGTGTGAAGGACAGCAGGTCGCCGGGCTGGCAGCCGAGAGCCTCGCAGATCATGCTCAGCGTGGAGAACCGGATCGCCTTGGCGCGGTTGTTCTTGAGGATCGACAGATTCACGTTGGTGACCCCCACCCTGTCGGCCAGCTCGACCAGCGTCATACCGCGTTCCTCGAGCAGCCGGTCCAGGTGCACTTCGATGGCGTGTTCGGGGTTCTCGGCAGGGGGCATCCGACGGTTCCTTATATATCCGCAAGGCCGTCGCGCTGCCGGTCGACCGCGTGGTCACCCTGGGCCGGGTGTTAAGGACGGCCGGCGGCGCCAGCCGCCCCTTCCCCGTGCTGGGCGGCGGCGAGGACGACCTCTCTAGTAGTAGCCCTTTCCGCCGTCGAGGAGCTCCCGGATGACGTCCACGTGACCGGCGTGCCGGGCGGTCTCCTCGATCATGTGGAGCAGGATCCAGCGCAGGGACGCGGCGGCCACCCGGAAGTCCGGATGCTTGCCCACGTCATCCAGCGAATGGGCCGCGATGATCTCGTTCGACACCGCGCACTGCCTGTCGTAGTCCTCGAGGAGCTGCGCGAGCGGGATGCCTTCGACCATCATGTCGGCATCCTCGGACCCGTCGTCGAACTGGGGGCCCTTGGCCGGCCGGCCCAGCAGCATGACCTCGAACCAGGTGTTCTCCACCCAGCGCATATGGGAGACGACACCCGCCATCGTCATGAGGGGAGAGGCGGGAAGGACGGATCGATGCGCGTCCGCGTCGGATAGGCCTTCGCATTTCCAGTGAATTATCGCGCGCTGCATATCGAGCCAGCCGACGAGCTGGGTCCGTTCGTCCGCCTCGAAAGGAGGGCGATTACGAGGAGGAGTCATGAACGCCGACGCTACCCCAGCAGAGGTGAGAACGCACCGTGATTTCCGCCGGGGGCGGCTCCCGCGGGTTCAACCGGCCGGTCCGGGGCGGACAGGCGCCCCCGGCGGAGGCGGAGCCGGCGGTGTTCACCTCTCGCGCCGGTGGTGGGGGTGGCGGTCCACCAGCTCGGACAGGAGCGCCTCCCACCTGGCCCCGATGGTGGCGAGCCGGTAGCCGGCCGCGGTCTCCAGGGCGCGGGCTCCGATCTCGCGGCGCAGCTCCTCGTCCTCGATGAGCGCGCAGATCGCGTCGGCCAGCGCGCGGATCTTCCCCGGCCTGACCAGCAGCCCGTCGGAGCCATGGGTGATCAGCTCGGCCGGCCCGGTGGGGCAGTCGTAGCTGACCACCGGCAGTCCCTTGCTCATCGCCTCCAGGATGACCATCGGCATGCCCTCGCGGCGGGAGCTGAGCACGAACATCGAGGCGGCGCCGAGCTCCGCGCCGACGTCCTTGACGGAGCCGCCGAGGAGCACGCGCCCGGTCAGCCCGTGGCCGTCGATCGACGCCTGGAGCTTCTCCCGGCGCGGGCCGCCGCCGAAGACACGCAGGGTCCAGTCCGGATGCCTGGTGTGGACCTGGGCCCAGGCGCGGATCAGCAGGTCGTGGCCCTTGACGTGGGTGAGGCGGCCCACGGTGACCACGGTCCTGGCGGTGAGGGGGGAGATGCCGCCCTCCAGCCGGGTTACGGCGTTGGGGATCCGGGTCAGCGTCCGCGGGCCGCTCCTGCCCGCCCGCCGGTAGGCGCGCTCGTAGGCGAGGAGGTCGGTCCGGGTGAGTGTGACGAGGGCGTCGAGCCTGCCGTACCGGCGGAGGATCTGCCTGCGGACCGCCGGCTGGTGGCCCGAGAGGTTCGCGTGCTCCTGGGCGACCGTGATGACCTCGGGCGGGGCGGCGCGGGCGGCGATCAGGTTCAGGCCCGGCCGGGTGCCGATGAGGACGCCCCGGCGGCGGGAGCGGATGTAGCGGACGAGTTCGAGGTCGGTCCGGAGGGTGAACCGGTGGTAGGCGGTCTCGTCCTTGGGCACCAGCACGCTGGGCAGGCGTGACAGCAGGCCCCTGCGCCGGGGCAGCCGCTCGTCGAGGTAGCGGACGCGGACGCCGACGGGCACGGGGAAGAAGGGCCGCTCGCGCTCCCTGACCACGCTCACGATCTCGACGTCGTGCGTCCGCGCGAGGTGCCCGGCGAGGTTGAAGACGGTTCTGATCGTGCCGCCCATGCCGTTGGCGTGCAGCAGCAGGATGCGTATCTCGTGGCCGTCGGGAGGCGGCGCCGACCGGGCGCGCTGCCGGTCGCGTGCCTCCAGTGCGCTCAGGAGCGCCTTCGCGACGACGCGCCGTAAGAACGACAAATCACATTCCGTTCGTGTCGATGTCGGTGCCCCGGCCAGGTGCCGGCGCCCTCTCCGGCGGCCGGTGTCCTGCCCGGATCCTGGTGTCCTGCCCGGGGCGCGGAGGACGGCTGCCGGTGGGGCGAGCGGACGGGGGGCGGGCGCTCAGTTCCCAGCCGTGGGCTGCATCTCCGTCCACTCGATCCCGGCGAGGGCGCGGGTGAAGTCACGGGAGGACAGCCAGAGCTTGTACATGATCGCGGCCTCGAAGACGAGCAGGAGCGCCGCCGCGCCGATGGTGACCGGGATGATCTGGCCGGCCAGCGGGCCGACGATGAACACCGCCATCTGGAACTCGATCCCGCTGACCAGGTGTGTGCGGACACGGTGGTCGCGTAGCCAGTCGCGGACCCGGATGTACCAGGCGAAGCGCGTGCGGAACTCCTGCTGAAGGTCGACGGGCTCGGCGGTGCGGACCCTGATCTCGTCGGGGTCGGCATCCTCCGGCAGCAGATCCTCGGGGGAGGCCGATGGGCCGGCGGCGGCCGGCCCCTGGGCCGCCCGCCTCAGCCTGCGGCGCATCTGGCGCCGGACCTTCGCCACCTGGAGGGCGTCGACATAGCGGAGCATGTCGAGGAAGACGACCGCGATGCCAAGTATCAGGTAGAGCTCCTGCCCGGTCTCCCGGTACTGCCCCCACATCAGGGCGAGGGTGCAGGTGAGCACGCGGATGCGGTCGAAGACGTAGTCGAGCCAGCCGCCCAGGACGGTCCCGGTGCCCTTGAGACGGGCGATCTTGCCGTCCATGCAGTCCAGCACGAAGCTCAGGTGATAGAGGGCGGCCCCGGCGACCAGCCCCCTCCAGTCGGCCATCAGGAAGCAGCCGGCCGATCCCAGGCCGAGAAGGAAGGCGCCCCAGGTGATCTGGTTCGGGGTGATCGAGGTGCGGTTCGCGGTCCCGACCACCAGCCGGCCCGCCAGGGGATCCACCAGGAACACCGTCCACCAGGCGTCCCGTGCCTTGTAGGTCTGCGACCGCACCTCTTCCAATGTGAAATTCATGCGGCGAACCCTCTTGACCTGACTTCCCGATAAGGCTGGAAAATTTCCGGGTAACACCGGGTGCGGTTGTCAGAATTCGTCGTCCACTTCTTCTGGATCATCCATTTCCTCATACTGGTCGAGCGCATGCGTATCATCTCCGAGATGCAGGTCGTCGTAGGCCCCGAACAGCGCCGCCAACTGCTCGAGAATTGTCTTCGGCATCTGATTCAGCCTCTGAAGAGCGTGTTCATCGGAATATTTCCTCATCCATCCGAGCCGCCACGGGATCTCTCAGCCGTGTGGCATTCCTCGGTGACTCCGGGCGGTCAGTCGCGCTCGACGGACAGGGGGGATCCCGCCGGGCCGGACCTGTCCGGGTCGGCGCCCTCCGGATCGGGCCTGTCCAGATCGTGCTTGTCCAGATCGGGTCCCTCCGGGCCGGATCCCGCCGGGACGGGCTCCTCCGAGGAGGACTCCTCCAGGTCGGGCTCCTCGTCCGTCCAGCCGATCTCCTCGTACGCGGTGAAGGACCCGACCTCGACGGTCCGGTCGTCGGCGAGCCTGCCGACGCTCCTCGTCTCCTTGGCGAGGGGCAGCCCGCTGTCCGGGTCGATCACGAAGCGCCCGTCGCCGGCCTCGCCCTCGCGCCTGTCCACTCCGTAGCTGAGCGCCTGGCCGGTACGGCCGAGCGGGTCGGTGACCTCGCCTTCGGCCCTCATGCCGGGCAGCGAGGCCAGGATCTGGTAGGCCGAGGCCCGGACCCCGGGCGAGACCGGCAGGCCGGAGAGGATCTCCACACAGCTCCCCTGGAGCCACGCCTCCATCTCCCGCTCCAGGTCCATCCCGTCGTACTTCTCCGCGTACCGGATGATGCGCGCCTCCAGGTAGGCCCGCAGTTCCTCCGGTCCGCTCGGGACCGCGCGCAGCTCGGCCCAGGTGAGCAGGTCCTTCGTCAGGACCCCGCCCGACCCCTTCCACTTGCCGCGCAGCCGGGAGGTCACCGGCTCTCCGGGGGAGCCGTCCACCTTCTCCCCGGAGCGGACGTCGCCGAGGCCCCTGACGTCGGCGGGGTAGAGCCAGTCGCCGGGCGAGCCCGCCGCACGCCAGGCGGCCTCGTCCCGAGGGGTCGCGGGCCCCGCGCCGAGATACCGGTCGATCCACCGGCTCTGGCCGCCGGGCCGCTGGGCCAGCCACGTCTCCCGGGAGGATCGGCGCCGGATGAGGTAGTGGCGGTCGGGGGCGACGATCAGCTGTCCTGTGATCGTCCGGGTGCGCCAGTAGGCGCCCTCGGAGGGGGCCTTGGCCACGGCGGTCGCCGCGGCGAGCAGGATCTGCCGGGCGGTCGGCTCCGCGCCCGGCAGATCGGAGGAGGACGCGCTCGGATCGGGGGAGATGACGACCAGGCCGTCCGACGGGAGGACCGCGGTGACCGCCAGGACCGCGCCGGCCAGCCCGGCCCCCACGGCGGTCCACCGCCGCGGCCCCTGTCGCTCCCCGGTCTCCGGCCCCCGGCCGGTGGGCTGGGCCTGCGGTGCGGACAGCGCCGCCATGAGCCGGGCCCGGCCCGCCGCGAGCGCGTCGGGCGAGGGTCCCGGCTCGGCGAGAAGGTCGCGGACCGCGGCCAGATCGCTCTGATCCGCCGGATGGGCGGCGTCCACCCGGTCGTTCAGCTCATCCATCGGATCCTCCGATCATGGGGTTGACGCCGCCGAGGGCGGCGCGGAGCTTCCTGCGTACTCGGTTGAGCCGGGATCCGACGGTGCCGAAGGGGATGTCGAGGGTCTGTGCGACCTCCTCGTAGCTGAGCTCGGCGAGCGCGACGAGGAGCAACACGTCGCGGTCGCCGTCCGGGAGCCGTCCGAGCGCCGTCGCGAGCCGCCCCTGTGCGCCCGCGGCGGCGACCCGCGCCGTCACTCTGTCCTCGTGCCCGCCGTCCGCCACGTCGTCCGCGGGTGCCCGCTGGAACGCCTCCAGCCTGCGCGTCTCGCTCCTGCGGTACTGCGCGAGAAGATTGGTGGCGATCCCGTAGAGCCAGGGCCGCACGGCGCCGCGGGCGGGGTCGAAGCTCTGCCGTTTGCGGAACGCGACGAGGAAGGTCTCGGCGGCGAGATCGTCGGCGATCTGCGTGCCCAGCCGTCCGGCGGCATAGCGGTGGATCTCGCCGAAGTAACGGTCGTAGAGCACCGCGAACACGTCCGGGCGCTGCCACGACTGCTCGATGAGTGCGGCGTCATCGAGTCTCACCGGCACGTCCGGGGGAGCGGCCATTCGCATGGTGTCCCTTCTGTGGGTTATACCTCTATTCCGCCGGAGGGCCGATCTGCCTTCACGTCTTTTTCATGAGATGTCCTGAAACCTGCAGGGGGTGGCGCCCTGTCAGGGCGGTGCCCGGTCATGGAAATGGCGTGGACCACCTCGGTCTCCGAGGTGGTCCACGCCAGGTGGGCCGTACGGCAGGGGAGGCGGGCGGCGTGCCCCGGAGGGCGACCGCCGTACGGCGGCCCCCTGCCTCCCGCCGCCCTACGCCGGGCGTCCCGCGGGGCGGCCGCCGGTGGAGCGGGTCATCGGGGCGCCCGCCGTACGCGCCGTGCCGCCGTCACTTCCCGATCCCGTCGGCCAGGCCCTTGACGATGTAGCGCTGGCCGAAGAAGAACAGCGCCACCACCGGGACGGCCGCGATCACCATGCCGGCGAAGACGACGGGGAACTCGGTGCCGTGCTTGCTCATCAGGCTCGTCAGGCCCACCGGGAGGGTCTGCACGCCGCTGCCGCTGGTGAAGACCATCGCGAAGAGGTATTCGTTCCAGGCGAAGAGGATGTGCAGCAGGACCGTCGAGGTGATGATCGGCTTGCACATGGGCAGGATGATCCGCCAGAACGCCGTCCAGCGGCCGGCGCCGTCCACATCGGCGGCCTCGTCGACCTCGCGGGGGAGATCGAGCATGTAGGCGCGGATGAGGAAGGTGGTGAAGGGGACGCGGAAGGCCGTGTACAGGATGAGCAGCGCCCAGAAGCTGTTGTACAGGCCCATCGCCTGGAACATCTTCACCAGGGGCACGAGCGCCACGGTGGGGGCGAGCATGAGCCCGCCGAGGATCACCGCGGTGATCACCTTGTTGAGCGGGATGTTCACGCGGGTGAGGCCGTAGGCGGCCCAGGCGCTGACGAACACGGTGGCGACCGTCGACGTCACGGTGACGAGCACGCTGGTGGTGAGATAGTCGCTCACCCCGCGGTTCCACGCCTTGCGGTAGTTGTCGAAACTCCAGTCGACGGGGAGGGCGAAGGGGTTGCCGAAGAGCTCGGCGTTGGTCTTGAACCCGTTGAGCGCCATCCACAGCAGCGGGTAGAGCACGACCACCGCGAGGCCGAGGAGGAAGGCCCACATGAACAGGCGCGCGATCACGCCGAGAAAGCCCAGGCGACTCACCATTCCACCCTTCTCCTGCGGGTGACCCACAGCTGCGCCATGGCGACGCCGAGCGTGATCACGAAGAGCACTGTCGCGATCGCGGCGGCGTAGCCGAAGTTGTTGCGTACGAAACCGCTGCGGTACAGCCAGGTCCCCAGCACCTGGGTCGAGTTGTCGGGCCCGCCGCTGGTCATCACCATGACCTCGTTGAACACCTGGAACGCGCCCGAGATGGTGACCATCGTCATGAGCCCGGTCATCTCGCGCACCAGGGGGAGCGTCACATGGACGAAGCGGCGGACCGGTCCGGTGCCGTCGATGGCCGCCGCGCCGTAGATCTCCGAGGGGATGCGCTGGATCGCGACGGCGAACAGCAGGGTGGAGTAGCCGAAGCCCTGCCACTGGCTCATCGCGATGATCGCGAACATCGCGGTGCTCTCCTGGCCCAGCCACGACTGGCCGAACTGCCCGAGCCCCACCGCTTCGAGCGCGTGGTTGAGCAGGCCCAGGTTGGGCTCGTAGATGAAGTAGAAGAGCAGGCCCGCGACGGTCAGCGAGATCGCCGAAGGGATGAAGTAGACCGCCCGGAGACCGCGCCGCCACCGCTCGCTGCGGATGCTCTCGATGAGCGCGGCGAGCAGGAGCGCGCCGAACACCTGGAACACGATCGAGACCACCGCGTACAGCAGGTTGTCGCCGAACGACGACCAGAAGACCGGGTCGTCGAGGAGCTTGCGGTAGTTCTCAAGCCCGATGTATTCCTGGCTCCCGCTGTAGATGTCCCACTTGAGCGTGCTGAACCCGAAGTTCTGCACGAGCGGCAGGTAGACGAACACCCCGACCAGCGCGAGTGCGGGGATCACCCACGCGAGCCCGAGTGCCCTGTGAAAGATGGTGCGCACCGGCATGCTCTCCTTCGGCCGCGCGGGCTACTTGGCCGACGCCGAGGCCCGGCGCACGCTTTCGAGCACCTTCTCGGGGGTCATGCCACCGCTGATGAGGGCCTCCCCGCCGGCCAGCCACGCGTCGGCGACCTCGGGCACCGTCACCATGTCGAGCCAGCTGGCCAGCTGCGGGGCGCGGTTGACCGCCTCGATGCCCTCGAACACGGCCTTGCTCGACGTCTCGGGTGTGACGGCGCCGATGACCGTGCTGGGCTGGCCGTACGGCGGCGCGGAGAGCTTCTTGGCGTTCTCCAGGCCCGTGGCGAACTTCATGAAGTCGACGGCGAGCGCCGCGCGCGGTGACCTGGCGTTGACGAGGTATCCCTCGGGCGCCCCCTCGATCACCTTGGGGTCGCCGCCGGCGGCCGCGGGGACCGGCAGCGGGAAGATGCCGAAGTCCTCGGCGGTGAGCCCCCGGGCGGCGGTCGCGTTGTCGAATTCGAGGACCTCCTGGTAGTACATCGCCGCCTTGCCGCTGGCGAACGCCTCCTGCACCGAGGTGTAGAGCACGCCGTTGGTGCCGCTGCCGGTGTCGGTGCACTCGTCGACGAGGGTCTTGAACTGCTTGAGCGCGGCGAGGTAGCCGGGATGGTCGAGCTTGGCCGTCGCGGGGTGGAAGTCGGCCTGGAGGGTGGCGCCCGGCACGTTGTAGGCCGACAGCTGCTGCAGGTAGTGCAGGGCGGGCCAGCCGTCCTTGTTGCCGAAGGCGATGGGCTCGTAGCCCGCCTTGCGCAGCGCGGTGCAGCTGCCGACGAGCTCCTCGAAGGTGGTGGGCGTCTTGACCCCGGCCTTGGCGAACGCGGCCTTGTTGTAGCCCATGAACTTGCCGTTGTTGTAGAGGGGGATCCCGTAGTACTTGCCGTCGTAGGCGAAGGCGGACAGAGACGCCTTGCTGAAGGTCTTTCCCCACGGGGTGTCGGGGCCGATCACCTTGGTGAGGTCGGCCGCGCGGCCACCGCGTACGAAGTTCTCCGCCCAGTTGCCGGTCCAGGTGAAGTAGATGTCGGGCAGGGCGTCCGAGGCGGTCAGGGTCTTGGTCTTGTCCTTGATGCTCTGGTCGGTCTCCTGGATGAGCTCGACCTTCACCCCGGGGTGCATCCGCTCGTAGTCGGCGGCGAGACCTTCGAAGTAGGGGCTGAGGGGCTCGCCGGCGAACTTGGTGAGGATGCTCAGAGTTCCGGAGAACTCCACTCCGGCGGTGACGTCGGCCGCGGGGGCCGCCGCCGTCCCGCCGGAACAGCCGGCGAGGGCGAGCACCGGGGCCCCGGCGAGTGCCGCGAACGTCGTCAGTGCGCGAGGGCGCATGGGCTTCCTTTCTCTCGGGGGAGAGGGGACCGCCGGTGCTGTGGCACCTCAGATCCGCCGTGGGGGTGTCTCCGACACGTACCGCTTGGTGTGGGCTGACTGTACAGATGAACTGATACCGGTACCAGACCTGAAATCAAGATCTTATTTTCCGTGCCCGGACATGACGCCGTCCTGTTACATAAAACCAGGCCAGAGTGTGTTGTCCGGCTGTCTGCCGCTGTGGTGTTGACGGGATCACGCTTCCTGTGCCAGCGTGATCCCCGCGTGATACCGGTATCAGGCCGCAGGGCGGCGCCGGCCGCAAGCATTCCCGAAAGGACGCGAAGATGCTCGGATTCAACGAGCCGGAATTCCTCTCGCAGATGGCGAGCGCGGTGGCATTGCGCCCCCAGATCGAAGAGCTCGTCGATCGGCTCGTGGACGAGGGGTTCGACAACCTCTTCCTCATCGGTGCCGGCGGCACCTACGCCCAGATGTGGCCGTATGAGCACCTCGCCCGGCGAGGTTCCACCCTCGACGTGCGCGCCGCGATCGCGGCGGAGCTGCTCGTCTCGGGCGACGCGGCCCTCGGCGGACGCTCGGTGGCGGTCTTCACCTCGGTCTCGGGCACCACCGACGACAGCATCCGCGCCATCGACTACTGCAGGTCCAAGGGCGCCTACACGATCGGCTTCACCGGCTACCCCGACTCGCCCATCGCCCAGAACGTCGACGCCGCGCTCATCACGGAGCCGAAGACCTGGCCCTTCGACCCGCAGCTACTGCTCTTCATGGGCCGGCTGCTCTGGCGGAGGGGCGAGTTCGACGGCTACGAGAAGTTCGCCGACGAGGCCGCTGACCTCCCGCGGATCCTCCTCGAGGTGGCCGAGCAGGCCGAGCCCGCGGCGGCCGCCTTCGCCGAGGCCCACAAGGACACCGACTACCACTTCCTGATCGGCGGCGGGAACCTGTGGGGATTCACCTACCTGTACTCCATGTGCATCCTTGAGGAGATGCAGTGGCTGCGCACCACCAGGGTGCACAGCGCCGAGTTCTTCCACGGCTCCCTCGAACTGCTCGAAGAGGACACGAGTGTGATCGTCTTCCAGGGGGAGGACGAGACGCGCCCCCTCACCGACCGCGCCGAGGCCTTCGCCAGGCGCGTCTCGAAGGACGTCACCGTCTTCGACACGCGCGACTACCCGCTCAGGGGGATCAGCCCGGAGTTCCGCGGCCTCCTCGCGCCGCTCGTGCTCGACACCGTGATGGGCCGCGTCAGCAAGCACCTTGAGAGGGTGCGCGACCACTCGCTCGACCTGCGCCGCTACTACCGCGTCATGGACTACTGAGTCCCGGTCCCCGCCCGGTCGGTCGCCCGGGCGGGGGCGCCCCACGTGCGGCCTCCGGCGGCCACCCCCCGCACGTGCCGCAACCGGCCGCCCGTGCACAGGAGAAACCTATGAGAGTTCTCGGCTTCGGTGACAACATCGTCGACCGGTTCGTCGACCGCGGCGTCGACTACCCGGGCGGCAACAGCGTGAACGTCGCCGTCTACGCCCGCCGCCTCGGTCTCGGAGCCGGTTACCTGGGGGTCTTCGGTGACGACGACCTCGCCCGCTTCCTGAGGGAGTCGATCGCCGCCCAGGGGGTCGCCGTCGACCGCTGTGCCGTGCGGTCCGGGGAGAGCGGCGTCTCCACTCTGCGCGTCGACGACGGCGACCGCGTCTTCCTCGGCTGGAACGGCGGCGGGGTCACGGTGCGGGAGCCGCTCGTGCTCGACGTCGGGCTGCTCGGATACGTGTCGTCCTTCGATCTCGTGCATTCGAGCGTGTACTCCGGCAGCGAGGGCGAACTGCCGAAGCTCGCCGCGCTCGACACGCTGGTGAGCTTCGACCTCTCCAGCGAGGAGGAGTTCCGCACCCCCTCCTACCTCGACCGCGTCTGCCCGCACGCCGACCTGGTGCTGCTGTCCTGCTCCCACCTCGACGCGACCGCCACGCGCGCGCTCCTGGAGGAGGCCGTACGGCGGGGCGCGCGGCTCGCGCTCGCCACCCGTGGCGTGGACGGAGCGATCGCCCACGACGGCCGCGTCACCGTCACGACCCCGGCGCGCCGGGTGGAGGACCCGCAGGAGATCATCGACACGATGGGCTGCGGTGACGCCTTCCTCGCCGGGTTCGTGGTCTCGCTGCTGCGCGGCGGCTGGTCCGCCGACAGCCCGCCGCGGCGTCACATGATCGAGCGTGCTCTGCACGAGGGCGCGGAGGCGGCCTACGGGCAGTGCTTCGTCGAGGGCGCGTTCGGCCACGGCCGACCCGCCGGGCGGCCTGCCGTGGCTAGCATGTGGCGAGCCTCCGAACGCGAGAAATGAGGGACGCGATCCATGCCAGCTGACCGGGGCCAGGCGGCGGGGCGGCCGACGATCTCCGAGGTGGCCGCCGAGGCCGGTGTCGGCCGCGCGACCGCGGCCCGCACGCTCGGCGGGTATGGGTACGTCAGTCCGGAGCTGCGGGAGCGGGTGCTCGCGGCGGCCGCGAAGCTCGGCTACCGCACGAACGCGCTGGCCCGCAGCATGTCGACGGGGGTGAGCCACACCCTGGGGGTGATCGTCGCCGACATCGGCAACCCCTTCTTCGCCGGCGTGGTGCGCGGCATCTCCGACACCTCCCGTGCCCGGGGCTTCGACACGATCGTGCTGAGCACGTACGAGGACCTCGACGAGGAGATCGCGGCGACGAACGTGCTCATCGACAAGCGCGTCGACGGCGTCATCATCGCCTCGGCCGCGGTCGACCGCGGCGAGGTCGCGCACATCAGGGCGGCGATGGACCGGGGCATCCCCGTCGTGCTCGTCGACCGCGCGATCGCGTCGCTCGATCTCGACGCGGTCGTCATCGACAACCGCGACGCGGCGCGGGAAGCGGTCGAGATGCTCATCGCGGCCGGGCACCGCCGCGTCGGGTTCGTGTGGGGGCCGCCCGCGGCGGAGGCGCCCGCGACCCGGCGCGGACTGCTGACGGAGGCATCCCGCAACCTGTGGACCGACGGAGAGCGGCTGCGCGGATATCTCGACGCGCTCGACGACGCGCGCATCCCCTTCGATCCTGAGCTGGTGATGGTCGGACGCAAGACCGAGGAGCGGGCGACCCAGGAGGTCGCCCGCATGCTCGCCCTCCCCGACCGGATGACCGCGGTGTTCTGCACCGAGACCGACGCGGTGACGGGAGCCCTGCGCGCCCTGCGGGCGGCGGGGCTCTCCTGCCCGCGCGACATCGCGCTGATCGGTTTCGACGACAGCTCGTGGGCGGCGGTCATGGAGCCGCCCCTGACGATGATCGAACAACCCGTGCACCAGCTCGGCGCGAAGGCGGCGGAGGTGCTCCTCGACACCTTCGAGGGGGCCGAGCCCCGCCGCGAGATGCACACGCTCCGCTCACGCCTCGTCGTGCGCTCCTCGGTCGCCCCGCCGCCCGGCGGGTGAGACGCCGGGCGGCCCTTCGGACCCCGCCCGGCATGTGCCGGGTCATTCCTCGCCGCGCCGAAGCCGGGGCCGACGTGCGCCGACACCGTTCCGCGCGGCCCCGGCCGCCGACAGGTCCCGGAAGCGCGCACGGCACTCGGGTTTGCCCTGCCTTTCATCGCCGCTTTCTACCGTGGAGCGATGACACCCTTCCACCGATATCTCGCGGAAGAGGTCGCGGTCGACCACGCCGACGGACTCATCCCGCGTCGCGAGGCGCTGCGCCGCCTGGCCCTCCTGGGGCTGGCGCTGCCGGCGGCCAGCGCCCTGCTCGCGGCCTGCGGAGCCGGTCGGGAGAGCGCCGCGACCGCCGTCGCCACGTCATCGGCCCCTGCCTCTCCCGCCGGTCCCTCCCCGCCGGCCACCGAGGCGATCACCTTCCCGGGGCCCGAGGCGGGGATCACTCTCCAGGGCGCCTGGGCGGCGGCTCCGGACCCACGGGGCGCGGTGCTGGTCATCCACGAGAACCGCGGGCTCAACGACCACATCAGGTCGGTGGCCGGGCGCCTGGCGGCCGGTGGTTACTCCTCGCTCGCCCCCGACCTGCTCTCCCGGGAGGGCGGGACCGCGTCCTTCAGCGACCCGGCGCAGGCCATCGCGGCCCTGGGCCGTGTCCCGGAGGACCGTTTCGCCGCGGACATGAAGGCCGCCCTGGACGAGCTGGAGCGGCGCGCCCCCGGCAGGAAGCTCGGCGCCGTCGGCTTCTGCTTCGGCGGAGGCATGGTCTGGCTGCTGCTCTCCTCGGACGAGCCGCGCCTGGCGGCGGCCGTTCCGTTCTACGGCCCGCTGCCGGAGAACGCCGACTTCACCGGCGCCAGGGCCGCCGTCCTCGGGATCTACGCCGGACAGGACGACCGCGTCAACGCCACCCGCGCCAGAGCGGAGGCCGCGCTGAAAAAGGCGGGCCTGAAGTATGAGATCGTCACCTTCCCCGGCGTCGACCACGCCTTCTTCAACGACACCGGCCCGCGGTACAACGCCGCGACCGCCGCCCAGGCCTACCAGCGTGTCCTCGACTGGTACGGCCGCTATCTGGCCTGAGACCCGCTGAGGACCCTCGACGGCGGCGCGGTCGCCGGCCGCGCTCCATGCGGCCGGTGGCGTCACAGGCGAGGTGAGGTCCGGGGACCGGTACACATCCCCTAAAGTCGGGCGAATGGCCCCGACTCCCTCCCGGCTGGCCTGGCTGGACGCCCTGCGGGGACCCGCCGCGCTGGCCGTCGCGCTGCACCATTCCGCCTGGACCTTCATCCCCGGCATCTGGGCCGAGGTGGACCGCAGAATCGACGTCGGTACCTGGGGCGTCTTCGTGTTCTTCCTGGTCAGCGGCTATATCATCCCCGCCTCGCTGGAGCGGCGCGGTGATCTGCGGGCCTTCTGGATCGGCCGGGCCTTCCGCCTCCTCCCCCTGCTGCTGGCCGCGCTCGGCCTGGCGCTCCTGCTCGCGTACGCCGGCGCGTTCGCCCTCCACCCCGGTCTGGGCCTGCGCCCCCTGCCCCTGGCCGTGCTCGGGAACGTGACGATGCTGCAGGAGCTGCTCGGCGTGCCCGCCGTTATCGACGTGATGTGGACGCTCTCCTACGAGATGGCGTTCTACCTGCTGGCGGCCGGGCTGTTCACCGTACGGCAGGCGCACCGGTCGGCCACGACCGCGGTCGTCCTGGCGCTGCTGGCCGTACTCCTCGGCCTCCTGGCGCCGGGCACGGTGATCAGCGGCCGCGCCGACCTGGCCGCCGCGCTCCTCGGCGTCGCGGTCATCGTGGTCATCGCCGTGTCGGCGTGGGCGCGCGGCGGGGTGCGCGCGGCCGCCGCGGTGGCGGGCGGCCTCCTCGGCCTGGCGCTGGTGATCCTGGGCAGCCGGATCGGGGCGTGGCAGGGGCTGATCATCCTGGCCATGATGTTCGCCGGCACTGCCGTGTACCGCGCCGAGCAGGGGACGGTCCGGTGGCGCACCGCCGTCGCCGCCGTGCTGACGGTCCTGGCCTGCGGGGTCTTCGCCAAGGACGACCCCGGCTGGGCGCCGGCGATCCTGCTGGCCGCCGGTTTCTTCGCGGCGGCGTTCGCGCTGCGGCACAGGCCGTTCCCGCGCGGGCTCGCCCACCTCGGGGTGATCAGCTTCTCCCTCTACCTGCTGCACCCGCTCCTGCTGCGGATGAGTCCCAGCCTTCCGCTGTACTTCCTCATCCTGGTGCCGCTCGGCTACCTGACCCACCGCCTGATCGAGGCCCCCGCCCAGCGCCTCGGCAGGCGGCTGACCAGGTCTCCCGCGCGGGAGCCCGCGCCGGGGTCCGCCGTGGGGGAGGCCGCGCCGGGCGGGACCTCCGGGTGAGGGGGGCGTCCTCGGCGGAGGACGGACACGGGACCGCGGGTTCAGGCGACCGGGACCGCCGGGCCGGCGGCCTGGCCGGCGGGCGGGCTGCGGCCCCCACGGGGATCACGTCCACTCCGCCGGGTCCTCGTCGGGGCAGGCGGGCAGGGTGACGGTCACCGTCAGGCCACCGCCGTCGCGCGGGCGGGCGGTGACCTCGCCGCCGTGGGCCTGGGCGACGGAGCGCGCGATGGACAGGCCGAGTCCGGCGCCCTTGGCGGTGACCAGGCGGTCGGCGCCCAGCCGGCGGAACGGCTCGAAGAGCGCCGGGATCTCGTACGGCGGCACCACCGGTCCGGTGTTGCCCACCTCCACCTCGACCCGGCCGTCGTCCCGGGCGCGGCTGGCGACGCGCACCCAGCCGCCGCCGGTGTTGTGCCGGACGCCGTTCTCCACCAGGTTGTGCACCAGCCGCTCCAGCAGGAGCGCGTCACCGGCGGTGAGCGCCTCGCCCGCCTGCTCGTGCACGGTGACCCCGGCCCGCTCCGCCTCCGGGGCGCTCTGCGCGACCACATGACCGACCACGTCGGCCAGGTCGACCGGGAGCCGCTCGGTGATCTCGTTCTCCGACCCGGCCAGCAGCAGCAGCCCGGCGATCAGCCGCTCGTGCCGGGAGTTGATCTCCAGCAGGCTCTCGCCCAGCTGTTTGACGTCCTCGGAGGCCGACCGGCGGTGCATGGCCAGCTCGACCAACGCACGGCCCACGGTCAGCGGGGTGCGCAGCTCGTGGGAGGCGTTGGCGACGAAGCGGCGCTGCCCGTCGAAGGACCCGTCGAGCCGCTCGACCATGATGTCGAAGGTGTCGGCGAGGTCCTTGACCTCGTCGTCCGGGCCGCGCAGCGCGATGCGCTCGTGCAGTCCCCGGCCGGCAGCCGGGGCCGCGGCGATCCGCCGGGCGGTGTCGGTGACCCGGTGCAGCGGGGCCAGCACCCGGCCGGCGACCAGCCAGCCGAAGCCGGTCGCGGCGCCGCCGACGATGACGAAGACGATCCCGCTCAGGGTGAGCAGCGAGGTGGTCGCGGCCTCGTGCAGGGTGTCCTGCTGCTTCCGCATCCAGCTCTCGGCGTCGGCCCCGGTGAGCATGTTGCCGTCGTCGCGGAGGGCGTACGTCTGGTCCCTCGGCGGCGCGCTGGCCGGAGGGGAGATGCCGACAGGCGCCTCACGGGTGATGAGCTTCAACCCGGAGCGGGTGAGCTGCTGGTTGAACAGCGCGTACGTGGTGCCGAGCAGCACCAGCCCGGCGACGATGAACAGGCCGCCGTAGAGCAGGGTCAGCCGGGCCCGCAGGGTGATGCGGTGCGGCAGCAGCCTCGGCACGTTCACGGGATCCGGTATCCCACTCCCGTGACGGTCTCGACGACCGGCGGGGCGCCGAGCTTGCGGCGCAGCTTGAGGACGGCGAGCCGGACGGCTCCGGTGAACGGGTCGGCGTGCTCGTCCCACGCCTTCTCCAGCAGGTGCTCGGTGGGGACCACGGCCCCGTCGGCGCGCAGCAGCTCGGCGAGGACGGCGAACTCCTTCTTCGACAGCGGCACGTAGCGGCTGTCGCGGAACACCTCGCGGCGTGCCGGGTCCAGGGTGATGCCCGCGCGGCGCAGCACCGGCGGCGCGGCCGGGCGCGAGCGCCGCCCCAGCGCCTGGACGCGGGCGGCCAGCTCGGGGAAGGCGAAGGGCTTGGTGAGGTAGTCGTCGGCGCCGAGCGACAGGCCGCTCACGCGGTCGGTGACCTCGGCGGCGGCGGTGAGCATCAGCACCCGTGCCGCCGACCCGGCCTCGACCAGCTCGCGGCAGACCTCGTCGCCGTGTACGGCGGGCAGGTCCCGGTCGAGGACGACCACGTCGTAGTCGTTGACGCCCGCCCGCTCCAGCGCCGCCGCGCCGTCGTACGCCACGTCGACCGCGTGGACCTCCTCCCGCAGCCACTCCGCGATCGCCCTGGCGAGCAGCGGCTCGTCCTCCACCACCAGCACCCGCATCTGCCGTCCCCCTCTCCATGGCTCCATGGGCGGGGCCGCCCCGCGGATCGGTGCGGGGCGGTCCCCCGGGCAATGGTCGCCGATCGGGGTGTTTCCTCGCCGTTAGTGATCGTTTCCGGTGGGGGCGGAAACGCCGGGGAAACACGGCGCCGCGTTGTATCACCTCCCGTCGGGCCGGAAGCGGTCCGGCCACGGACGGAGGAGACGACGCGATGCGACCACGGACCCGCAACACGCTGGCGGCCCTGCTGCTGGCGCTGACCCTGCCCCTGACCGGATGCGGCTCGGCCGACGACGGCGGCGGCAAGGTGGCCTCGGCCGGCGGCGCGAAGAAAGGCGACAGCGGCGCCGCCGCCGCCACGGACCTGAACCGGGACGAGATGGGGGTGAAGTTCGCGCAGTGCATGCGCGAGAACGGCATCGACATGGAGGACCCGGTGCCGGGCAAGGGCATCATGCTCAAGGTGGGCAAGGACGTCGACAAGGCGACCATGGACAAGGCTATGGAGGCCTGCCGGCAGTACAGCCCGCAGGCGGACGGCTCCGCGCAGGCCGACCCCGAGATGGAGGAGAGAGGCCGCAAGTTCGCCGCGTGCATGCGCGAGAACGGCGTGGAGAAGTTCGCCGACCCGCCGGCGGGCCAGCGTGGGATCAGGATCGACAGAGAGATCGGTGAGGACCCGGACTTCCCTCAGGCCCAGAAGCAGTGCGAGAGCATCTTCAGCGGCGGCCCGGGCGGCACGGGTGGTCCGGGCGGCGGAGCGGACCAGTGACGGGTGAAGCCGCCGTGGAGAACCCGGAGGACCGGCCGGGCCGGGCGGCCGCGGGGGAGGCGCGCCCGCGCCGGCGCGGGCGCCGTGGCAGGCGGATCGCCGTCGCGGCCGTCGCGGTGGCCGCGGCGGGCGCGGCGGTCACGGCCACGCTGGGTCTCGGCGGTGGCAGCCCGGCGGGCGGCACAGTGGAGAGCGGGCTGCCGCCGAAGACCGCCGGGGTGACCCGGCAGACGCTCGTCGACACCCAGAGCGCCGACGGGGAGCTCGGCTACGGCCCGGCCACCACCGCGACCAGCCGGCTGTCCGGCACGCTCACCCGCCTGCCCGACACCGGGGACCGGATCACCCGCGGCAGGGCGCTGTACGAGGTGGACGACAGGCCGGTGACGCTGATGTACGGCGCGCTGCCCGCCTACCGCGCGCTGTCGCAGGGCGTCGAGGGGCCGGACGTCAAACAGCTGGAGAGGAACCTGAAGGCGCTCGGCTACCGCGGGTTCACGGTGGACGAGGAGTACACCTACGCCACGGCGGAGGCGGTCATGCGGTGGCAGGAGGACCGGGGGCTGGAGGAGACGGGCACCGTCGAGCTCGGGCGGGTGGTCTTCGCCCCCCACGCCGTCCGCGTGGAGAGCCTCCAGACCGGGGAGGGCGACCTGACGGCACCCGGTGGCAAGGTGCTGGCCTACACCGGCACCACCAGGGCCGTCACCGTGGAGCTCGACACCGCCGACCAGCGGCTGGCCAAGAAGGGAGCCAAGGTCACCGTCACGCTCCCCGACGACACGACGGTCAGGGGCCGCGTCGACGAGGTCACCACGGTGATCGAGCCGGGTGACGGCCAGGGCGGAGACGCGCAGACCAAGGTCGAGGTGGTCGTCGGGCTCACCGGCCGGAACGCCCGCAAGGCCGTCGGCGCCTACGCGCTGGCCTCGGTGGACGTCTCCTTCACCGCCGGCACGCGGAAGAACGTGCTCACCGTCCCGGTCGCCGCGCTGCTGGCGCTGCAGGAGGGCGGCTTCGGGGTGGAGGTCGTCAAGGGCTCCACGTCGACGTACGTCCCCGTCCGGACCGGCCTCTTCAGCGGTGGCCGGGTGGAGATATCCGGGGACGGGATCACCGAGGGCACGGCTGTGGGGATGCCGAAATGATCTCCCTGACGGACGTGACGAAGGTCTATCCCGGCGGTGTCACCGCGCTCGCCGGTGTCTCGCTGCACATCGGCGGCGGCGAGCTGGTCGCCATCGTGGGGCCGTCCGGCTCCGGCAAGTCGACCATGCTGAACGTGCTCGGCACCCTCGACCGGCCCACCTCGGGCACCGTGCGCATCGGCGGACACGACGTGGGCCGGCTCTCCGACGCCAAGCTGTCCGCGCTGCGGGCCGGCCGCATCGGCTTCGTCTTCCAGCAGTTCCACCTGGCCGCGGGCACCGCGGCGCTGGACAACGTGGCCGACGGGCTCCTGTACTCCGGGCTGCGGGCCGGTGAGCGGCGCCGTCGCGCCGCGGCGGCGCTGGAGCGGGTCGGCCTCGGTCACCGCATGGACCACGAGCCGCACGAGCTGTCCGGCGGCGAACGCCAGCGCGTCGCCGTCGCGCGGGCCGTGGCCGGCGACCCTCCGCTGCTGCTCGCCGACGAGCCGACCGGCGCTCTCGACTCCGCCTCCGGGGCCGGGGTGATGCGGCTCCTGCGGGAGCTGAACGCCGCCGGCACCACCGTCGTGATCATCACGCACGACCGGGAGATCGCCGCGTCCCTGCCCCGCCAGGTGCGGATGCGCGACGGCCGGGTGGTGGCCGACTCCGTGCGGCGCGACGCCGCCGTGTCAGGGGTGGGCTGATGGCCGCCGACGTGCTGCAGCCGGCCCGGATGCGGCCGCGCGACGTGGTCAAGGTCGGCGCGGTGGGCCTGCGCACCCGCCCGATGCGGGCCTTCCTCTCCGCGCTGGGCATCGCCATCGGCATCGCCGCGATGGTCGCCGTCGTCGGCATCTCCGCCTCCTCCCGCGCCGACCTCGACCGTGCCCTCGCGTCGCTCGGCACCAACCTGCTCACCGTCACGCCCGGTACGACCATGTCCGGCGAGCAGGCCCAGCTGCCCGTCGAGGCAGAGGCGATGGTGGGCCGGATCGGGCCGGTGGAGTCGGTCTCGGCCATCGGCCGCATCGACGACGCGAAGGTCTATCGCACGGACAGGGTCCCCACGACGGAGACCAAGGGGATCGCGGTCTACGCCGCCCGCGTCGACCTGAGCGCCGCCGTCGGCGCGCAGATCAGGAGCGGCACCTGGCTCAACCCCGCCACGGCCGCCTACCCGGCGACGGTGCTCGGCGCGACCGCCGCGGAACGGCTCGGGATCGGCCGGGCCAGGCCCGACACGCAGGTGCTGATCGGCGGAGAGTGGTTCACCGTGGTCGGCGTCCTCGCCCCGGCCCAGCTCGCCCCCGAGTTGGACACCGCGGCGCTGGTGGGCTGGCCGGCGGCCGAGTCCGTACTCGGCTTCGACGGGCATCCGACCACCGTCTACACCCGCTCCGAGGAATCCCAGGTGGAGTCGGTCCGCTCGGTGCTCGGCGCCACCGCCAACCCGGAGGCGCCCAACGAGGTCCAGGTCTCCCGTCCCTCGGACGCGCTCGCCGCCAAGCAGGCCACCGACGAGGCGTTCACCGGGCTGCTGCTCGGCCTGGGCGCGGTGGCCCTGCTCGTCGGCGGCGTCGGGGTGGCCAACACCATGGTCATCTCGGTGCTGGAACGGCGGGCGGAGATCGGCCTGCGCCGCTCGCTGGGCGCGACCCGGGGCCAGATCCGCACCCAGTTCCTCGCCGAGTCCCTTCTGCTGTCCGCTCTCGGCGGGGTCGGCGGCGCGCTGCTGGGCACCGTGGTCACCTCCGGCTACGCCGTCTATCGGAGCTGGCCGACGGTCGTCCCGCCCTGGGCGGTGCTCGGCGGCCTCGCCGCCACCCTGGCCATCGGCACCCTGGCCGGCCTCTATCCGGCGATCCGCGCCTCCCGTCTCGCCCCCACCGAGGCGCTCGCCACGACGTAGACCCGCCGGTCGGGGCCGTCCGCGGAGCCGGGCGGCCCCGACCGGATGGTGCCGGGTGGCCCCGGGGGCTGCGGCGTCGGCAGCCGCAGCAGGCCCTCGACGCCGTCACCGGTCACGGCGGTGGTTACCCCGCGGTCACGCGGTTCCGGAAAAGTGCCTTCTACCTGCGCGGAGCGTCAGAGGCCATGCTCTACGCATGACCGTCATCGATCGTCTCGACTACGTCCCGTTCCCCGAGGATCCGCACAACCACAAGCCGGGCTCCCGCCACGCCCTGGTGCTCGACCCGGTCCGCGCCGACGGCAGATACGTCAAGGACCTGGTGCTGAACTTCGAGCATCTCGCGGCGGAGGAGGTGATCCCGGTGCATGTGCACACCAACGAGGAGGTTCTCATCATCGACGAGGGCGAGGCGGAGGCGTTCTACGACGGTGAATGGGTGCCGGTGGGGCCCGGGGCGGTGATCCTGGTGCCCCCGGGCGTGCCCCACGGGTTCCGTAACCGGTCGGGCAGCAGGGTCAGGCTGCACGCGGTGTTCGCCGGGCGCGTGGTCGGCACCCGGCTGCTGGAGCGGAGCCCGGCGCCGGGCACCGAGGACGACCCGCTGCCGCCGCCGTACATCATCGACTTCCGCGAGTTCGCCGGCGGCGCCTGACGCCGGCGGGGCCGGCGGGACCAGGGCGCGGCGCCCGGCCCGTCCTTCCCCGCCGGCGCCGCGCCGGCGGTGAAGGACGGGCCGACGGCCGTCCGCGTCCGGGCCCGCACCGGTCAGGCCGGCGCCGTGATCACTGACGCGTCATCGCGCCGAGGGTCTCGGCCATGTGCTTGCGCAGCTCGCCCAGGCGCACGTCGAGAATGAGCTCGGCGATCTCGGGGTTGCTCTGGATCATCTCGCGCAGGCCGCTCTGGCCGGGGCCGTGGACGAAGCTGTGACGGACCAGGGTCCGCTCCGGGGAGTCTCCCGGCTCCAGCTCGTAGCGCCACCTCGACGACGGGCGCTCCGGGTCGCCGTCGCGGTCGAGCATCACCCACGCGAACGTGCGCGGGCGCTCCACCTCGGTGACCACGCCGGTTACCGTCCAGACCCTCCCCTCCCGGCGGTTGCGGCCCTGGAAGCGCACTCCCTCCCGCGGCTCCGGGGTGTCGTCGCCGAGCCAGGAACCCTCCTCGCACTCCGGGCTCCACTCGCCGATGCGGTGCACGGCCGTGATGAGCTCCCACAGCCGCTCGGGCGGCATGTCGACGGTGGTCTCCAGGTCCACCCGCGCTCCGGTCACGCCGTGGTCCTCCATGCCTGAGTCCTCCATGCCTGCCTCCGCACGCTCACGGCACCCACACGGTGCCCGCCGTCGCCGACCGACTCCTACGATGAACGATCAATCCGTCCGTGGACAGAGCCTTTTTCTCCGAGATTGCTCAGCTGGGACCCTCCGGCGCCGCCCGGCGGGAGAAGGCGCGGCCCTTCTCCCGCCACGGCCCGCGGTACGGCACGGCTCGCGGGCCGTACCGGGAACGATCCGGAGTTCACCGGCCAACCGGTTCTCGTTCCCGGGCGTCCTATCCGTGCCGATGACGGGCGGGCCGGACGGGAAGACCGTCGCGACCGGTGGGCAGGACCGGTCGGTGAGACTGTGGGACGTCGAGACGCACCGGCAGATCGGCAGGCCGATGAACGGTCACGGCGGCTCCGTGACGGCGATCGCCTTCGGCCCCAACGGGCAGTTGCTGGCCACCGCCGGAGCCGACGGGACGGCGCGCGTCTGGAACGTCTCCGAGGTGAGCGACGTCCTGGCCCGGACCTGCGCGGCGGCGGGCCGTCCCATCAGCGCCGAGGAGTGGCGGCGGTACGCGGGGGACCTCCCCTACCGGCGGGTCTGCCCCTGAACCGACGGGTCTGCCGCTGATCGAGCCCCGGCGGCGGGGAGTCAGCGCCACCGGTAGGTCCACACCGAGACGGAGGGCGCCGGACCGCGGGCGTCCAGGAGCGGGATGTCGAGCCGGGGGTCGCTCAGGGCGGCGGCCAGCGGCACGTCGTCGCAGATGTGGGCCATCATCACAGGGCACGCCCCCGACTGGCCGGCCAGGAGCACGGCCTGCCCGTCGTGCCTCCTGAGCCGGTCCTCGAAGAAGGAGCGCCACTGTCCCGCCACGTGCGTCCAGGACGTGCCCCCCTCGTAGGGGCCGTCGACGGCGGCGGATCTGCGGGGCGTCTCCTCCAGGGGCCTGCCCTTGTGGATTCCGTAGTCGACGTTGTTGGTCCGGGGGTCCGGGACCGGGGCGGGGATCCCGAAGAGGTCGCAGACCACTCGGGCGCTGGTCAGGTGCCTGAGCGTGGTGGGGCAGTAGACCGCGCGGTATACGGGAGCCAGGGATCTGAGGATCTGCAGGGCCGGGCCGAGCCCGTCCCTGAAGCGGCGCAGCGCCTCCGGGAGGACCTCCTGGTCACGCGACCGGAGACCGAGCCGGTTGTCCCGGGAGGGCAGATGTCCCAGAGTGGCGATGGTGACGGCGTGGACCACGGCGATCCCCTCGATTCCCGATGCCTACGAGCATGGCGCTCCCGGAGCCGGTCCGCGGCCGGCCTCAGAGCCCTGACCTGTTCCGCAGCCCCGTGCACCGCACCTGCCGGGCGGCGCAGTCGATCTCCAGTCCGGTCGCGCGCGACCATTTCCGGAAAAGCACCTCTCCCGCGCCGATCACCGCGGGCACACCCAGCTCCCCCGCGCGGATGGCCATGTGGGAGTTCGCCCCTCCGTACATCGTGACGAAAGCCTGGATCCCATGGGAGAAGATGTAGTCGTAGCCGGGGTCGGCCGCGGTGATCAGCAATATTCCGCCCCTGAAGTCCCGCGGATCGTCATCCGGTGTGACCACCCGGCCCGAGGCCCTCTTCTGTGTCACGAAATTCGGTTCGGCCCGTTCCCGGCCGAAGGCCCACACGTCGGAGGGGTGTCTGATCAGGGAGGGCAGTGTCATCGCGCGCGTCGACTCGTATGATCCGCGCCCGCGCGCGACGGCGCTCCCGATGACACGGCCGGGGTCCCCGCTCGACGCGTAGAGATCACCGATCACGGCCGCGTCGACGTAGGAGCAGTCTTCCAGCGTGTACCCGTACTTCCGGGCGAAGCCGCCGAAGATGCGGAGCATCTCGCTCAGGTTCCGGGTGAACAGGTATTTCGCCCTCTCGCGGCCGTCGATGGCGGCGCGCACGAAATCCAGCAGCTCGTAGGCCCCCAGCCGGATCCCGTGCTGCCGCAGGAGCAGGTCGAGGCGGTCGGCCCGGGCACCGGAGAGCACCGGGTCGGGGGGAGGGCGGTGGGGCCGGCCCCACTCGGCGTCCCAGTCGAAATAGTGGTCCGGCGCCTCGTCGTAACGGGGGGAGAGGATGTCGTAGGTTCCGGGGCGGAGATGCCCGTGGCGCAGCAGGAAGTCCCGCCGGTCGAGTGTCGCGAGATCGGCGTTCAGCTCCGAGGTCACGCTGGCCGCCCCCCGCATGAACGCCTCGAACTCCGCATCGTCGAGCAGCGGCGGGTCGAGCGTCCGCAGTGACCTCATCAGCTCCACGGCGATGAATCCCACCCTCGCCAGCCCGGCGAACGGGAGCGTCCCGTAGCGCCTGCAGTCTTCCATGAGCCAGTGCATCTTGCCGATGTCGGAGAGCCCGGAGCCGGTCACGGTGTGGAAGCGCCGGCCCAGCTCGGACAGGCGCGCGAGGTCCCTGGCCCAGGGGCCGTCCGGTCCGATGGCGCGGTTGGTCAACGTCCTCAGGCTGGACAGGAGCTTTCCGCACTCCTGCGCGCTGAATCCCTCCTCCCGCAGCCGCATGAGCCTGTCCGGCAGGTCCAGCGAGTAGCAGCTCAGCAGGATCTCGAACTCGATCTTGTCGTGGTTCTCGGGTTCGGTCTCGAGCCGCCGCAGGTAGTGGTTGACCAGGCGTTCGGCCAGCTCCCCCTCGACGTCCTTGGGCAGGAAGGAGTTGAGGCTCACCCGCACGTCGACGTAGGGCTGGCCGGCCAGGCTGATCAGGAGCGGGAACCCCGACAGGTCGCGGTATCCGTAGAGGTCCCGGCTGGCGCTCCAGACCGAGTCGGTCAGCAGCCGCCGGTACAGCGACAGCGCCAGCGGGCGGGGCCGTACGCCGACGACCTCCGCCGGGTTCCAGTCCGGCATCACGCCCAGCAGGGTGCGGTCACCGTACAGGTAGGGGTGCGGCCCGCTCAGCCGGCGGATCGCCGACTCCACCTCGGTGATCTCCCGGGCCAGCCGGGCCCGCCGGGGCGGGGGCAGGACGTCGCAGACCAGCCTGCGCACCTGCAGGACGAACACCTGCCCCCCGGTGTCCACCGCGAATTCGACGTCCAGCGGGACGTCGGGGCCGAGGACGCCCTCCAGGTCACCCAGTGCCTCGAACAATCCTTCGAGCTCCGGCGCGGCGGCGGCCGAGGACGCCTCCCGGTGCCGGAGATAGATCTTCGGCTCGCAGGAACGCCCCGCTGTGATCGAGTCGGTGGTCCCCGAGGCGTCGTCGTAGTTGATCACGAAATACGGGCTGCCCGTGGTGGGGTCGGCGGTGAAGGCCACACCGCTGAGCGCCACATCCCGCAGCATGGGCTGGACGAAGATCTGGTCGTCCGGGCTGCCGCCGCCGTAGGAGCAGGCCACCCGCATGATCGACCGGTGTACGGCGCTCCTGCCGAGGACGTCCAGCTCGGACAGGAACTCGCCGGCGTGGGAGACGTCCTCGCGGTCCTCCGCGAGCGAGCTGCTCCGGACGATCACGGGAGCGGCCGACCAGGGGGTCTCGAAGATGCGGTCGAGCACGCCGTGGGGGGACCTCTCCCATTCGGCCACGGTGAAGCGGACCTGCGGCAGCACCCGGGCCGTCCGCAGCGCCGAGGCCAGACATTCGAGCGTCTCCGCCTTCGATCCGAGCTCCACGGTCGGTCCCTCCCTCGCCTCCGCTCACCGGCCCGCGTATCCGTACCGGTCGAGAATGGTGGAGTATCTCTCCTGGAACTCGCCGAGGAGCTCCTGCGGGAACTCGTCCCTCCACCGGTGGGCCTGGCCCAGGACGAACGTCCTCGCCGACGGGTTGTAGGCCCGCTCCCCTATCGCGGACGGATCGCCGCAGACCCCGAGAAGGACCATCAGCCGGGCGACGGCGTTCTCGCGGAGACCGTCGTCACCGCCGCCCCTGCCGCCCACGAGCTCCTCGTAGGAGGTGGTGAAGACGTCGGGGTGGTCGAGCAGCCACGCGTTGTCGGTGAACGACCACTCCAGATACGGGCCCAGATTCCGGATCGCGTGCGACAGCCGCCGCTCGGGCGTGGGGAGGCGCTCGAATATCCTGGCGTTCATCATGTGGAACGGCAGGCGGGTGAAACTCTTCCCGGCCCCCTGCCTCAGGAGATATCGGATCAGGGAGAGCACGACGGCCCGCGGGTCCCGATAGTGGAACACGACGGGGAACTCTCTCTCGCACCACGCGTAGAAGAGGGGGCGCGGATATTGCGCCGGGCCGCCCACCGCGGGCATGGGGAGGGAATGGACGACATACGCCGAGCCCGGTCCCAGGGTCGCGAGATGGTCCTCCTCGTGCTTCTCCCAGAGCCCGTCCTCGTAGGGCGCGGGCCCCGTGCCCTCTCCTGAGACGTCGTAGCCCATGGCGCGCACGAGTTCGGCGACCAGGTTCGTCCCGCTCTTGTGCAGGGCGACCACGCCGAGGAAGGGCTCACGCCGGGCGGCGTGCAGGACGTGCGCCCGTGGATTCCGCCCGACCGCCCGCTGCAGGCGCCCGCGGTCGCAGCCCGCCAGCCCGACCACCACGTCGGCGGCCGGGCCGGATCCGGCGCCCGGAGCGGCGTGGTGGACCACGACACGGCCGGGCGGGTGCCCGGAACGGAGCGCGGCCCGCAGCGCGTCGGCCGGCGCCCTCTCACCTATGACGAGGAAATGCCGCGCGCCTTCGGCGACGAAAGCGCCGCACGCCTCCACGTAATCGCTCATGTCGCACTGTGAAGGGGTGAGTATCCTGTGCACGGCTCCCTCGGACGGTCAGCGCGCACCGGCAAGGCGTCCGCCGGCCAGCGGGACGGAGTCGGAATCCCGGCGGTGACGGAGACCGTCTTCATCGGGAGACGTCGCCGTCCTCCGCGGGTTTTCCGTGAGTTTCCGCGAGTTTAACCGCGGGGTTTCTTCCCCGCCCTGGCGGCGCGGGCCACATTGCCCTTCCCGATGCCCCGGCCCCACGGGGGACGCGGGAGCGCTCCGGCGGGATCCGGGCTCAGCGGCCTCCCGGAGTGACCAGCCCCGACTCGTAGGCGAAGACGACGAGCTGAGCCCGGTCGCGGGCGCCGAGCTTGGTCATCGTACGGCTGACGTGGGTCTTGGCGGTGGCGTGGCTGATGACCAGATGCCCGGCGATCTCCTCGTTGGACATGCCGGCCGCCACCAGAGCCAGCACCTCGCGCTCCCGCCCGGTCAGCCGTTCCAGGCCGGGGCCGGCCACCGGCCTGGGCGGCGCGGAGACGTACTCCTCGATCAGCCGCCGGGTGACCGAGGGCGACAGCAGCGCGTCGCCGCGGGCCGCCACGCGCACCGCCTGCAGCAGTTCGACAGGCTCGATGTCCTTGACCAGGAAGCCACCGGCCCCGGCCCGGAGCGCGGCGAAGACGTACTCGTCAAGGGCGTAGTTGGTCAGGATCACCACGCGCACCGCGTTCAGCTCGGGGTCCGAGCCGATCATCCGGGTGGCCTGGATCCCGTCGAGCAGGGGCATCCTGACGTCCAGCAGCGCCACGTCCGGCCGCAGCTCCCTGCAGAGCTCGACGGCCTCGCCGCCGTTCCCGGCCTCGCCGATCACCTCGATGTCGTCCTCGTAGTCGAGCAGGGCCCGGAAGCCCGCGCGGATCAACGGCTGGTCGTCGGCCAGCAGCACCCGGATCATGAGCTCACCAGCGGCAGCTCGGCCCGGACCTCGAACCCGCCCTCCGGGCGCGGTCCCGCCGTCAGGGTCCCGCCCACAGCCAGCGCGCGCTCCCGCATGCCGATGATCCCCATCCCCTGCCCCGCGGCCGTCGCGTCCGACCGCCCGTCGTCCGCCACCCGGAGCACGATCGTTCCAGGACGGTATTCGGTCGTCAACGTGATCGACGCGGGGCCGGCGTGGCGCAGCACGTTGGTGAACGCCTCCTGCGCGATGCGGTAGGCCGCCCGATCGACGTCCGGCGCGAGCGTGCCGGCCTCGCCCACCACGGTGACCCTCACCGGCAGGCCCACCGCCTCCGCCCTGGCCACCAGCCGGGGCAGCCGGGCCAGCCCCGTCCCGGAGTCCTCGGTGTCCACCTGCCGGAGCACGCCCAGTGTGGCGCGGAGCTCCCGCATGGCCTCGTGGCCGGAATCCCTGATCGCGGCCAGTGCCTCACGTGCCTGCTCCGGCCTGCGGTCCAGCAGATGCGTCGCCGCCGCGGCCTGGACGTTGATGACCGAGATGGCGTGGGTGAGCGTGTCATGCAGTTCCTGGGCGATCCACAGCCGCTCCTCGCCCGCCCGGCGCAGCGCCGCCTCGTCCCGGGTGCGCTCGGCCTCGACCGCCCGCTGCTCCACCTCGTGCAGGTAGGCGCGGCGGTTGCGGACCATCTCGCCGACCACCACCACCGCCACCAGCCAGCCGCTGAGCAGGCTGAGGCCGCCGGGCTCCGGGTCGGTGTCGGCCAGCGCGACGAGGACGCCGACACCCACGGCCAGCGCCGCGGCGAGCACGATCGCCAGGCGCCGCCGCCCAAGGGTCGCCGCCGTGTAGATCGCGACCAGGGCGGGCGCGGCGGCGAAGATCCCCGGGTATCGCATGCCGTAGTAGGCGACGCCGCACCCCACCGCGACCACCCCGGTCCACACCGGCGCGGTACGCCGGAAGGCGAGGGAGGCCGCCGGCAGCACGAGCAACGACAGGCCGAGCGCGTCCAGGGGGCGCTCGGGCATGCCCGAGGAGGACAGCCTGCCGTAGGTGCCCGCGACGCCCAACGTCAGCACGGCCACTGTGATCAGCGCATCGACCTTCCGGCTTCTCATCCCTGAAACGGTAGGACACCGGACCGGCGGGGCCGACGGGCGGGCGGATGAGGTCGTGCGTACATCCGTGGTCGTACATCCGTCTCCCGCCGGCGCGCGGTACATCCCTGGACGTACGGCGGAGCACCGCCCAGGGGGGGACGATCTTCCGGACAGGGCACGCCAGCATGGCGTTCATGAGCGTCTCATCCCCCGCCCGTCGCACCCGCGCCCCCGGCTGGACCGTCTGGTCGTTACGCGCCGGCGCCACCCTGCACCTTCTCGGTGTGCTCGGGCAGGCGGCCCTGGCCGGGCTGTTCGTCACCGGCGACGTGGACATGCTCGCCTGGCACCGCGGCAACGGCGGGTTCACCCACGCCATGCTCTACCTGCAGCTCGTGTCCGCGATCCTGCTGTGGCGGCCGGGAAGGGGCCCGCTGTGGCCGGCCGGGGCGAGCGCGGCGCTCGTGGCCGCCGAGACGCTGCAGATCATGCTGGGACAGGAGCGTGTCATCGCCGCGCACTTCCCGCTCGGCGTGGCCGTCTTCGGCGCATCCGCGGTGATGACCGCCTGGACCTGGCGGGGGACGGCGTGATCTCCCGACGGGGCTTCCTCGGCCTGCTCGGCGGCACCGGGCTCGCCGTCGCCGGCTGCGGGACGTCGACCGCCGAGACCGCCGGCCAGACGCTGACCAGCGCGCTGGCGCCGCCCACGCCGTTCACCGTGCCGCTCCCGGTCCCCAGGACCGCCGTTCCCGTAAGGCCCGGCCACTACGAGGTGGTCCAGCGGGCGGCCCGGGTGGAGATCATCCCGGGCACGACGACGGAGGTCTGGGGCTACGACGGCACCTTCCCCGGTCCCACCTTCGACCTGCGCCGCGCCGACCCCACCGTCATCCGGGTCCGCAACGAGCTGCCCGTGCCCACCTCCACGCATCTGCACGGCGGGGTCACCCCGCCCGGCTCCGACGGCTACCCCACCGACCTGGTGGTGGCCAAGGGCAGGGGGTTCCGGCCGCCGCCCGGCGCGCACGCCGGTCACGACCCGTCGCTGTGGACCTTCCACTCCGGGGCCAGGGACTACCTCTACCCGCTGGACCAGCGGGCGGCCACGCTCTGGTATCACGACCACCGGATGGACTTCACCGCCCCGCAGGTCTGGCGGGGCCTGGCCGGCTTCCTGCTGATCCGCGACGACGAGGACGACGCGCTGCCGCTGCCGAAGGGCGCGCGGGACCTGCCGCTGATGATCTGTGACCGGTCCTTCGAGGAGGACGGCGCGTTCCGCTATCCGGAGGTGGACCCGAGCCTGCTGGTCAAGGCGGGGGTGGAGGAGGACTTCATGGAAGGCGTGGAGGGCGACGTGATCCTGGTCAACGGAGCCCCCTGGCCGGTTCTGGAGGTGGACGCCGCCCGCTACCGGCTGCGGCTGCTCAACGCCTCCAACGCCCGCCGCTACCGCCTCGAACTGACGCCCGGCGGCAGGTTCGTCCAGGTCGGCAGCGACCTCGGGCTGCTGGCCGCCCCGGTGACCCATGACGCGATCACCATCGCCCCGGCGGAACGGTTCGACGTGGTCGTGGACTTCTCCGGCCACCCCGTCGGCGCCGAGGTGACGCTGGTCAACACGCTGGGCACCGGACCGACGCGGAACGTGATGCGCTTCCGCGTCGCCCGGAAGGCGAAGGACGACAGCACGGTCCCCAGGCGGCTGTCCCGGATCGAGCCCCCTGACCGGTCCGGAGCCGTGGCCACGCGGACCTTCGACTTCCGCAGGACCGGGCAGGGCGGCGGAGCGGCCTGGACGATCAACGGGCGGCCGTTCCGGCCGGGCAGCCCGCTGGCCAGACCACGGCTGAACACCACCGAGGTCTGGCGTTTCACCAGCGACTTCCACCACCCCGTACACGTGCACCTGGCCCGCTTCCAGGTGCTGTCACGCGGTGGCAGGCCGCCCGCCCCGACGGACGCGGGCTGGAAGGACACCGTCGACGTCCGGCCCTACGAGGTCGTCGACGTCCTGGTCCGCTTCGAGGGATACCGGGGCCGCTACATGCTGCACTGCCACAACCTCGAACACGAGGACATGGCGATGATGGCCGACTTCGAGGTGATCTGACCGGCCCGGGTTCTACGGGCCGGCGGGCTCCCAGGGGACGATGCGGTGGGCGGGGCCGTCCTCGGCCGAGACCGCGCGCCGCGCCGGCCGGCTCGCTCGCCCGTCGCCGGCGTGGTCCGGAGACCGGGGTCAGGCCCGGACGTCGGCCACCGGCGTCGCGTCCGCCCTGGCCGGCGCCGGACGGCCCAGCGATCCGCGCAGGACGCGGAGCACGATGGCGGGGGACAGGAGCCTGGCGGGCGGGTCGATCAGGTTGAGGACGCGCAGGAAGGCGGCGCCGAGCACGGGGTCGGTGGTCGCCGCGGCGTGCAGCCGGTTGACGTAGGCGTTGGTGAGGCGGACGGCCGCCGTCCGCCGCCCCTCCACCTCCGGGAAGCGCAGGTCGGTCCCCACCGAGATCGACCAGGGGGTGTCGATCAGCTTGGCCGCGCCGCGGAAGAACCGCCGCGCCAGCCCGTCGGTCCCCTGCGCGATCAGGCGGCGCAGCAGCAGCGCCTCCAGCGCCGCGACCGTCATGCCCTGCCCGTAGATGGGGTTGAAGCTGCACAGGGCGTCGGCCACCACGAGATAGCCGTCGGGGAAACGCCGCAGCCGCTCGTAGCGCCGCCGCAGGCTCGCGGGGAAGCGCATCTTCACCGGCGCGTCCAGCGGCACCGCCGACCGGAGGATCTCGGCGATCTGCGGTGCGGCGAGCGTGCCGGCGTACTCCGCCATGTCCTCGTCGCCGGTGGGCGGCTCCTCGCCCAGCATGCCGGACAGGGCGACGCTGATCCGGCCGTCCTCCTGGGCGGCCACGATCCCCGCGCGCGGCAGCCCGGGGACGGCGTTGGTGAGCGCCCCCAGCAGTCCGTCGAGATGGTGCGGCTCCCGCCGGTAGCTGCGGGTCACGTAGGTGACGCCGACGCGCACCTGCTCCTCGGGGGCGCGCTCGTAGCCCAGCCGCTCCAGCCAGACCGGGGTGCGGGAGGCCCGGCCGCCCGCGTCGACGACCAGGTCGGCGCCGATGGCCGACTCCACCGCACCGCCGGTGCGCGGCAGCACCCGCACGCCGGTGACCCGCCGGGAGTCGGGGGTCGCGGTGACTCCCAGCACCTCGCACGCGGGAAGGACGCTCACCCCGGGCAGCGCCGTGACGCGGGCCCGCACCACGTGTTCCAGGAGCGGCCTGCTGACACCGAAGGCCATCAGCGGGGAGGGCGCCCGGCGCATCCGGTATCCGTCGTTGTACCAGTGGACCTGGTGCTGGAGGTCGATCAGCGGCGCCCCCAGCGAGGCCAGCTCGTCCGACAGCCCGGGGAAGAGCCCTTCGAACAGCTCCCTGCCCCGCGCCAGCAGGACGTGCAGCTGCCGGTCCTGCGGGACGCCGCGCCGCCCGACCGGGTCCTCGGGCAGCAGGTCGCGGTCCACGATGGTGACCTTGGCGTACGTTTCGCTGAGTGCGCGGGCGACCAGCAGTCCGCCGATGCTGGCGCCGATGACGATCGCACTGTCGGCCTGTGCCATGCGCAGAGCGTACGTCGGCGGGGTATGGCCCTGGCATCTTCACGCGTGCTCGATCCGCACGGCCCGCACCGGTGCGTGCCCGCCGTACGGTCGCCGTGCCCGGCCGGAGCGGGAGGTCAGCCGAGAAAGTCGAACGCGAGGCCCGCGCCGCCGTCCAGGGCGCGGCGGTAGGCGACCCAGGCGAGCGCCAGATCCTGCCAGGGCAGCCCGACCGGCGCGTAGACGGTGACCTCGTCGCCGCCGCGACGGCCGGGCACCTCACCCCGCAACACCTGCGCCAGCGTGCCCGCCGCGTCGGCCGCGGTGAGCCCCGCGTTGCCCAGCGCGCCCATCGCGACCGCCAGGGACACGTCGTCGACGATGACGCGGGCGGCCCGTAGCAGGGACGCGGCGAGCTCGGACTTGCCGGGTTCGTCGGCGCCCAGGGAGGTGACATGGGCGCCCGGCCTCACGTCCGAGGCCCGGAGGAGGGGCTCACGTGACCAGGTGGCGAGCACGGAGATCTCCGCGCTCCCCGCCGCCGTGGCCGCGTCGGGGACGACCTCGCAGCCGGCGCTCCGGAAGGCGGCGGCATGGCGCCCGGCGAAGTCGGCGGCCCGCCGGGCGTCGAGATCGGCGACCGCCAGGCGGTCGAGCGGCCGCAGCGCAGCCAGGCCCCGGACGACGAGATCGGCCTGGGCGCCGGCGCCGATGACCGCGACGGTGGCGGCATCGGGGCGGGCGAGCGCGTGCGTGCCGAGCGCCGCCGCGAGACCCGTCCGCCACGCCGTCACCGTCGCCGAGTCCATCAGGGCCAGCAGCTCGCCGCTCCCGAGATCGTGCAGGCAGACGACACCGCGCAGTGCGGGCCGCGCGTCCGGGAACTTGGCGTTGACCTTGACCGTGTACGCGGGGACGCCCTCGACCAGTCCCGGGATGAGCGCGGTGGCCGTGCCCGGCCCGGGGAGGTCCGTGCGGATCCGCTGAGGCCCGACGGCCGGGGCCCCGGCGGCGAACCCCTGCTCCAGGGCGCTGAGGCAGTCCTCCACATCCAGCAGGCGTTCCAGATCGGACCGGGACAGAAGTAGCGTCACAGGACGATCATGACACCCCATCCGGACCGCGCCGGACTCCGAGCTGCCGGGCTTGGCACTCGGCCGGGTGGGCGTCTTCGGCCTGTCGGGCGGCGGATTCGCCACCGTCCGCGCCATGGCCGACCACCCCGACGTCTACAAGGTCGGCGTCTCCGAGGCCGGAAACCACGACAACCGCTTCTACCACGCCTGGTGGGCCGAGACCTACGACGGCCCGGCCACCGAGGAGGACTACGCCCGCTCGGCCAACGTCGAGGTCGCCGACAGGATCCAGGGCAAGCTCCTGCTGATCCACGGCGGCAGCGACGACAACGTCCACCCGCATCTCACGCTGCGCCTGGCCGACCGGCTCGTCGCCGCCGACAAGGACTTCGACCTGCTCATCATCCCGGGAGCCGAGCACGCCTTCTTCGGGTACGAGCACTACGTCAGCCGACGCAGGTGGGACTACCTGGTCCGCCATCTCATGGGGGTCGAGCCGCCGGAGGGCTACCGCCTCACTCCGGCGCCGCTCGACATGGAACTGATCGCGGACCTGTTCGGCTGATCCCCCGACGGGGGACGGGCGGACCATGGCGGCCGGGTCGGCTCCCCGGTTCCTTCTTGTAAGTGAAGGCGCCATGCGACACCATGGACGGCGATGGAAGAAAGCACTCCGAAGTCGCCGGCTCACTGCTCCGACGTCGAGGACGACTACGACGCCCGACAGTGGGACACCAGGGAGGACTGCGAGGTCCGCCAGATCCTCGACCGCGTGGCGGACAAGTGGTCGCTGCTGGTGATCGCCCTGCTGGACCGGCGGGTCCTGCGCTTCACCGAGCTGAGCCGTAAGATCGACGGCATCAGCCAGCGCATGCTCACCGTGACCCTGCGCCAGCTCGAACGCGATGGCCTGGTGCGCCGCACCGTCCATCCCGTCGTGCCTCCCCGGGTGGACTACGAGCTCACGCCGCTGGGCGTGACCCTGCACGACACCATCCAGTCACTCGTCATGTGGACGGAGAAGCACCAGAGCGAGATCGCCTCCGCCCGCGCCGACTACGACGCCCGTGCCGACGTCACGCCGACCGTGACGGAACCCAGGAGACCGGCGGCCGACCGTAACGTAACCCGGGGCGGCGGACGCGACGGAACCCGGACGGCGGCCGCGGTCCGCGACGGAGGCCGGGCCGTGGTCACGGTCCGCGACGGGAGCCGGACCGGGGCGAGCGGGGGGCGGTGCGAGACGTGCGGCGCTCCCCTCCACTCCGCCCGCACGGGCCGGCCCGCCCGGTTCTGCGGTACGGCATGCCGCCAGAAGGCACACCGTCGACGCGCCCGCGCCCGCGAACTGAGCTGATCCGGACCCGGGCGGCCCGTGCCGGAGGCTGAGCTGAAAGGAGCTCATCATCCGGGCGCGATCGAGGTTGAAGACTCCGGGCATCACCTGCCCCTCGACGTGCGCCACGGTGTCCCCGGTGAACAGCACGCCCGGCCCGGGCAGGTGGACATCGAGGGCATGCGGGCGTTCGTCGTCACCGCCGAGGAGCTCCATTCCGGCCGGGCGAGCGCGCGTCTGTTCCTCACCCAGCAGGCGCTGTCCAAGCGCATCCGCCGGTCCGCCGCGCCGCCGGGCCGCCGGTGATCACCGGACCGGCGGCGGCGGCCGCCGGGCTGCCGCGCGTGTCAGGCGGCCGTGGCGGGCAGCGGCAGCCGTACCGACACCTGGAAGCCGGGTCCGTCGGCGCGGCGGCCCGCGGTCGCGGTGCCACCACAGGCGGTGGCGCGCTCCTGGATGCCGATCAGGCTGTTGCCGCCCGAGGGGAGGCAACGGCCCGAGCCGGGGCCGTCGTCGGTGACGTCGATCGTCAGAGCGTCGTCGTCCCAGCGGAGCCGGATGTCGGCGCGGGAGGCGCCGGCGTGTTTGACGATGTTGGTGAGCGCCTCCTGGGTGATCCGGTAGGCGGCGACCTCGACGTCGGGAGGGAGCGGCCGGGGCTCGCCCGAGGTGCTGTAGGCCACGTCGAGCCCGGTGCCGGTGACCTGGCCCGCCAGCGTGGGCAGGTCACCGATGGTGGGCTGCGGCGCGCGGGACCCCTCTCCCTCCTTGAGCACGCCCAGCATCCGCCGGAGCTGGACCATCGCGTCGCGCCCGGCGGCGGCGATCGCGTCGAAGGCCGCCTCGGCCCTGGCCGGATCGCTCCTGACCACCACGGGCCCCGCCTCGGCCTGGACCACCATGAGGCTCACCGCGTGGGCCAGGATGTCGTGCATGTCGCGCGCGATCCTGGCCCGTTCCCGTTCGGCGGCCCGCTCCGCCTCGACCTGGCGCTCGTGCTCCAGGCGGGCGGCCCGCTCCTCCAGGGCCGCCGCGTAGGCGCGGGAGACGGCGGCGGCCCTGCCGATCGCGTACGCGGCGACGAACAGCACGATGCCGCGCAGCGCGGTGTCGGAGGATCCGACCAGCAGCACCCCGCCGCAGGTCGCCAGGACGATCATGACCAGGCGGGCCCAGCGGGAGGACCGCATGGCGACGGTGTACATCGCGACCAGCCCGCCGTACCAGATCGGCTGGGACGGCAGGTCCTCGGCGAGGTCGTATAGGGAGGTCGCCAGGAGGGTGAGGATCAGCACGGGCACCGGCATCCGGCGCCGCCAGGCCAGCGGTGTCACGGCCGCGACCACGACCACGTATCCCCACCAGTGCCAGGGGACGTCGTAGGGGTTGTCGCGGCCCACGAACGGCCACAGCTGCACCACCATCACCAGGGCGGTGAGCGCCACGTCCACCCACTGGGAGGGAAGGGTCCGTATCCGGCGGCGTAACCGGGCGATGAACGGCAGGTCGGGCACGGTGTCCCATCCTGCTTCCTCCCCCGGCGCGCCGGTGCGGCGGGGTGACCACGGCCGGGGCCGTAGCCGGGACCACCGCCGGGACCACGACCGCGCGCGGCCGACCGGCGGCCGGGACGCGGCCTGCCGGTCGGCCCGTTCCGGGCTGCTCACGCGTGGGTGGTGGCGCGCCGGGCGGCGTGGACGGCGGGCCTGGCCGCGGGGGCCAGTTCGCGGGCGAGGGGGACGAAGGAGACGAGCAGGAAGATCGCGCCCACCGGGATGAGGTCGCGGTCGACGATCGGGAGGACGAGGTCGATCAGGACCAGCAGCGGCGTCCAGACCTTGACGCGGCCGATGACGGCGAGCTGGACGACGAGGGCGAGCTGGCCGAGGTAGAAGAGGTAGGGGCCGCCGTCGTAGATCGCGATGGAGACGCCGGGGACGGCCTGGATCCGGTCGAACAGGACGCCCATCGCCGCATGGTCGGCCGAGAGGAACCCGACCACGATGTCGATGACGAACTGCGTGGCGGCGGCCAGGATGCCGACGGTCCCGAGCCCGGCGCTCACCGTGGCCACGACACCGCGGCCCGCCATCCGGCGCATCTCCCAGAAGATCGGGACGAACAGGGCCAGGGCGGCGAGGAAGGCGAGGTGGCCGGTGGTCCAGGCGAGGCCGGGGCCTCTGCTGCCGTCCAGCCCGTCGAGGATCCGGATGATCCCGTAGGCGAGGACGAGCAGGGGGGTGGCGATGAATGCGAAGCGGGGGTTCATGTCAGTGCTCCAGGCGGTCGGCGGATGAGGCAATCCTGGTTTTCCGCCGCCTGAAAGTGATCGCCGGTGGGAGCGATCCTCGGTCTCACCGGTGCGGGGGAACGGATATCCCCCGCACCGGCGATGTCAGCGGCCCGGCGGGCACGGGACCATGGCACCTCTCACGGAACCTCCGCCCGCCACCGGCCGTCCGCCGCGGACCCCGGCCCCCGGTCTCCGATCTCCGGGCCCGGTCGCCGGCGGCCAGTGGCCGGCCGCCGGCTCCCGGTGGTCACACGCGGGCCAGGACGAGGCTGAAGTCACCGGTCGGATCGGTGTAGTGGCGGCTCACCGCGAACCCGGCCGCGGCGAGCTCCGCCCGCAGTCCCTCGGGGCGGAACTTGGCGCTGATCTCGGTGCGCATCTCCTCCCCGGCCGTGAAGGAGACGGTCAGGCCGAGGTCGCCGACCCGCACGCGCATGGCCCGGCTCGCCCGCAGCCGCATCTCGATCCAGTCGTGCTGCATGTCATAGAGCGCGACGTGCTCGAACGCGTCCGGTTCGAAGTCGGCGTCCAGCTCCCGGTTGACCACACGCAGGACGTTGCGGTTGAAGGCGGCGGTCACCCCGGCCGCGTCGTCGTAGGCGGCGACCAGCCGCCCGGTGTCCTTGACCAGGTCGGCTCCGAGCAGGAAGGTGTCGCCGGGCCGGAGGGTGGTGCGCAGCTCCTTGAGGAACACCTCACGTGCCGCCGGGTCGAGGTTGCCGATGGTGCCGCCGAGGAAGGCCACCATCCGCCGTCCCTCGCGCGGCAGCAGCGCCAGATGGTGCTCGAAGTCGGCGCAGACGGCCTGTACGGCCAGGCCGGGGTAGCGGGTGGTGAGGCGCCGCGCGGCGTCGCCGAGGGTGACCGCGTCGACGTCCACCGGCGTGTAGGTGCGCAGCGTCCCGGCCGCCGACAGGGCGTCGAGCAGCAGGACGGTCTTCTCGCTGGTCCCCGAGCCGAGCTCGACCAGGGTGTCCGCGCCGCTGCGCGCGGCGATGTCGACGGACTGCCGGCGCAGGATGGCCAGCTCGCGACGGGTGGGGTAATACTCCGGCAGCCGGGTGATCTGGGAGAACAGATCGCTGCCGGCCGCGTCGTAGAACCACTTGGGCGGCAGCCATTTGGGCGTCGACGACAGCCCGGTGCGGACGTCGTGTTCGAGTGCCTGACGCAGGTAGTCGTCACCGAGATGGTTGACCAGATTCATGGATGACTGGCTGACGGACACGGGGCCTCCTGGGTCGATGGGTCAGGGGCGTCCTCGCCTGGCGGCCGGTCGGCCCGTGACCGGGGTGCTGTGGTTACCGGTGATCTCGATCCGCTCGGTCACGTCCCTCCTCGCCCGGCGGTCCGCCGGCCCGTGACCGAGATGCCATGTCTCGCGGTGATCTCGCTCCGTCCGCTCACAGCGGCTGGATGCACACGCCGTCGGGAGAGGCGAGGACCAGTTTCCGGTCCGGTACGGCCTGCCAGCCGGACCGGTCGTCCAGCGGCTCGCTCGCCACGAGCACGCCGTCGTCGAGGTGGAGGTGGAGGGTGTCGCCCCAGACGGTCGCGGCGATCGACGCGCCGTCGCAGGCGAGCAGGTTCAGGCGGGCGCCGGGGTCCTCCGCCCCGGCACGGGTGACGACCTCCGCCAGCGCGTCGCCGAGCGGCAGCCCGGCGCGTCGCCGGGTGAAGACCGCGGCGGCGACCCACGCGGAGTCGCAGGTGCTCTCCGCGTCGCGGGCGAGCTCGCGGACCGCCTCCCGCGCGACCCTGCCGTTGTGGCTGAGCAGCCACGGCCCGTCGGCGAAGGGCGCGGTCGCGCTCTCCTCGATCGGCATGCCGACGGTCGCCGACCGGATGGCGGCCAGCAGGCAGCCCGAGCGGCCGACCTGGGCGAGGGCGGGCAAGTTGGCGTCCGTCCAGATGGGGACGGAGCGGCGGTAGCGGACCGGCTCCGGGCGGGCGGCGTCGTACCAGCCCATGCCGAAACCGTCGGCGTTGACCGCGCCGTGGCGCTGTAGGCGCGGGGCGTAGGACTGCCGGAGCAGGCCGTACTCGGGTCCGTGGATCAGCGAGGCGAGGGTCCGGGGAGCGCCCAGCCAGGCGGCGTGGCGGCACATCTACGCCTGCTCCGGGGAGGCGGACCGGGCGCAGCGGAAGCCGGAGAAGATCTGCCTGCGGATCGGATGGTCCCAGTTCCGGAACGTCGTGCGGACCGCGGCCGGGTCGGCCGCCCAGGATCCGCCGCGCAGCACCCGGTAGTCCTTGCCGAAGAAGACCTCGCTGTACTCGCGGTAGGGGAAGCTGCGGAAGCCGGGGTAGGGCAGGAACCGGGAGGCGGTCCACTCCCACACGTCTCCGACCATCTGCTCGGCGCCGTAGGCGCTCGCCCCGGCGGGGAAGGCACCCAGCGGCGCGGGCCGCGCCGCCCGGTGCCCGAGGTTGGCCCGGCCGGGTCCGGGGGCGTCGTCACCCCACGGGTAGGTCCGCGACCGCTCCGCCGCGGGATCCCAGCCGCAGGCCTTCTCCCACTCGGCCTCGGTGGGCAGCCGCTTGCCGGCCCAGCGGGCGTAGGCGTCGGCCTCGTACCAGCAGACGTGCTGGACGGGCTCGTCCATGGGCACGGGCTCGGGCCGGCCGAAACGGGTGCGCCACCAGATGCCGCCGTCCCTGGTCCAGAACAGCGGGGCATGGGCGCGGGTCTTCTGGCGCCAGCCCCAGCCCTCCGGCGTCCACCAGCGGGGGTCGTCGTAGCCGCCGTCCTCGATGAAGGCGGTGTAGGCGCGGTTGCCGACGGGGAGCCGGTCGATCCAATAGGCGGCCAGGTCGACCCGGTGGGCGGGGCGTTCGTTGTCGTAGGCCCAGGGTTGGGTGTCGGTGCCCATCAGGAAGGGGCCGGCGGGGACGAGCACCTCCTCGGCGCCCGCGGGCCCGCCGGACGGCAGGCCGCCGTCGCGGACCAGGCCCGGCTCCTCCGACAGTTGCAGGGTGGCGAGCATGGTCTCGTCGTGCTGGTGCTCGTGCTGGATCACCAGGCCGAAGACGAAGGCGTCCCGGTGCAGGGGGTCGGGGCCCTCCAGGTCGATCGCGTCGAGGACGTCCAGCACCCGGCCGCGCACGCCCTCGATGTAGTGGCGCGCCTCGCCCGGCCCCAGGATGGGCAGGCTCGGGCGGTCCTTGCGCGGGTGCTTGAACGCGTCGTACAGGTCGTCGATCTCGGGGCGGAGCGGGGTGATCCCGCCGGCCTCCCGCAGCACCCACAGCTCCTCGTAGTTGCCCACGTGCGCCAGATCCCACACCAGCGGCGACATCAACGGAGAGTGCTGCCTGACCAGCAGGTCGTCCTCGGTGTCGGTATAGGCCAGCGACCGGTTCCGCACCGCGACCAACTCGGCGGCGATCCGTTCCTTGAAGTCGTTCATGCCTGTCCTTCCTCGGTCAGCCAGGCCGACAGGCTCCGCGCCGGCCCTTTCACCAGATCCAGCAGGTCCGCGGCCGGTGGGCGGCCGGTCGTCACGTGGCGGTCGGCGAACGCGGCCACCTCGCGGACCAGGTCCGGGGGCGCGCCCAGGCGGGGCAGCGCCGCGAGGGCGGCCTCGAAACAGGCCTCGGCGGCGCTCCTCAGCCGTGGCTCCGCCAGGCCGTGGCGCGCCGCCCCCGGCCACATCCCCGCGTACGGCTCGGCGGCGGCCAGCGCCGTGTCGGCCGCGCGGTCGTCCATCACGAGGGCGTGGGTCACCGCCACGCACACCGGCCAGCTCGCCGGGTGCTGGGCGTCGAGGTAGCGGATCTCCAGCCAGCCGCGCGGCCGCACCGGAGGGAAGATCGTCGTGGCGTGATAGGCCAGGTCCGCCAGGGTCGGCGGACGGGTGGGGGCCGACAGCCAGTCGCGGAAGGTCGAGCCGTCGCGGACCGCGCGGCACCGCTCACCGTCCTCGCGCACGAGCATGAGCCGGGCGTCGAGCAGGTATTCCGCCCAGGCCGAGGCCGGGTCGCCGGTCGTGGGGACGGGGGCCGTCCGGGTCCGGTCCAGGTTCTCCCACACCGCCTGGCGCCCCGACATCCACCCGCACGGCCGGCCCGCGCTGAGCGGTGAGTTGGCGAAGGCCGCCGTCAGGACGGGCCCCAGCAGGTGCGTGCGCTCCCACCGGACCGCGGGCCTGCCGCCCAGGTCCAGGTTGACCTGGATCGACGCCGTCGAGCACATCATCAGGGATCCGTACGGCGTGCCGAGGAACTCGGCCATCGCCTCGTAGCGGGGCAGCCGTAACTGCCGCCGGGCCGGCCGTACCGGGTCGAGACCCACCCCGGCCAGCGCCAGGCCCGCCTCCCGCAGGGCCGCGCGCGCGGCGTTCACGTCGGCGGTGAGGTGGGCGATCGCCTCCGGCAGCGGGCCCGCCGGGCCGGAGAGTTCGAGCTGGCCGCCCGGTTCGAAGGTCACCCGGCTCCCGCCGGGCAGCGGGGGCAGCGCGTCGGCGATCCTGGCCAGCGGGACCTGGCGGGCGGGGGCGGCGCGGTCGAAGACCAGGAATTCCAGCTCGATCCCCACCTGGTCCCCGGTGGAGCCGTGGAAGCAGCCTCGCGCGAAGTCCGCCACATCCGAAGCGTCCCGGACCAGCGCGCCCTCGGCGGCCAGATCGATCATCGTGCCCCCTTTGCCCGATGTGTACGGGTCTATAGACCCGCGAGGCGCGCAAGCGTTACAGCGGGCCGGGGTGTAACGGATCGACCGCGAGCGGCACTACGGTCACATGGGGCACAGGTGAGAATGATGCGAGCCGGATCCCGGTCCCGGCGCCCGGTCGGCTGCCGTGAGGCCGTCGGGCTCGTCACCGACTACCTCGACGGGGCGCTCCCCGCCGGGCGGCGGCGGCGCATGGAGGCCCATCTGACCGGGTGCGCCGGGTGCTCGGTCCATCTGGAGCAGATCCGGGCGACGGTCGAGGCCCTCGGCTGTCTCAGGGGCGACGGCGTCACGGGCGGGGTGCTCAGGAGGTTACGCGTGGCCTTCTCCGGCCCCGGCTCAGGGCCGCCCCCGGTCGCGGGAGGCAGGCGGTAGCCGGGTCGGGGCCGTCTCGGGCCGCGGGAGGCAGGCGGTAGCCGGGTCGGGGCCGTCTCGGGCCGCGGGAGGCAGGCGGTAGCCGGGTCAGGGCCGTCCCCGGTCGCGGAAGGCGGCCAGCAGCCGCTCGCGCGCTCCGCCGGGCAGGGCCGTGGGCGGCAGCTCGCCGAGGGCGCCGATGGTGGCGCGGAACTGGCCGAGGTAGCGCTCGCAGCCCTCACAGCCGCCGAGATGTTCCTCGAACCGGCCTCCCCTGGGAGCGTCGAGCTCACCCTCCAGGTAGACGGTCACGAGTTCCACCACCTCGTCGCAGCTGAACCGCTTCACGACGCTGACCGCCTTACCGTCTCGATGCTGAACCGATTCCACTACGCCGACCGCCTCGCCGTCTCGAAATACTCCTCCAGCCGCCCCCGCACCGCAGCGCGGGCGCGGTGCAGCAGGACACGCTGGTTGGCCGCGGAGATCTCCAGGATCTCGCAGACCTCCTCCGATGTGCACCCCTCGACGTCGCGGAGTGTGATGACCGCCCGCTGCCTGGGGGGCAGCTCGGCCAGGGCCGCCGCGATCCGGCCGCGCACCTCAGAGGCGAGCACCTCGCCCTCCGGGGTCGGCCAGGCGGTGGGCAGTTCCTTCCAGTGTCCGGGGAAGGGGTCGTCCACGCCCTGGAAACGTGAGCGGTCGACAGTCGGCCGCTCCTGCTCGAAGACGCTGCTCCAGGGGACCGTGCGGTTCTCGCGCACGCCCCGCTTCTTGGCCGTGTTGACCAGGATCCGGTAGACCCACGTCTTGACGGACGAGCGGCCCTCGAAGCCCTCGATGCCCCTGATCACCGCCAGCCAGGTGTCCTGCACGATCTCCTCGGCGGAGTCGTTGGTGGACACGTGCGAGCGGGCCAGCCACAGCATCCCCCGCGACCAGGTGTCCAGCAGCGCCGCGAACATCGTCTCGTCCCCGGCGCGCAGGGCCGCGACGACGACATCGTCCGGGGGGAGCCTACCGCCCGTGAAGGGCTCCACGATTGTCTCCTCCTGATCGGGCATCTGGGACATTCATGACGTCGTGGTGCGTCCTCTCCGCTGAAGCGCTCCGGAGCGCGACCAGTCCCGGAGATAGAAGATTCCCGTCCTGAGCTGGGACGACACTTTCTCCTCCCCGGCTTGACCGCTGGATGTCCGCAGTCTTCTCCCTGCACAGTCCCATGACCGTCCCGTTCGTTACGCGGTCCGGGCCCGCCGGATTCGAGTCCGTCGGATTCGGGGCAGTGAGGTCCGGGGTGCAACGAGGTCCGGGGTGAGGAGGTTCAGGGCGGCGGCGGGCGCAGGCCCGTGAGACGGCACAGTACGGCGAAGCCGTCGGCGGTCCCCGGCCAGTGACGCTCCACCGCCTCCAGCCCCGCCCTGCGGACCACGCTCCGCAGGACGGCGGTGACGATGATGGCGTCGTCGGCGTAGCCCAGCACCGGGACGAAGTCGGGGATCAGGTCGATCGGCAGGGCCAGGTAGGCGAGCAGCAGGCCGAGCAGTACGCGGATGCCACGGGGGAGGGCCGGGTCGGCGGCCAGGCGCCGCAGGAGACGCAGGAGGTCGGGCAGGAGCCGGAGGGCCTCGGTCAGCAGCACCCCCTGGGGCCGCATGATCACCAACGCGGCGGCCAGGGCCAGCCAGACGGCGGCCAGGCCGGCCGCGACGCCCCAGACGACGTTCCACCACGACACGTGAGCGAACCTACTCCAGGCGGGGCGGGGCGGGGCGGGCAGGGCGGCGTCGGCCCTGGTGACCGCCCCGGACTACCGGGACGTCCCGGCCGCCTCAAGGGTCTCGCGGGAGGGCTCGGCGGCTGTCGCGGTGCGCCTGCACAGACCGGCCGCGGTGACGGCCGCGGCGAGGACGACCCCGACGAGCGGCACGATCAGGGCCGCGCGGAAGCCGTCGAGCCCGGCCTGGGGCGAGCCGCCGGTCCCGGCGAAGGCGGCGCTGACGGCGGTCACCGCCGACAGGCCGAGCGCCGAGCCGAACTGGAAGGAGGTGTACAGCAGGCCGCCGGCGAGCCCCTGCTCCTCCTCCGCGATGCCGTCCGTGGCGGCGATGGTGAGCGGTCCGTAGGTCAGGGCGAAGGCGAGGCCAAGGATGATCATGGTGGGGAACATGGCCGCGTAGGTCCAGTCGAGGCCGATCGGCAGGAACAGCGCGTAGGCCACGGCGGCGAGGACCAGGCCGCCGAAGATCACCCGGACGTTGCCGAAACGGTTCACCAGCCGTGGCGTGACGGTCGGCGCGAGCACGGCGTCGATGCCGACGGCCAGGAGGGCGAGACTCGTCTCCAGCGTCGACCAGCCGCGCAGTTCCTGCAGGTAGAAGACGGCGACGAACTGGAAGCCGAAGAAGGACCCGGCGAACAGCAGCGCGCCGAGGTTGGCGCGGACCAGCGGGCCCGAGCGCAGGATGCCCAGGCGGACCAGCGGGGAGGCCGAGCGCCGCTCGATCGCCACGAAGGCGGCCAGCAGCGCCAGACCGCCGGCGAACGCGCCGGCCGTCCAGCCCCATCCGGCGCCGGGCTCCTCCAGGCTGACCACCGTGAAGACGAGCAGGAGCATCGCTCCCGTCACGCTGACCGCCCCGGCCAGGTCGAAGCCGTGGGGAGAACGCTCCGGACGCTCCTCGCGCGGGATGAGGAGGACGGCGGCCAGGAGGATCAGGGACGCCAGGATGACCGGGGCGAAGAACACCCACCGCCAGTTGACCGCGGTCAGCAGACCCCCGACGACGAGCCCGAGGGAGAAGCCGGCCGCCGCCGTCCCCGCGTAGACCAGCAGGGCCTTGTCGCGCCGGCGGCCCTCGGCGAAGCTCGTCGTGATGATGGCCAGACCCGCGGGCGCCATGAACGCGGCGGCCGCGCCCGTCACGAACCGGGCGACGATCAGGATCCACCCCTCGGTCGCGATCCCGCCCAAGCCGGAGAAGGCCAGGAAGACCACGAGCCAGAACAGGAACATCCGCCGCCGGCCCAGCAGGTCCGCGGTCCGCCCGCCCAGCAGCATGAAACCGCCGTAGCCGAGCACGTAGGCGCTCATCACCCAGCTCACCGAGCCGGTGGACATGCCCAGGTCGGACCGGATCGACGGCAGGGCCACGTTCAGCATCGCCACGTCGATCCCCTCCAGGAAGATGGCGCCGCACAGCACGAACAGCACGCCCCAGGCGCGCCCGTTCATGCGGCCGGTGCCGGTGCCGGGTGGTGGGGACTGCGGTGTGGACACGGGATCACTCCTCGGGACGCGGGGGAGGAGGGGCCGGGCCGGCCGTTTTCGGTTTCCTCGGAGCCGGTCAGTTCCCTCTTGTAAGTATTCGCATCATGCGGCACCGGGAAAGGGGGGCGGAAGACGGCACTTTGGAGTTACCGAGTCATCGTGCGGATACCGGGGCGGCCGGGCCGGCGGGCGGCGGGCGGCCCGCCGGACCCCCGCTACCGCTCCGGACGGGCGGCCGTTTCCGGTCGGCACCCCGCCGGACTGGCGTATCCCCTGGCACATCGGGCCGGGTCGGGCGGGGCCGTACGGCCGCGCGGCATCACGCAGCCGCAGTGACCGTAACGGATCCGGGGCCGCGTCCGTAACCGGGCGGAGGCCGTAACGGATCCCGGGCCGCGCCCGTGAGACGTAACGGAACCCGCGCCGCTGTCACGCGTAACGGAACTCCGGCCGCCGGCCGTGACGGAACCCGTCCGCGGCTCCGGAGGGGGCGTCAGTGCGCGGTCCAGCCGCCGTCGACGGGCAGGACGGCGCCGGTGATGTAGGAGGCGCCGGGGCCGGCCAGCAGGAGCGCGGCGGCGGTGAGCTCGGTGGGGTCGGCCCAGCGGCGGGCGGGCACCTGGTGGTCGAGGAACTCGCGCACGTGTGGGTCGTCGTCGACGCCTTCGTTGAGCGGCGTGCGGAACGGCCCGGGGGCCAGGGCGTTGACGCAGACGCCGGTGCCGGCGAGCTCGACCGCCAGGCTCCGGGTGAGCTGGATCACCGCGCCCTTGCTGGCGGCGTATCCGGCGCGGCCCGCGGCGCCCACCACGCCGAGGGCGCTGGCGAGGGTCACGATGCGGCCGTATCCGGCGGCGCGCATCACCGGCACCGCCGCCTGGCAGGCCAGGAAGGTGCCGACGACGTTGACCTCGAGGCAGTGTCGCAGGGTGGCGGCGTCGAGGTCGGCCAGCTCGCCCCGGGCCTGGACGCCGGCGCTGGTCACCAGGACGTCCAGGCGGCCGTGCCGGGCGACGACCTCGTCGACGACTCCGTGCACGGAGTCCTCGTCGCCGACGTCGCAGGCGATGCCCGAGGCGTGCCGGCCGGTGGCGGCGGTGATCTGCGCGGCGGCCCGCAGGCAGGCATCCTGCCGCCGGCTGGAGACCACGACGGTGCAGCCGGCCTGGGCGAGCGCCAGCGCGATGGCCTGGCCGAGCCCGGCGGAGCCGCCGGTGACCAGCGCGACCTGTCCCGTGAGGTCCGTGCCGCCGGTGGTGGGGAGTCTCTCGGTCACAGGGCCCGTGAGGTCCGCGCTACCGGTGGTGGGGAGTCTCTCGGTCACAGGGCCCGTGAGGTCCGCGCTACCGGTGGTGGGGAGTCTCTCGGTCACGGGGCCAGCATGCCAGCGCCCCCGGCGCGACCGGACGGCGGCATCCTGGATCAGGCGTCGCCGGCGGCCGGCGTCAGTCCACCGGGACGGGCCGGGGGTCCTCGGCCGCGCGGAGGTCGTAACGGTCGCGGGCGGCCATGATCTCGGGCATGTGGTCCTCCGACCAGCGCCTGATCCCCTCCATCAGCCCGACCACGCTCTGCCCCAGCTCGCTGAGCGAATACTCCACCCGGGGCGGGATCGTCGGATAGACGGTGCGGACCACCACGCCGTCACGCTCCATGGTCCGCAGTGTCTGGGTGAGGCTCTTCTGGGTGATCCCGTCGAGGCGGCGGCGCAGCTCGCCGAACCGGACCGGGCCATCCTGCAGGGCGTCCACCAGCAGGCAGGTCCACTTGTTGGCGATGGCCGCCAGGACGGTCCGTGAGGCGCACTCCCTCAGGTAGGCGTCGACCGCGCCGAACTCCCTCAGGTGGGACATGGTATCCATAAGGTACCTATATATCGCAAAGGTGCCTTCTTTCCTAGTTATACCGCCGTCCACCACGATTGATCTCCACAGGGTTCCCCTACCAAGGAGATCGAAATGCGTGCCGTCACCCAGTCCGCCTTCGGCGGTCCCTCCGTTCTCCAGCTCGTCGAGGTCGACCGGCCCGTGCCGGACCACGGGCAGGTCCTGATCAAGGTCGAGGCCGCCGGGGTCAACCCGGTCGACGGGGCTGTCCGGTCCGGGGTCTACCCGCTGCTCGGCACGCCGCCGTTCAGCCTCGGCTGGGACGTCGCGGGGGTGATCGAGGCCACCGGGCCCGGCGTGTCCGCGTTCGCCCCCGGCGATGAGGTGCTGGGCCTGCTCGCCTTCCCGGGCGCGGGCAACGCCTATGCCGACTACGTTCTGGCCTCGCCCAACGAGATCATCCACAGGCCCGCCGGGCTGACCGCGCAGGAGGCGGGCGGGCTGCCGCTGGCCGGTCTGACCGCCTGGCAGGCGCTGGTCGGCATCGCGCGCGTCGGCGAGGGGCAGCGGGTGCTCGTCCACGCCGCCGCCGGCGGGGTCGGCCACCTGGCCGTCCAGATCGCCAAGGCGCACGGGGCGCACGTCGTCGGCACCGCCCGGGCCGCCAAACACGCCTTCCTCCGCGGTCTCGGCGCGGACACGCTCATCGACTACGCCACCGAGGACTTCGCCACGGCGACCGAGCCCGTGGACGTGGTGTTCGACCTGGTGGGCGGTGAGTACGGGGAGCGCTCGGCGGCCGCCCTGAAGCCCGGCGGCCTGCTCGTCGGCGCGCTCGGCGGCAACCTCGGCATCACCCCTGAGCGCGCGGCCGAGCGGGGGATACGGCTCGCCGTGGTGAACGTGCGTCCCTCGGCGGCCGATCTGACCCGCCTCGCCGCCCTGGTGGAGTCCGGGCGGCTCAGGGTGCACGTAGACCAGGTGCTGCCGCTGGCCGAGGTCGCCAAGGCGCACGAGCTGCTCTCGGCCCGCCGTGCCACCGGGAAGATCGTCCTGGTCCCGTGACACCCGGCGGCGCGTGCGGCTCCGGCCGACCGACGCCGGCCGGGACCCCCGGGTCGGCGGTCCCCGTGGCCGGGCCCCCTGGAAGTCCTGCGGACGCATGCGATTCCCCTAAATAACCCTATTGGGGGTATGTGTGGGTTATAAATAGGGGTAGCCGGTCCGGGGAGGGTGTTCCGCCGGGTCGTGGGACGCCCGGGACCGGCCCCGTCGTGGCCATCGAAGGGATCATGTGGTGAAGCGTGTGCTGCTGCTGGCGACCGGTGACACCATCGCCTACTCCAGCCGTCCCGCGGGTGTCGCGTCCGGGGCCGAGCTCCTGGCGGCGATCCCTCCGGCCGAGCTCGCGGCGGAGGTGGTGGTGGAGGACGTGATGGCGGAGCCGAGCTGGGACATGTCGCCCTCGACCATGTTCGGGCTGGCCCGCCGGGCCCGTTCGGCGATCCTCGACCAGGGATTCGACGGGGTCGTGATCACTCACGGCACCGACACCCTGGAGGAGAGCGCCTTCCTCGCCGACCTGCTCGCGGGCCGGGCGGCCGAGCGCGGCGCGATCGTGCTGACCGGCGCCGTGCGCCCCCTGGACGAGCTGTCCGCCGACGGCCCGCGCAACCTGGCCTCCGCCGTCGCGGCCGCCGCCGACGGCGCGCTGCGCGGCGCCGGGGCCGTCGTGTGCCTCAACGACGAGCTGCACGCCGCCCGCTGGGCGAGCATGACCGACGCCACGAGCGTGGCGGCCTTCTCCTCGGCGCCCTTCCCCGCGCTGGGCCGGGTGGCCGGCGGACGGGTCGAGACGCTGGCCGCGCCGCCGCCCCGGCCTCCGCTGGTGGCCGGAGAGCCGGAGGCGGACGTCGCCCTGATCAAGACCTATCCCGGGATGGACTCCGTGCTGCTCACCGCGGTCGTGGACGCCGGCGCCCGGGGGGTGGTGCTGGAGGGCACCGGCATGTCCAACGTGCCGGTCGGCCTCTTCGCGACGATCGGCGAGCTGACGGAGTGGGGCATCCCGGTGGTCGTCGCCTCCCGCTGCCGCACCCGCGGGGTCCCGCTCGACGACCTGCCTCTCGGTGTGGGGCTCGCCGCCAAGGTGGGCGCGATCGGAGCCCGTGACCTCGCGCCCTCGAAGGCGCGCTGCGCGCTGATGGTGGCCCTCGGAACGGGTGGGCCGCGGGCCGTACGCGACTGGTTCGACAGGCTCTGACGCCCCGCGCCGCCGCCGGCACCGCCTCCCCGCGGGCCCGCGAGGCGGATGGCGCGGCCGGCGGCGCCGCCGTCAGCCGAGCGGATCGGCGCAGTCGACCGGCCCGTAAGGGCCGTGAAAGGCGTCTCCGCCGCGGTTTCGGCCGGAGAGCCAGACCGCCGCCGCGGCGAGGGCCGCGAGCGTCCCGCCGGCCCAGGTGACGCCGGAGGCGCCCAGGGAGTCCACCGTCACCCCGCCGAGCAGGGCGCCCAGCGAGATGGCCGCGTTGAACGAGGAGACGAACAGCGCCGCCCCCGCCTCCGGGGCCTGGGGCACCGCGCGCAGCATCCAGGTCTGGAGGCTGACCGAGACGCCGCCGTAGGCGAGCCCCCAGACGGCGAGCAGGGCGATCATCCCGGCCCGCACGGCGCCGGCGCCGGGCAGCAGCAGCACCACCGCGGCGAGCGTCCCGGCGATGAGCAGGACGGTGCCGCGCACGTTCCGGACCGCGGCCGGGCCCGCCGCGAAGTTCCCCGCGACCCCCGCCACGCCGTACACCAGCAGGAGCGCGCTGAGCAGGCCGGCGCCGGCGCCGGACACCTGCCCGACGACCGGGCCGAGATAGGTGAAGGCCGCGAAGTGGCCGGTGACCAGGAGAAGCGTGACGGTCAGACCGGCGCGCACCTCCCTGTCCCGGAGCAGGCGGGGGACCTGCCCGAACCGGATCGCCCGCGTCGCGGTCAGCGGCGGCAGCAGCAGGGCCAGCGCGGCCGTGACCGCCGCGCACAGGATCGCCAGCGCGGCGAACGCGGCCCGCCAGCCGGCCAGCTCGCCGACGAGGGTCCCGGCCGGGACCCCGAGTACGGAGGCGATCGAGACGCCTCCGAAGATCATTGATGTCGCGGCGCCGGTGGACCGCTCCGGCACCAGCCGTACGGCCAGGCCCGCGGCGATCGACCAGAACCCACCGATGCCCAGGCCCACCAGGGCCCGGGAGGCGATCAGCAGCGGCGCGTCCGGGGCCAGGGCGGACAGCAGGTTGGCCACGGTCAGCAGGGCCATCAGCGCGCACAGCACCAGCCGCCGGTCGGCCCGGCCCGCGGCCACGGTGAGGACCGGGGCGGCGAGCGCGGCGACGATGCCCGGCAGCGTCACCGCCAGCCCCGCCACGCCGGCGGAGACCTTCAGATCGGATCCGACGGACGTCAGCAGGCCGACGGGTGACATCTCGGTGGTCACCACGGAGAAGGTGCCCAGGGACACCGCGACGACCGCGGGCCAGTACGCCCGCGGCGGCCGGACCCCGGCGGGGGAAGCGCTGGTTGACATGCCTGACAGCCTTCAGCCGCGCCCCCGGCGGAACAACGCCGAAGGTCTCATCCTTGGATGAGGTGGGCTAATGGATGGGCGGAGCGGCAGGCGCGTGGAGGTGGCCGTGGGCGGAGTGGAGATCCGGGAGCTGGAGTGCTTCCTCGTGCTGAGTGAGGAGCTGCATTTCGGCCGGGCCGCCGAGCGGCTGTACGTCTCCCAGAGCCGCGTCAGCCAGCTCGTGCGCTCGCTGGAGGAGCGGGTCGGGGCCCGGATGTTCGAGCGCACCAGCCGGCGGGTCCGGCTCACCCCGCTCGGCGAGCGCTTCGCCGAGGAGCTGCGCCCCGCCTACGCCTCCCTCCGGCACGCCGTCGAACGGGCCAGGTCCGCGGCCCGCGGCGTCGCCGGCGTCCTGCGGGTCGGGTTCCTCGGGACCTCCGACCAGGAGGTCATGGAGATCGTCGGGGCCTTCCAGGAGAGGCACCCGGACAGCGAGGTCGTCACCGTCGAGATGCCGATATCCGACCCCTTCGGCCCGTTGCGGCGCGGCGAGGTCGACGCGGCGTTCGTCTGCGGGCCGGTGGAGGAGCCGGGGCTGGTCCTCGGCCCGCGGGTCAACAGCGAGCCGCAGACGCTCGCGGTCTCCACCCGGCATCCGTTCGCGCGCCGTGCCTCGATAGCCGCCGAGGAGCTCGCCGGCTGCCCGGTCATCCGGATCGCCGGCCCCGCGCCCCGATACTGGCGGGAGCTGCTGTCCCCGTCCGCCACGCCGGCGGGCCGGCCGGTGCCGGACGGGCCGGCGGCCTCCACGATGCAGGAGGCGCTGTCGATGATCGCGGCCAACCGCGGCGGGATGCTGTTCTGCGCGCTGACCGAGGACTACCACCACCGCCCCGACATCGTCTTCGTCCCCGTCGAGGGGCTGCCCGACTCCGCCCTCTCCCTCATCTGGCACCACGACAACGAGACCGCCCGCCTGGCGGCCTTCCGGCAGGTCACCGCCGACCACCTGCGAGGCCGTCCGGCGGGGCGCGCCCCGGAGCCCCCGCCGGCACCCGCCGTGGCGTTCTCGGCGGGCCGCCGCGCCGCGGGCGCGCTCGCCGGCCACGTGGCCGCCTCCGGCCGGGGGGCGTGAGCCCGGCACGTTCCTGGGGCGTCGGCCGGGGCCGGGCGGGCGCCTACTTGAGCGGGTCGTGTCCCCAGTTCATCAGGGAGTGTCTCCACCGGGTGTCCTCGACGTCCCCGGAGGGGCGCTGCGCGAGGTGCCGGCGGACGTAGCCGGTCACCTGCCGCATGTGGGCGTAGTCGTCGTCGGAGAGATCGTCCTTGCGCTTGCGGAGGATCTCCAGGATGTGGCGGCCCGACTGGTGGCCTATCGACTCGCCGCCACCGGTCTTGTCCCCGCTCCCCTTGGACTCCTGGGTCTCCAGCCAGTGCTCCAGCTCTCCGGCCGTCATGTTGATCGCATGGTGGAAATCCGTGGCGATGTCCTGCCTGTCCTCGGCCATGTCAGTCCTTCCTCCGCGGTGCCGACGACCTGTGCGCGGTGCTTGCGTCGCTCCGGCACTCGCCCGTACGCCTGGCCTCCCCGTCAGTGGACCAGCCATCCGGGGGCGTATCTCCCCGACGCCCCGGTCTTTCCCGGTGATTTCCCGGAAAAGGGGGCGCCTGTGGCGTGAACCGGGCGTCACGTCACAGGCGGGCCGCGGAAGGTTCATCACTCCCCTACTCCAGGCCCTTCACGTGCTCGGTGTCCTCCTCGTCGAATTTGCGGGTGTCGCGGGGCTCGGCGTAGGGCTCCTCGTCGGCCGGCCGGCCCGCCTCGATGGCGCGTTCCCGGGCGAGTTCGGCGTCGAACTCCACCCCGAGCAGCACGGCGATGTTGGAGATCCACAGCCAGATCAGGAAGACGACGACCCCGGCCAGAGCGGCGTAGGTCTTGCTGTAGGAGCCGAAGTTGGCCACGTAGAACCCGAACGCGGCGGACGCGGCGATCCACACCACGACGGCGATCATGCTGCCGGGCGTGATCCAGCGGAACCCCGGATGCTCGACGTTGGGCGCGGCCCAGTACAGCAGGGCCAGGACCAGCGCGACGATGACCACCAGGATCGGCCACTTGGCGATCCCCCAGATCGTCAGCGCGGTCTCGCCGATCCCGAGGACCTTCCCGGCCTGCGCGGCGAGCTCTCCGGTGAACACGACGGAGACCGCGCCGACCGCCATCAGGATCACCAGGACCGTGGTGATGCCCAGGCGTAGCGGCAGGGTCTTCCAGATGGGCCGGCCCTCGGGCATCTCGTACATGACGTTGGCGGCCCGCATGAAGGCTCCCACGTAACCCGACGCGGACCAGAGCGCGATGGCGATACCCATGATCGCGGCGATCCCCGCGGCGCGCTGGCTGCTCTGCAGGGCCTGGAGCACGGTGTCGATGGTCTGCCGGGCGGGGCCGGGGGCCAGGGCTCCCAGGTTGTCGGTGAGCGACCGGGTGGCCGACTGGCCGAACAGGCCGAGGACGGATATCACCGCCAGCAGCGCGGGGAAGATCGACAGCACCGCGTAGTAGGTGAGCGCGGCGGCCCAGTCGGTGAGGTTGTCCTCCTGGAACTCCTTGACGGTGCGTTTGAGCACGTCCCACCACGACCTCTTGGGCAGCTCGGCCGGGCTCTCGGGCGCCCGCTCGCTCTCCGGTCCCCGGTCGGGGGCGGTTGCCGCGTGCCGGGTGTCGTTATGTGACATGGTGCACCATCTCCAGGTCCAGCCGCCGTCCCGCCCGCGTCGGGGCGGCGGCGGCGCTTGTAGCGGCCGGAGCCGCCGGCGGCAGGGCCCGGACCGGGCTCCGTCAGGTGCCGGGCGCGCCCTGCCCCGTCCGGGGATCCGTCCGCCGGCGCCTCCGAGGGGTGTGCGTTCTCGCTCGGAGTCGGCGCTACCCCGCCTGGCGCGCGGCATTCACCGGAACGGCCGGGAGGGGTCCGGAGGCTTCACGCCGGAGGGTGGGACCGGGCCCGGAGGGGGCCGGAACCGGCGGTGAAAGGTTCGGTGTGGGGCGAAGTGTCCTATCCATAATCTTCACTTATGGAGCAAACAATTACCGCGGAGCCTCGCGTCGACCGCCGGGCGCTCGCGGCGGTGGGCGTCACCGTGCTGCTGTGGGCCTCGGCCTTCGTCGCCATCCGCAGCGCCGCGCAGCACTTCGCCCCCGGCGCCCTGGCCCTGGGCCGGCTGCTGGCGGGCTCGGTGGTGCTGGGCGTGATCTGGCTGGCGCGGCGCGAGGGGCTGCCGCCGCGCGCCGCGTGGCCCGGCATCCTGGGCTCGGGGATCCTGTGGTTCGGCCTCTACATGGTCGCCCTGAACTGGGGCGAGCAGGAGGTGGACGCGGGGACCGCGGCGATGGTCGTCAACGTCGGCCCGGTCCTGATCGCGCTCCTCGGCGGCTGGCTGCTCAAGGAGGGGTTCCCGCCCCGGCTGCTGGCGGGGATGGCGGTGTCGTTCGCCGGCGCCGTCGTGGTGGGGGTCTCGATGTCCGACGGCGGTCGCGCGTCGATCGTCGGTGTCCTGCTCTGCCTGCTCGCGGCCGTGACGTACGCCGCCGGCGTGGTCTGCCAGAAGCCCGCGCTGAAGCACGCCTCGGCGCTGCAGGTCACCACCTTCGGCTGCTTCGTCGGCACGGCGGCCTGCCTGCCGTTCGCGGGCCGGCTGGTGTCGCAGGTCGCCGCCGCCCCGCTGCCCGCGACGCTGAACGTCGTGTATCTCGGGGTCTTCCCGACGGCTCTGGCGTTCACCACCTGGGCCTACGCGCTCGCCCGCACCACCGCGGGGAAGATGGGCGCCACCACCTATGTCGTCCCGGCGCTGGTGGTCCTGATGGCCTGGCTCATCCTCGACGAGGTGCCCGGCTGGCTGACCCTCGCCGGCGGCCTGCTCTGCCTGGCGGGCGTGGCGGTGTCCCGGGGAAGGGGCCGGGCGCGGGCCCGGTAACGTGGCAGTCCACTACGTGATCAACGGGTGGTCGCGGTCCGCCTCGACCTCCTGAGCGACTCGGGGAGGCGCGGATGCGCGACCAGACGATCGGCGACTTCCTGGAGCGGTTGGCCGACCGGGTGCCCGCGCCGGGCGGGGGAGCGTCGGCCGCCCTGCACGGCGCCCAGGCCGCCGCGCTGCTGGGCATGGTGGCCCGCTACAGCGACGGCCCGAAGCACGCCGAGCACGGGCAGGTGATCAACCGGATCCTCGCCGAGGCGGACGCCCTCCGTGACCACGCCCTCCAGCTCGCCGAGGACGACGCGGCGGCGTTCACCGCCGTGACCGACTCCTACCGGCTGCCCAAGGCCACCGACGAGGAGAAGTCCGCCCGTTCGGCGGCGATCGCCGGGGCACTGGCCGCCGCGGCCGGACCTCCGGCCGGGACCGTCGCCGTGGCGCGGCGGCTGGTCGAACTCGCCGAGGAGCTGCTGCCCATCGGCAACCGCAACGTCATCACCGATGTCGCCGCCGCCGCGGAGGCCGCGCGGGCCGCGGCCGCCACCGCCCGGGTCAACATCGAGATCAACCTCGCCGGCATCAAGGACCCGGAGGTCCGCGCCGGCCTGGCCGCCCGGGCGGCCGGGGTGGACGAGATCGCGGCCAGGGCCGAGAGAGTCACCGCCGCCGTGCGCGAGGAGATCAGCGGGTGACCTCCTCCGCACGGCCGGAGCCCGGGACCCCCACACTGGCCGGGACCCCACACTGGAAGGACTCACCCAGATGAGCGCACGACCCCTGTCCGGGAAAGAGCTGGCCGCCGCCATCCGGGCGGACGCCGCCGGACGGGCCGCCGAGCTCGCCGCCGCCGGCCGCCCTCCGAAACTCGCCGTGGTCACGGCCACCGCGGACGAGTCCAGCGCCTGGTACGTGCGCTCCATCGTGAACGCGGCGGGCAAGGCGGGCATCGCGTGCGAGGTCGTGGACCTGGGCCCGGAGGCGCCGGTGGCGGCGGTCCGGGAACGTCTGGAGTCGCTGAGCGCCGACGGCCGGGTGAGCGGGATCATCCTGCAGACCCCCCTCCCCGGGGGCGCGAAGCTTGAGGACCTCGCCTCCTCCATCGCCCCCGGCAAGGACGTCGACGGGGCCAACCCGCTCTCGCTCGGCCGCCTGGCCGCCGGGCTGCCCGCCTTCGCGCCGGCGACCGCCGAGGCGGTGGTGCGGATCCTGGAGCACCACGGGGTGGAGATCGCCGGCCGCCACGCGGTCGTGGTCGGCCGTTCCACGGTCGTCGGCAAGCCCGCGGCGCACCTGCTGCTGGACCGCCACGCCACCGTGACGGTCTGCCACTCGCGTACCGCCGACCTGGCCGCCGTGGCCGCCACGGGCGACATCCTGGTCGCGGCCGTCGGCCGGGCGGGGCTCATCACCTCCGAGCACGTCAAGCCGGGGGCCGTGGTGGTGGACGTGGGCACGAACCCCACGCGGGACGGCGGTCTCGTCGGCGACGTCGACCCGGCCGCGGCGGAGCGGGCCGGCGCGCTGACCCCGGTGCCCGGCGGGGTGGGCCCGGTGACCACGGCCCTCCTGCTGAGCCACACCGTGCGGGCCGCCCGGGGGTAGCCGGAACCGGGCGGGGGACGGGCGGCGGCTCGGGACCGTCACCGCCGGGTGGAGGCCGCGGGGTCGACCTCACCGGGGCCGACGCGGTCAGGCGGGGATCGAGACCCCGAGGCCGCCCCGGGTGTGCGCGCCGTAGCGCTCCTTCTCCCCGGCGAGGTCGAGCGGCTTGATGCCGCTGCGCCCCTTGAGCAGCTCCTCGGTGAGCAGGTCGGCCGGGACCAGCCAGGACACCTCGAACTCCAGGCCGTCGGGGTCCTTGGCGTACAGGGCCTTGGTGGTGGAGTGGTCCGAGGCGCCGACCAGCGCGTTCAGCTCGCCGAGCTTGAGCGCGATCCGCTCCAGCTCCTCCAGGGTGTCGACCTCCCAGGCCAGGTGGTAGAGGCCGACGGTGGAGCGCCCGGCACCGGAGGGGCCCGCCTGGGCGCCGATCTCGAACAGGCCGAGGTCGTGGTCGTTACTGGAGCCGGAGGCCTGCAGGAACGCGGCGCCCGGCATGCCCATGACCACCCTGAAGCCGAGGGCCTCCGCGTAGAAGGCCACGCTGCGCTCGACGTCGCGCACGAACAGGACCGCGTGGTTGAGCCGCTGGACCGGCATGATTCCTCCCCTGAAACTTGAACTCTCAAGTACGCTACCCCCATATCCTTGAGAGTTCAAGTAAAGTGGGACCGTGACGCGATGGCTGGACGATGAAGAGCAGCGCGCCTGGCGCGCGTTCCTGGGGGCCTCGCAGCTCGTCCAGGAGGAGCTGGACCGGCAGCTGCAGAGAGACTCCGGCATGCCGCACGCCTACTACGCGGTGCTGGTGAAACTGTCGGAGGCGCCGGAGCGCATGCTGCGGATGAGCGAGCTCGCGGCGGAGGTCAACGCCTCGCAGAGCCGGCTGTCCCACGCGGTGGCCCGGCTGGAGGAGCGCGGCTGGGTGCGGCGCGAGCCGTGCGCCGCCGACCGGCGGGTGAGCTGGGCGGTGCTCACCGACGAGGGGTTCGCGGTGCTCGCCGCGGCCGCGCCCGGTCACGTCGAGGCGGTACGGCGGAGCTTCTTCGACCTGCTCGACCCCGAGCAGGTCCGCCGACTCGCCGAGATCTGCACGGCGGTGCTGCGGAAGGAGACTCCCTGAGCGGGCCTCGCGCCGGCCGCGGCTCTTCCGTCGTACGGTTGCTCCCGACCGTTCGACTCGACAGGGGGATGCGCACATGGCGGAGGCTTCTCTGATCCGGACACACGCCGATCGCGACGCGGAGCGCGCGCTTTTCCGGACCGTCCACGAGGTCGCGGTGGGTTACGCCGGAGCGGAGGTGTCCCAGGTGTTCGCCGTGCTCCGCCGCCGGCTGGTCGGCGTGCCGGGCCTGGACGACCACGGGCTCCGGCGGATCGCCGAGGAGATCAGCGTGGGCCGGGACCCGTCCGGGCTGTAGCCGCCGGTCCCGGAGGCCCGCGAGGCCCTCGGGTCCGGACGGCCGCCGGTCCCGGAGGCCCGCGAGGTCCCCGGGGCCGGACGGCCGCCGGTCCGGAGAGGCCGCGGCGTCCCCCGTGGGCTCCGCGGGCCCTGTGCGGAGCCCGGAGGGTCAGTGCGGGCCGGGGGCCGTCCGGGTGGCGGCCAGGTGGGCTCCGGGGTCGGCGACGATCCGGTGGATGACCTGCCCGGCGGCGCCGAGGGACGCGGCGTCGCCGCCGAGCCGGGAGACCGTGAGCTCGGGCACGGCGTGGCGCATTCCGGCCAGCCGGGCGGTCATCGTGTCGTGGGCCGGGCCGTGGATCCACGGGAACAGCGGGGCGAAGACGCCACCCAGCACGACCGTCCCGGGATCCATCAGGTGGACGGCGGAGGTGAGGGCCACGCCGAGCGCCTGTCCGGCGCGCTCGCAGGCGCGCAGCGCGCCGCTCTCGCCCGCCTGGAGGGCCGCCACGAGCTCGGGCACCCCGCGCAGGCCGGCCGCCCGCAGGAGGGCCTCCTGGCCGGCGTACTGCTCCAGGCAGCCCCGGCCGCCGCAGCGGCAGGCGGGGCCGTCGGGGGAGACGATCACATGGCCCAGCTCCCCCGCGAGGCCGCGGGCGCCGCGGAACAGGGCGCCCCCGACCACCAGGCCGGCGCCGATGCCGATCTCCCCGGACACGTGGAGGAAGTCGCCGGGGCCCGAGCCGAACCAGAGCTCGCCCAGCGCGGCGAGGTTGGCCTCGTTCTCCACGGCTACCGGGAAGTCCAGCAGGTCGCCCACGCGGACGTCGTGCCAGCCGAGGTTGGGGGCGGTGTGGAGCAGCCCGCCGTCCACGGGGCCGGGGACGGCGAGGGCGGATCCGGCGATGACGAGGCCCTCAGCACGGGCTTCATCCACAATCATGTGGGCAAGTTCTTGCAGGTGAGACATGGTTTCCACAGGCGAGCCGACCTGGTTGTCCACAGCCTGTGTACGGCGCAGCCGTACCGCGAGGGTGAGGTCCACGACGCACGCGGACAGGTAGTCGACGTTGATCTCCAGGCCGAGGGCCCCGACCCGGTGCCCGCTGAGGCTGACCGCCGTGCCCGGCCGGCCGCGCTCGCCGTCCCGCAGCGCGCCCGACTCGGTGACCATGCCCGCGTCGAGCAGGTCGCCGACCATCTTGGACACCGTGGTCTTGGTCAGCCCGGTGATCTCGGCCAGGGCCGCACGGGTGATCGGCCCGCTCCTGCGGACCTCGGCCAGGACCACGCCGAGGTTGCGGGCGCGCATGGAGTCATGGCGTACGGCCTGCGTCATGGAACACCCACCCCTTGACGATCCCATCTCCTCGCCCCATATTAAGTCCATTAAGTGGATTAAATCGGAGGACCGCACATGAGCGACTACACACCCAAGCCCGAGGACCGCTTCACCTTCGGGCTGTGGACCGTCGGCTGGCAGGCCCGCGACCAGTTCGGGGACGCGAGCCGGGCCCCGCTCGACCCGGTCGAGAGCGTCCACCGCCTCGCCGAGCTCGGTGCGTACGGTGTCACCTTCCACGACGACGACCTGCTGGCCGTCGAGCCGGACCGGGACAAGGCCGTCGAGCGCTTCAGGAAGGCGCTGGCGGAGACCGGTCTGAAGGTCCCGATGGCCACCACGAACCTGTTCACCCACCCGGTCTTCAAGGACGGCGGGTTCACCAGCAACGACCGTGACGTGCGCCGCTACGCCCTGCGGAAGGTGATGCGCAACGTCGACCTGGCCGCCGAGCTCGGCGCGACCACCTACGTCTGCTGGGGCGGCCGCGAGGGCGCCGAGTCCGGGGCCGCCAAGGACATCAGGGCCGCGCTCAGCCGTTACAAGGAGAGCATGGACCTGCTGACCTCCTATGTGATCGACAAGGGCTACGACATCAGGTTCGCCATCGAGCCCAAGCCGAACGAGCCGCGCGGCGACATCCTGCTGCCGACCGTCGGTCACGCGCTGGCGTTCATCAACGAGCTGGAGCACTCCGAACTGGTCGGCCTCAACCCCGAGGTCGGCCACGAGGAGATGGCCGGGCTCAACTTCGCGCACGGCATCGCGCAGGCGCTCTGGCACGGCAAGCTCTTCCACATCGACCTCAACGGCCAGCACGGCCCCCGGTTCGACCAGGACCTGGTCTTCGGCCACGGCGACGTGAAGAACTCCTTCTTCCTGGTGGACCTGCTGGAGAACGGCGGCTACGACGGCCCGCGGCACTTCGACTACAAGCCGCTGCGGACCGAGGACGCCGAGGACGTCTGGGTCTCGGCCGCGGCCAACATGCGCACCTACCTGATCCTGAAGGAGAAGGCGAGGGCCTTCCGCGCCGACCCCGAGGTCGCCGAGGCGCTCGCCGCCAGCCGGGTCGCCGAGCTGTCCGAGCCCACCCTGGCCCCCGGCGAGACGCTGGAGGACCTGCAGCGCGACGACTTCGACCTCGACCGGGCCGCCGCGCGCGGCTTCCACTTCTCCCGCCTGAACCAGCTCGCCCTGGAGCACCTCCTCGGGGTCCGCGGATGACCCTCGTGGCCGGGGTCGACTCATCGACCCAGAGCTGCAAGGTGGTGATCAGGGACGCCGAGACGGGCGCCCTGGTCCGGCAGGGGCGCGCCGATCATCCGGGCGGGACCGAGGTCGACCCGGAGGCCTGGTGGACGGCGCTGCAGGAGGCGATCGCGCGGGCGGGCGGGCTGGACAGCGTCGCGGCCCTGAGCGTCGGCGCCCAGCAGCACGGCATGGTCTGCCTGGACGAGTCCGGCGCCGTCGTGCGCGACGCGCTGCTGTGGAACGACACCCGCTCCGCCGGGGCCGCCCGGGACCTGGTGGAGGAGCTGGGCGGGCCGCTGAGGTGGGCCGAGGCGGTCGGCAGCGTGCCGGTCGCGTCGTTCACCGTGACCAAGCTCCGCTGGCTGGCCGAGCACGAGCCCGCCAGTGCCCGCCGCACGGCGAGCGTGTGCCTGCCGCACGACTGGCTCACGTGGCGGCTGGGCGGGGAGTTCGTCACCGACCGGGGCGACGCCTCCGGGACCGGATACTGGTCGCCCGCGACCGGCTCCTACCGGACCGACCTCCTCCGGGCCGCCTTCGGCGCCGTCCCCGAGCTGCCGCGCGTGCTGGGGCCCCGTGACCCGGCGGGCGAGCTGCGCGCCCCCGGCGGTGACCGGGGGCCGGTCCGGCTGGCCCCCGGGACCGGCGACAACATGGCCGCGGCCCTCGGGGTCGGGGCCGCGCCGGGGGACGTGGTCGTGTCGATCGGGACCTCCGGGACGGCGTTCGCGGTCGCCGGGAGCCCGAGCGCCGACCCCGAGGGCGCCGTCGCCGGGTTCGCCGACGCCACCGGGCGGTTCCTGCCGCTGGTGTGCACGCTCAACGCGGCCCGGGTGCTCGACGCCGCCGCCCGGATGCTCGGGGTCGGCCTCGACCGGCTCGGGCAGCTCGCCCTGGAGGCCCCCGCAGGGGCGGACGGCCTGGTCTGCGTGCCGTACCTGGAGGGCGAACGGACCCCGAACCTCCCCGAGGCCACCGGGTCGCTGCACGGCCTGACCCTGGGCACCTCGACCCCCGCGCACCTGGCCAGGGCCGCGGTGGAGGGCCTGCTCTGCCACCTGGCCGACGCCTTCGACGCCCTGGGACTGGACCCGGCCCGGGTGCTGCTCATCGGGGGCGGCGCCAGGTCGGAGGCCGTACGGCGGATCGCCCCGGCGGTCTTCGGACGGCCCGTGATCGTCCCCGAGCCGGGGGAGTACGTCGCGGACGGGGCGGCCAGGCAGGCGGCCTGGCTGCTCGGCGGCGGTGACGAGCCCCCGGCCTGGCAGGCGGGCGGGGCCGGGCGTTACGAGGCCGACGCCACGCCCGCGGTGCGGGCCCGCTACGCCGAAGTCCGCGCCGGGCGCTGACGGCCCGCCACGCCGGAGCCCACGGTGGGCGCCGTCGCCCTGCCCGGCCGGCGTCCGCGGCGGGCGCCGGCCGCCTGTCCCGCCCACCGCCGCCGCGCCTTCTCAGGGGTGGGTCAGGGTCGGATCAGGGGCGTCGCCGGATGTGTCGAAGGGGCTCCACGGGACAGTCTTGGCGCATGCTCGCGTTGAAGAGGCTCTACCCGCTGATCGCCTGCGCCGGGATCGTGATGGCCACGGGGGCCACGGTCATCGGTCAGATCGATCCGGATCCGTATCTGGACCCGCTCAATCTGACGATCAGCGAGTACGCCGCCCTGGACCGCGGGGGAGCGACCGAGTTCGCCATGGCGGTCCTGGGGATCGCCTCCTTCGCGCTGGTCGCGGGGTTGCGGGCGGCCAGGGCGCCGGTCGGCGCGGTGGCGGAGCGGCTGATGCTGGTGTGGAGCGCCGCATTGGTGGTGATCGCGATCGTGCCGGCCACCGCCCCGGGGCTGGCGCTGGACCTGACCGCGCAGGTGCACCGGTACGTGTCGATCGCCGCGTTCGTCGCCATGCCCGTGGCCGGCGCGCTGATGGTGGCGCGGTTCAGGGAGGACGAGCGGTGGCGGGCGGTGTCCGGGCCGGTGGAGTGGCTGGCGCTGGTCGGCGGCTTCGGGGTGCTGGCGATCACCTACGTGGCGCTCCCCGGCGACCGGGTGCTGATCGGCCTCGTCGAACGGGTGCTGCTGGGCACCGAGGTCGCGCTGGCCGGCGTGCTGGCCGTGCAGCTGGCGCGGCTCACCTGGAGGCGGAGCGGCGCCCGCGCCCCGGAGGCCCCGCGCGCGGCCCACGCCTCACGCACGGCTCTCGGCTGACTTGTCAGTTCTCATGACTGTTCATGACAGGTCACAAATAGGATACGAATACTGCTACCAGTCAGTGCTATCCTCGTCGGCGATCTAGAGATCGTCCGGAGGTCTCCCGCCCCGGCGCTCCGAGACCGAACCGTAGAGGTGACATGGCATCGAGCAGGTCCATCCGGTTCAAGATCTCGGTACTGGTGGCCATCCCGCTGACCTCGCTGGTCGCGCTGTGGGGCTTCGCGGCGACCGTCACAGTCGGCGAATCGATGAGTCTGCTCACCGTCACCACGCTGTACGACTCCTTCGGCAGTCCCGGTGACGACCTGACCAGTGCCCTCCAGCGCGAGCACCTGCTGTCGGCCGAATACCTGGCCGGCCGCTCGGCCGCCGACCGCGCCACCCTCGCCGGGCAGCGCACCGTGACCGACCAGGCCCGCGAGCGCTTCCGCGAGGCGACGGTCGCCGACTCGGCGCAGTCGGCCATGACCGAGGAGATCAGGGCCCGCTTCGACGAGCTGATGAGCCGGGTGAACGCGCTCGACACGGTCCGGGCCAAGGTCGACAACGGCAGGATCGGGCCGATCGCGCTCTCCAAGGACTTCGCGCTGGTGCCCGACGCCCTGCACCGGCTCTTCACCACCATGAGCCTCAACAACGACCTGCCGCTCTACCGGCAGTCGCGGGGCCTGGCTCTGATCATCTACTCCAAGGACTTCCTCAGCCGCCAGCGGGCGCTGGCGGCCGGGGCGCTGGCGCTCGGCCGCGCGCTGACCCCCGGTGAGCTGCGCCTGTTCACGCAGCTGTCGACCAAGCGGATCTTCCTCATGGAGCAGGGGCTGCCCGAGCTGGAGCCGGGACTGCGCCAGCCCTTCGCCGAGCTGACCGTCTCGCGGCTGTACGCCAGATTCGCCGACCTGGAGGAGCGGCTGCTGGCCGGGGCCGCGGTGTCGCCCACCGAGTGGCGGGCCGCCAGCGACGAACTGGAGGCCGCCTACCAGCGGTCTGTGACGACGACCGCCACCGTCCTGTCCGAACGGGCGATGCCGTCGGCCGTCGAGACCTTCGCCCGGGCCGGGATCGCCGGGGTGCTCGGCCTCGTCGCGGTCGTCGCGTCGCTGCTGGTCTCCTACCGGGTGGGCAGCGGGCTCACCCGGGAGCTCGCCGACCTGCGGCGGGCCGCGACGGATCTCGCGGAGATACGGCTGCCGCGGGTCATGGAGAAGCTGCGCCGGGGCGAGAGGGTGGACGTGGAGGCCGAGGCACCCTCGCTGAAGCCGCCGGGCAGCACCTCCGAGATCCACGACGTCGCCGCCGCCTTCGACAGCGTCCAGCACCGCGCCGTCGACTCCGCCGTGGAGCAGGCCCGGCTGCGCGACGGCGTCGCCCAGTCCTTCCGCAACCTCGCCCGGCGCAGCCAGTCCCTCCTGCAGCGCCAGCTCAAGCTGCTCGACGGGATGCAGAAGCAGGCGGAGGAGCCCGAGGCGCTGGAGAACCTGTTCCGGCTCGACCACCTCACCACCCGCATGCGCCGCCACGCCGAGGGCCTGGTGATCCTCTCCGGCGGGGCCGCGGGCCGCAAGTGGCGCTCGTCGGTCCTGATGGAGGACGTGCTGCGCGGCGCCACCGCCCAGGTGGAGGACTACGCCCGGGTGCGGATCTACCCGATGCCCGGCACCACGCTGGTCGGCAGCGCGGTGGCGGACATGATGCACCTGTTCGCCGAGATCATCGAGAACGCCACGGTCTTCTCCCCACCCGGCGGTGAGGTGTCGGTCCGGGGCGAGCTGGTGGGCCGGGGCTTCACGATCGAGATCGAGGACAGGGGGCTGGGCCTGACCGCGGACAAGCGGGCCGCGATCAACGAGCGCCTGGCCAGCCCGCCGGAGCTCGACCCCGCCGAGACCGACCGCCTGGGTTTCGCGGTGGTCGGCCTGCTGGCCGCGCGCTACGGGGTCGGCGTGACGCTGCGGACCTCGCCGTACGGCGGGACCGGGGTGGTCATCCTGCTGCCGGAGTCCCTGCTGGGCGACCCGGAGCCGGCCGAGTCGCCGGAGCCGGTGCTGCGGGAGATCACCGGGCCCGCGGAGCCGACGGAGCCCGCCGGGCCGGCGGAGCCCGCCAAGCCCGTGGTCCCGGTCCCGGCCGACCTGTGGAAGGCGCCGGTCCGGCGTGGCAACGGCGGGTTGCCCCGCCGGGTGCGCCAGGCGAACGTCTCACCGCGGCTCCGGCAGGAGCCCGCCCCGGTGGCCCAGGTCGAGGAGCGGTCGCCGGAGGAGGCACGGGCCCTGCTGAGCTCGCTCCAGGCGGGGTGGCGGCGCGGGCGGGCGGACAGCGAGGGCGACGACGACAGCGGTATGGAGCGGTGAGCGGGTCCGGGATCGGGAGCGCGGCCGCCATCACGGGCCGCACGGCCGACCAGGGCCCAGAACGAGCGTGACATCAGAGGGGAAGGGGTTTTACCACGTGCCGGGTGAGCTTTATTGGCTGCTGGATGACTTCGTCACGAGCGTGGCGGATGTCTCGCACGCGTTGATCCTGTCCAACGACGGGCTGATGATGGCCTCGTCCCGGGGGCTGAGCAAGGAGGACGCCGACCATCTGTCAGCGGTGGCCTCCGGCTTCCAGAGCCTGGCCAAGGGGACCAGCCTGCAGTTCGGAGGCGGGGCCGTACGCCAGACGATGGTGGAGATGGACTCCGCGTTCCTCTTCGTCACCTCCGCGGGCCAGGGAAGCTGCCTGTCGGTCATGACCACCGGGGCCGCCGACGTGGGACTGATCGCCTACGAGATGGCCCGGCTGGTCACCCGTGTCGGCCAGCATCTGGCCACCGGCCCGCGGGTGGCCGGCCAATGAGCGACGACATCGAATGGGTCGACGAGGAGGCGGGACCGGTCGTCCGCCCCTACGCGCTGACCGGGGGGCGGACCAGGTCCTCCTCCACCGCGTTCGACCTGTTGTCGATGGTGGTGGCGACCGGGTCGGCGGTCTCCGCCAGCTCGCACCTGGGCTCGGAGCACCGGCGGCTGCTCGGCCTGATGCGGCGGACCCGGCCGATCGTGGAGGTCGCCTCGGACGTCGGGCTGCCGATCGGGGTGATCAGAGTGCTGCTGGGGGACCTGCTGGACCAGGGTCTGATCCTGGTGCGGTCGCCGCTGCCGGCGGCCACGGCGCCCGCCGAGAGCCTCCTGCGGGAAGTGATCAGCGGCCTCCGGGCGCTGTGACCCCCGGAGACCGCTGGGAAGGCGGTGACGGGCCGGTGGTCCGCGGCCTGGGCCGCGGGCTGCCGGGCCAGGTCAGCGCTGACTGGCCGTGAGCACCTTGAGGGAGTGCTCCACGAGCGTCACCAGCACGGTCTTGGCCGACGCGCGGCGCCGCACGTCGCACAGCAGCACCGGCACGTCCGGATCCAGGTCGAGGGCGACCCGCACATCCTCGGCCTCGTAGCGGTCCGCGCCGTCGAAGCAGTTGACCGCCACGATGAACGGCGTCCCGCGCTGCTCGAAGTAGTCGATCGAGGGGAAGCAGTCGGTCAGCCGCCGGGTGTCGGCCAGCACGACCGCGCCCAGCGCGCCGTAGGACAGCTCGTCCCACATGAACCAGAACCGCTCCTGTCCGGGGGTGCCGAACAGGTACACGACCAGGCCCTCCCGGATCGTGATGCGGCCGAAGTCCATCGCGACAGTGGTGGTCGTCTTGCCCTCCACGCCCTCGACGTCGTCGATGCCGATGCCGCGGTCGGAGAGCACCTCCTCGGTGCGGAGCGGACGGATCTCGCTGATCGCGCCGACGAGCGTGGTCTTGCCCACCCCGAAGCCGCCCGCGATGAGAATCTTGAGCGCGACGGGTTCGTCAGAGGGCCCGAAGTCCATTGATCACTTCCTTGAGAATGCGCTCGCTCGCCGAAGCGCGCCCGATCGAGATGAGCTGGTGATCCTGCAGGTCGCCGAGGAGGACGCGGACCACGCCGAGCGGCAGGTCGAGCTCCGAGGCGACGTCGGCCACCGACGTCGCGGTGGCGACCAGGGAGAGGATGCGTTCCTGTTCCGGCCCTGGCACGAACCCGCCGGACGCGACCGCGCCGGTCGCGGTGACCATCGCGATCAGGTCCAGCTCGTCACCGGAGGAGCGGGTGCGGCCTCCGATGAGCGCGTAGGGCCGGACGACCGGTCCGGCCTCCTCGTCCATCCACTGTGTCATCCGGTCCCCGCGCCTTCGGCTGGGGGAAGGGACGGCGCGTGTGCTCCGTGCGCGCCCGCCTCCCTCACGAGAGGCCTTGGCGCGGAAGGGTGGAGATGTGCTGGCCGACCCGCTTGACCAGCATGGCCATCTCGTAGGCGATGTGGCCGACGTCGGCGTCGGAACTGCTCAGCACGGCCAGGCAGGTCCCCTGCCCGGCGGCCGTGACGAACAGGAACGCCGATTCCATCTCCACGATGGTCTGGCGCACCTCGCCGCCGCCGAAGTGGCGTCCGGCTCCGCGCGCCAGGCTCTGGAACCCGGCCGCGACCGCCGACAGGTGTTCGGCGTCCTCCCGGCTGAGACCCTTGGAGAAACCGACGGCGAGTCCGTCGGTGGACAGGATCACCGCCTGGCGTACCGCGCCCACCCTGGTGGTCAGGTCGTCGAGGAGCCAGTTCAGCTCGCCGGTGTTAGTCACTTTTCCGGTCATCAGTCCCCCTTGTCGCCTGTCGTCTGGTGTGCGAAGTCATTTCCGTGTTCCTCGCGTCCGCGCCGCGCACCCGCCTGGAAGGCGGAGAACAGCGCCCGGACCTCGTCCGGTGAGCGCTCCGGCTGCTCCGGATCCTCAGGGGGCTCTGCCGCCCGCTCAGGCTCGACAGGCGCCTGAGCCTCCTGACGGAGCTGCGGTGCCAGGTTCGCCTGCCGTACCCGGCGGGGCAGGCTCCCCGGCCCGGTGGTCTCACGGGCCGGCTCGCCGGCCCCTCCGCGGGCGGGCCCGCCGGACGCCTCGCGCCCGGCTCCGAGTTCCGGCAGGTCGGTCACCACGGCGAGAGTCGGGGCGGCGAGAGGCGGCACGGGGGGCCTCGCGCCGGAGGGGACCGTCCTCGTCCGGCGGGGCAGTCCCGAATCGGAGCGGGCCGGAGGCAGCGCGGCGGGCTGCGCGGGCTGGGGGAGGTCCGCCGGCCGCTCGGTGAGCCGCTCGGCGGTCAGGGTGAGCGGCGAGGGGGTCTCGGCGAGCACCGCGCGCGGGATGAGCACGATGGCCGTGGTGCCGCCGAACGCCGAGCCGCGCAGGAGGACCTGGATGCCGTGCCGGGCGGCGAGCTGGCCCACCACGAACAGGCCGAGCCGGTCGCTGTCGGCCAGGTCGAACTCCGGCGGGCTGGCCAGCCGTTCGTTGATCGCCGCGTACTCCATCGCGCTCAGGCCCAGGCCCCGGTCCTCCACCTCGACGGCGAACCCGTTGGCCACCACGTCGCCGCGGACGGTCACCGTGGTCTGCGGCGGCGAGTAGATCGTCGCGTTCTCGATCAGCTCGGCTATCAGGTGGGTGATGTCGGCGACCGCGGCCCCGTCGAGCGAGGCGTCGGGCATCGGCGGCACGTTGACCCGCTTGTAGTCCTCGACCTCGGCGATCGCGGCCCTGACGATGTCGACCACGGCCACCGGCCTGCGCCAGGCCCGGCCGGGCGCGGCGCCGGACAGGATGATCAGGCTCTCCGCGTGCCGCCGCATGCGGGTGGTCAGGTGGTCCAGCCGGAACAGGTCCTCAAGGCTGTCGGGGTCGGTCGCCCGGCGCTGCATGCTGTCGAGCAGGGTGAGCTGGCGGTGGAGCAGGCCCTGCTTGCGCCGGGCCAGGTTCACGAAGACCTGGCTGACGCCGCGGCGCAGGTTGGCCTGGCCGACGGCGGCCTCGACGGCGGTGTGCTGCACCGAGTCGAACGCGTGGGCCACGTCGCGGATCTCGACCGAGCCGTCGGCGGCGATCGGCGGGGCCTCGGCCTGCACGTCCACCTCCTCGCCGCGCCGCAGCCGCTCCACGACGCGCGGGAGCCGTACGTCGGCCAGGTCCAGCGCCGTCGAGCGGAGCCCGGCCAGCTCGGCGGCCAGGCGGCGGCCGAAGCGGACCGAGATGATGATCGAGGCGATCACCGCGATCAGGCCGATCCCGCCGGCGATCCCGATCCGGACCATGATGCCGGTGGCCACCGACTGGGCCCGGTCGGCCAGCATGTTGGAGGAGGCGATGTTGAGCTGGTCGAGCCAGGTCGCGACCCCGTTCGTGGTCGTCTTCCAGTCGCGGGCCTCGGGCGGCAGCTGCCCGCCCGAAGCTCCCGCGACGGCCCGCTCCAGCGCGACGAACTTCTCGAAGGCGGTGGAGTCGAAGGTGGCCCTGTAGGGGTCGCCCAGCTCGGAGTCCAGGGCGGACAGTCCGCGCGCGTGCAGGAAGCGCCGGGTGGCGGCGTACTCGCCGAAGGCGGTGCGCTCCCCCGGGGTCATCCGGTAGTCGATCAGGGCCCCGCTGATCAGCGCGTTCTCCCTGGCGATCATCTCGCGGGCGTTGCCCATCGACTGCATGGCCGCGGCCTGTTGGAAGATCGACAGGTCGGGGACCGCGGCGAGCTGGTCGTAGAGCAGGAAGACCGAGTCGAGGATCCGGTTGTAGTTCGACAGCACCTCCAGCCGGATGTCGCGGCCGCTGTCGATGCCGGCGCGGATGGCCGGGAGCCGGTCGAGCTGGCGGATCAGGGCGTCCAGCGAGGAGCGCAGCTCCGGACCGTGGGAGTCGTCGGCGAGGGCGGCCTCGCGGAACTTCTCGACCGACCGGTCGGTGCGGCCGCGCTGCTCGCCGATCTCGCTGGTGAGGACCCGGGAGGTGATCGCCACCGAGGACTGCGCACGCTCGGCCTGGAGCTGGAGTCCCAGCTCGGTGGAGGAGACGCCGATGGTCTGGTACACGCTGTTGGCCCGGAGCAGGGCGGCCCCGTCGCCGACGGTCAGGTTGAGGACGAAGCCCCACAGCGCGCTCAGTGACAGCAGGGGTAAGAGCAGCAGCAAGAAGATCTTGAACCGAATCGACCGGTTTCCAGAGCCCATGCCCACTCGTCCCAACCTCTGAGTGTGTGGAGGCCCGTGCTGCTTTGGGATTAATTCGCCTCCGGAAGATCGCACAGGAGACTAGCACCGATAAGGTTTTTCCGCAGTGGAGGATCTGATGATTAGTGTGATTACCGGGGCTAGTGCCGGAATCGGCGAGGCCGCCGCGGTGGAGCTCGCCGGGCGCGGGCAGCAGGTCGTCCTGGTCGGCCGCGACCCCGCCAAGACGGCCCGGGTGGCCGAGCGGGTGAGGGCGGTCTCGGGGACCGCCCCGGCCACCTTCACCTGCGACTACACCTCGCTCGACGACGTGCGCCGGCTCGGCGCGGAGCTGCTGGCCCGCTACGACCGGATCGACGTCCTGGTCAACAACGCGGGCGTCATGTCCACCGCGCGCACGCTCACCGGCGACGGTCACGAGACGATGATCCAGGTGAACCATCTCGCGCCTTTCCTGCTGACGAATCTGCTGCTGGAGCGGGTGACCGGCCGGGTGATCACCACCTCGTCCCGGGCCGGCAAGACCGGGCGCCTCGATCCGGCCGACCTGAACCGCGACCGGCGGCGGTGGAGCGGCTGGCTGCAGTACGGCGACTCCAAGCAGGCCAACGCGCTGTTCACGGTGGAGCTGGCCCGGCGGCTGTCCGGGACGGGGGTGAGCGCCACCTGCTTCCATCCGGGTGTGATCAAGACGGAGTTCGCCGCGAAGACGCTCATGATGTGGATGGTGAAGAACGTCCCCGGGATGGGCCAGACCGTCGAGCAGGGCGCGAGCACCATGGTCCACCTCGCCACCCACCCGGACGGTGCCGCCCACCCGGGCCGCTACTTCGCCAGGAGCGCCCCCGCGGCCGTCCCCCGGGGGATGACCGACCCCGCCCTGGCCCGGGCCCTCTGGGACGCCAGCTCCGCCGCCGTCGCCCTGCGCCCCGGGACGTAGCCGGGCCGCCCGGCGGCCCGCCGGGGCGTGGCCGGGAGACGTCGGCGCCGCGGGTACGGCGTGGGCGGCACGGGCCGCCCGGTGGGCCCGGGGAAGTTCCCCGGGCGGCCACCGGCGGTTCGCCGGGCGTTGGGCGGGCCCGGTTAGGGTCCCGGGCCTGTGAGTGTCACGACCCCGCTGCGGGTGTCCGCGCGCCCCCCGGCCGGCCGCGACCCGTTCTTCGACAACGCCAAGTTCCTGGCCATCACCCTGGTGGTCTCCGGGCACCTGGTCGAGGACCTGCGAGAGGTGCCCGCCGTGCACGCGGCGTACTTCTACGTCTACCTGTTCCACATGCCGCTGTTCATCGTGCTCAGCGGCTACCTGTCGCGGAACTTCACCTTCTCGTCGGGGAAGGCGCGCAGGCTGATCAGCGCGCTCGCGGTGCCGTACGTGATCTTCGAGCTGGTCTACGCGCTGCCCCGCCTCGTCCTGTACGGCAAGCTGGACATCAGCCTGCTCGACCCGTACTACCTGACCTGGTTCCTGATGTCGCTGTTCCTGTGGCGGCTGTCCACCCCGGTCTGGCAGCAGCTCAGATGGCCGCTGGCGGTCGCCGTCGCGCTGTCGCTGCTGTCGGGGACGGGCAGGCTGCCCGACGAGCTGTCGATGAACCGCACGTTCGGGCTGCTGCCGTTCTACGTGCTCGGGCTCATGCTCCGGCCGGAGCACTTCGAGTGGCTCGGACGGCGACGGGTCCGGATCGCGGGGGCGGTCACGCTGGCCGCCGGGGCGGCCGTGGCGCTGGCCGTGCACGCCCGGGTCAAGACCGAGTGGATCCGCTGGCGGCACGCCAACGACGCGATCGGGGTGGACGACCTCACCGGCAGCCTGGTCCGGCTGGCCCTGCTCGCCTCGGGGGCGCTGCTGGTCGCCGCGTTCCTGGCGGTCACGCCGTCCCGGCGCACCTGGTACTCGGGGCTGGGCATGGCGACCATGTACGCCTACCTGCTCCACGGCCTGGTGGTGAAGGTCGCCGAGCGGTTCTACGGGGACTGGGCCGCGACCCTGCCGGGCGCGGCGGCCGTCGCGGCCTGCGGGGTCGGGCTCGCCGCGCTGCTGTGCACCGGGCCGGTGCGGCGGGTGACCCGCTGGGCGGTCGAGCCCGGGATGAGCTGGGCCTTCACCCGGCTGCGGAAACCCGCCTGAACCGGGACCCCGTCCGGCCGGACCGGGCTCTCACCCGGCCGAGGGGCCGGACGGGCCGACGGGGGAGGCTCCTGGCGGCCTTCTCCCGGCCCGCTCACGTCTGGAGCTCCCTGACCGCGCGGTAGGCGGCGGTGATCGCCGCGTCGGCGTAGGCGGCCGGCACCGAGTCGGAGTTGGCGATCGCGATCCGGCCGGCCCGCCGGCGGGCCAGCGCCGCGGGGAACGGGCCCCGCGGGTAGAAGTCGAGGTTCCACGGGGTGGCGTACTCGGGCGCGTAGCCGTGGCCCCACCGGTTGACCGTGATCGCCTGGATGTCGCGGGCCGGGTCGAAGCCGCCCGGGCCGAGCAGCCGGGTGAGCTGGTCGCGGATGCTGTACTCCAGGTAGTCGTAGGGCGTCTTGATCAGGTTGTGGCGCCCGGCGATCGAGCCGTCCGCCGGCGACATGCCCGGCACGGCCGGGGTGGAGATCATGTGCACGTTGATCGGCTGGTCCGGGGTGTCCGGGCGCCGGTAGTCCCCGATGCTCACCGGGTAGTCGAGCTCGGCCACGCACCAGTAGGCGCCGGTGAAGCGGGTGTGGTGGACGCCCAGCCGCTTCCAGGACTCCCAGTTGCGGAGCTGGACCGTCGAATACAGCATCGGCACCTTGACCGCCTTGCGCAGCGCGTCCTTCTGCTCGTCCGGCAGCTCGCCGACCAGGTAGGGGATCACCATGTTCCAGCAGGCCATGATCACGCCGGCCGCCCGGACGGTCCTGACCCGGTCCCCGTCGAAGTAGCCGACCGTGGCGGTGGCGGCCGTGGCGGGGTCGCCGTCGTTGGCGGCCGAGACCACCGGGCACGACAGGCGGACGCGGACCTGGTTGCGCGGCAGGTCCAGCCGGTCGTAGTCGAACCTCGCGGTGCTGATGTCCGCCATCCCGGTGGCCGTGGCGAAGCCCGGGACCATCCGGCCGACCATCATCCGGACGAGCGCCTGGTTGCCCTCCGGGAAGTGGTAGATGTACGGGTCGTCGGCCTTCCACTGCTTGATCACGCTCGGCGAGTTGTACTCCGACGGCTCGGACCTGTCGAGCCCCAGCCCCCGGAACCCGGGATAGCCGTGGGCGCCGGCGCTGCCCCAGGCGTCGATCGCGCCGAAGGTGTCGCAGCCGTAGCCCCACTCGTCGTTCGGCATGGTCCGGACGTAGCGCAGCACGTCCGGGTGGACCCTGCAGACGTCCCTGAGGAACTCCGCGTAGGTGAGCCCGGCCAGGCGCTGCTTCTTCTGGCGGTCGGACAGGCCGGGGAACCAGTCCGGCGGGTGCCCGTAGAGCATGATCAGGTCTTTCCTGGCCTGCTCGGCGACCGGCAGCTCGGCGATCCACTCCGGGGCCTTCTTGCCGGGGGTGAAGACGACCAGCTTCTCCCTCGTGAAGGTCTCCCGGTCGCAGAAGACGCTGTCGTACATCTTGAGGTCGGTGTAGAGCTTCTGGTCGAAGTACTTCTCGAACCTGCGGACCTTCACCCCGATCTTGTCGAGCAGGTCCTTGCCCTCGGGGGTCCACGCGGACGGGGCTTCGATCGACTGCGATCCGCCGTACCCGATCAGCGGTCCCCCGCGGTCCTGCGGGTGGAACTCGTTGCGCCGGGCGTGGCCGCCGAGCTCGTCGTGGTTGTCCAGGATCAGGATCCGCGCGTCCGGGGCGTGCTCCAGCCACCGGTGGGCCGCGCTGACGCCGCTGATCCCCGCGCCGACCACGACCAGGTCGTAGTGCTCGCCGGTGGGTTCGGGCGCGCCCGCGTAGTCCCAGAAGCGGCCGTCGCGCAGGGCGTGCGGCACGCTCAGCGCCTGGGGGGTGTTGCCCTGCAGCCCCGTGAGGTCCGGCGGGTAGACGATCTCGGGCGGGACCCCCGGCCTCCCCGTGCCGATGGCGCCGGGCCGCCCCGCGTCGGCGCACCCGGCCAGCGCGCCCAGCGCCGCGACCCCCGCGGTCATGGCCACCCCGTCGAAGAAGTCGCGGCGGGAGATGGGCCGGTCCATGCCCAGCTCGCGGGCCCTGATCGGAGTGATCTCCTGGGGATCGGTCATGGGGCGATCATCACGATCAGGGGGAAATCCCCCGCCCGCCACACGCCGTTTCCGGCAAGTTTTTGCCCGCCGGGCCGGAACGCCATTAATGATATTCGCCGATCGGACGTCCCGATGCCACCGGGGAAAAGGCACCGGCTGGTAAGCGGAAACGGGCGATGCCCGGAATCATTTCAGTGGCATGTGCGGTAATGCCACTTTCCTGATGGATGTGCGGGGCGCGCCGGATCGGCCGGCCGGGCGTGCCGGACCTTCCGGCGGGGCGCGGCGGCCCGGCCGGCGGGGTGGGGTGGCCGGACGGCCGGATTGCCGTCCGGTCCAGGAACGCATTGACGATTGCGTTCGTTGTCGGGGCAGAGATGAAGCGCAGGGATTTGCGCCGATAGTCCGACAACGCCTATCTCGCTCGGGGGCGGGTGGTGAATCAGGGCATATCGGAGTAGCGTCCGCATTCGGGTTTTCGGTTAATGACGGGACGAGGAGCCTCGCGTGGTCGGTAAGCAGGGCAGGGTCACCGGCAAGATCGGTCCCGGCCTGGTCGGGGAGGTGATGGTGGCGGTCCGCGGGGGCGTCGAGGCGTTCTACGCGCACGCCACGGTCCCCGACGAGGAGATCCCCGCGGGCTCGATCGTCATCGTGGTCGACTACTTCCCGCCGCGTACGGTCTACGTCGCCCGCGCGCTCGTCTGACCCCCTCCTTCTCCTTCCCCCCTCTCCCTCCACCGCGGAGACTGTGATGCCCACGGAGTATCTCGTCATCGGGGGCGCCGTCCTTGTCGCCCTTCTCGTCATCATCATGCTGTTCAAGGCCGTCTGGCGGGTGGCCGAGCCCAACGAGGCGCTGATCATCTCCGGTCTCGGCGCCCGGGGTAAGACCGAGCTGACCGACAGCCTCGGATTCAAGATCGTCACTGGTAAGGGCACCTCCGTGCTCCCCGGTTTCCAGACCGCGCGCCGCCTGCGCCTGGACAGCCGCGCCGCCAACCTCCAGGTCTCCTGCGTCACCCAGCAGGGCATCCCGGTGGTCGTGAAGGGCGTGGTGATCTACAAGGTCGGCGACGACCTGCACTCCATCGCCAACGCCGCCCGCCGCTTCCTCGACCAGCAGGACTCCATGAACGGCGCGATCCACGAGCTGTTCACCGGCCACCTGCGCTCGATCATCGGCAACCTGACCGTCGAGGACCTCATCCTCAACCGCGAACGGCTGACCGGCGAGACCCGCGCCTCGGCCGCCGACGAGATGATCAAGCTGGGTCTGATCGTCGACTCCCTGCAGATCCAGGAGATCGACGACGAGACCGGCTACATCACCAACCTCGGCAAGCCGCACGCCGCCAGGATCGCCGCCTCCGCCCGCATCGCCGAGGCGCAGCGCGACCAGGAGGCCACCGAGGCCGAGCAGATCGCCGCCGCCAACAAGGCTTCGGCCTGGCGCGACTCCCAGATCAAGCAGGCCGCCTACCAGGCCGAGATCGACGAGGCGCAGGCCCGGTCCCGCCAGGCCGGCCCGCTGTCGGAGGCCTCGGCCCGCCAGGAGGTCGTGGTCCAGGAGACCCGCGCCGCCGAGCTGGAGGCCGCGCTGGCCGAGCAGCGGCTCCAGGCCCAGGTCCGCAAACCCGCCGACGCCAGGGCGTACGAGACCGTCACGCTCTCGCAGGCCGAGCGCGACGCCCGCATCGCCCAGGCCGAGGCCGAGGCCCGCGAGACCGAGCTCCGGGCCACCGCCCAGGCGTCCCAGGTCAAGCAGGCCGCCGCGGCCGAGGCGGAGTCGGTACGGCTGCGCGGCCTGGCGGCGGCGGAGGCCACCAAGGCCACCGGTCTCGGCGACGCGGAGGCGGCCAAGGCCCGCGGCCTGGCCGCCGCCGAGGCCGCGCAGGCCCAGGGCCTGGCCGAGGCCGAGGCCGCCAGGGCGAAGGGCCTGGCGGAGGCCGAGGCGATCCGGGCCCGCGCGCAGGCCCTGGCGGAGAACCAGGAGGCGGTCATCGCCCAGCAGCTCGCCGAGAACTGGCCGAAGATCGTCGAATCCGGGGCGAAGGCCTTCGGCAACGTCGACCACATGGTCGTCCTGAACGGCGCCCAGGGCATCGAGGAGATGCTCGCCAAGGCCCTCACCCTCGGCGGCACCGGCCTCGGCCTGGCCCGCTCCCTCCTGAACGGCGCCACCCCCAACGGCGCCGCCGCCAACGGCACCGGCCCCGAGACCAACGGCAAGGCCGTCGACCCGGCCCCCTGAGGCGTGCGACCGCCCGCCGGGACCGTCTCCTGCGGGAGGGTCCCGCGCGGGCGCGGGCGCGGGGCGTCCGCGGCCTACCGCGCGCCATCGGCGTCCGCCGGGACCGTCTCCTGCGGGAGGGTCCCGCGCGGGCGCGCGGGGCGTCCGCGGCCTACCGCGCGCTGTAGCGCTCCCGGCGGACCGTCGCCTTCTTCCCCTTGATGGTGCTTCCCCGCAGGACCGCGATCACCTCGTCGGCCGCGGACTCCGGGACCTCCACGAGGGAGAAGCGGTCGGCGATCTCGATCGACCCGATCTCGCGCCCGGTCAGGCGCGACTCGCCGGCTATCGCGCCGACCAGGTCCTGCGGCCGGATCCCGGAGTTGCGTCCGGCGCCGACGAACAGGCGCGTCATCCGGCCCGTCGGCGCCGGGCCGCGCCGTTCCTGGCGTCCGGCGGGCTCACGGCGGCCACGCCCGTCCCGCTCGGTCCGGAGCGTGACGTCCGGGATCTCCTCGTCGTCGTCGGCGCCCCCGCCGGCCTCGTGGGCCAGCTTCACCGCGGCGAGCGCCACCTCCACGATGTCGAACTCGTCGGCGAGCGTCTCGACCACGACGCGGAAGCGCTCCAGGTCGTCCTCCAGGAGGCTTTCGTGCAGCGCGGCGCGTGTCAGCTCCAGCCGCCGGGCGCGCATGTCGGCGATCGTCGGCACCTTCTCGATCGGGATCCGGCGCTTGGTCACCCGCTCGATGGTCTTGAGCATCCGGTGCTCGCGCGGCTCGGCCAGGGTGATGGCCACGCCCTCGCGGCCGGCCCGGCCGACCCGGCCGACCCGGTGCACGTAGGACTCCGGCGCGGAGGGGACGTCGTAGTTGACCACGTGGGTGAGCTGCTCGATGTCGAGCCCGCGCGCGGCCACGTCGGTCGCGACGAGCAGGTCCGCCGTGCCGCTCCGCAGCCGTCCCATCACGCGGTCGCGCTGCTCCTGGCCCATCCCGCCGTGCAGCGCCTCGGCGCGGTAGCCCCGCCCGTTCAGGGTCTCGGTGAGCTGGTCGACCTCGTCGCGGGTGCGGCAGAAGACGATCGCGGCCGTGGGCGCCTCCACGTCCAGCACGCGTCCGAGCGCCGCGGGCTTGTGCGCCCGCGGGACCATGTACGCGGTCTGCCGCACGAGCGGGGCCTCGCCCGGGGCCGTCGTCTCGCGTCCGATCTCGATCCGGACCGGGTCGTTCAGGTGGCGGCGGGCGATCCCGTTGATGCGCGGCGGCATCGTCGCCGAGAAGAGCACCGTCTGGCGGTCTTCGGGGGTCTGCTGCAGGATCGCCTCGATGTCCTCGGCGAATCCCATGTCGAGCATCTCGTCCGCCTCGTCCAGGACGACCATCTTCAGGTCGTCCAGGCGGAGCGTGCCGCGGCCGATGTGGTCCAGCGCGCGGCCGGGCGTCGCGACCACGACGTCGACGCCCTGCTGGAGCGCCCGCAGCTGACGGCCGATCGGCTGCCCGCCGTAGATCGGCAGGATGCGCGCGCCCAGCTCGCGGCCGTAGTGGTGGAACGCCTCGGAGACCTGGACGGCCAGCTCGCGCGTGGGCACGAGCACCAGCGCGATCGGCTCGGGGCCCTCCCCGTCCCGGGCCATCCGCTGCAGGACCGGCAGCGCGAACGCGGCCGTCTTCCCCGTCCCCGTCGCGGCCTGCCCGAGGAGGTCGTGCCCTTCGAGCAGCGGGGGGATCGCCTCGCGCTGGATCGGTGTGGGCTCCTCGTAGCCGAGACCGGACAGCGCGCGCAGCAGCTCGGGCCGCAGTGCCAGGTCGGCGAAGCTGCTCGTGTCGTCGGTCGTGTTCAGGCTCATGGTCGGGCTCCTCGTTCCGGGACGGACGCGCACGGGACTCACGGTGACCGCATGTTCCGTCCCTGCGGCAGGTCCCATCCTTGGTGGCGACCCCAGACCGCCGGTTCCGCCGGTGGGGTGCGGTGGCACCTCCTCGGTGTGGCGGCCGTGGCGGACGGCCCGCCGCACGCGTGCGGTGGGCCGGTCGACCGACTGACCCTACCGGCGCGGGGCCGGACGATGTCGAGCGGGCGGTGCCCGGCAGCGGGGTGCCTACTCCATGACATGCCCCGGAGCGGGGGAGACGAACAGTCCGGCCGTCCGCGTGACACCCCGGCCGCCGCCCCGCGGCGGGCTCAGATCATCACGTGGGCGTCGGGGTGGCCGACGAAGGAGAACTGGGCGTTGCGGGTGAGCTTGATGTCGTCGGCCTGCCAGGTGTGCATCCCGGCGTCGCCGCTGCGCCAGTAGACGAAGTTGAACCGGTCGGCGGAGTAGATCTTGACGCGGTCCTCCTTCAGCCTCCGGACCAGGTGGGTGTCCTCACCCCGGGTGATGTCGGCGAAGCCGTAGTGGCGGAACATGTCGGCCTTGCCGAGGAAGGTGCCGCCCTGGACCAGCCAGCTGTAGCGGTGCTCCAGACCGGGCAGGCGGAGCATCGTGGTGTTGCTGCCCTCGAAGTAGGCGTAGTGGGCGCCCTTGCCGACGAGCTCGGCGTCGGAGTAGTCGAAGGCGCGGACCAGGTCGGACAGGTAGTGCTCGCCGTAGAGGTTGTCGTCGTCCATCTTGGCGATCAGCTCGCCCTCGGCCGCGGCGATGCCCAGGTTCATGCAGGCGCCCAGCGACAGCGACGGGTCGGCGGGCAGCACCACGACGTCGGAGATCCCGGCCATGCGGGCCTTGTCGGCGACCACGACCGGGTCGATGTCCAGGCCGTGCAGGACCATCACGAGCTGGAGCGGCCGGTGGATCTGCTTGGCCACCGAGGAGATGGCGTGCTCGATCTGGGCGGCGCGGTTGGTGGGCAGCACCACCGAGACGGACCTCGACCGCTGCTCGACGGGCCTGCCGAGGAAGGAGAGGATCTGGTCGACGCGGTGGGTGAACAGGTGCTTGTCGAAGACCTCGCGCATGGCCAGGTGGCCCTGGCGGGCGCGGAGCTCGGGGCTGTTGATCAGGTGCAGGACCTGGTTGTAGGACTCCAGCTCGTCGCGGGCAATCGGGATCAGCGAGCCGAAGGTCTCCTGGATGGCCCGTGACCAGCCGGAGACGACCGAGGTGGAGCAGGCCGACAGCTCGAAGACCCGGCGGGCGCACATGGTCGGCGAGTCGAGCACCGAGTTCACGTTCAGGAAGACCTTGTACATCTTGTACGCGGCCAGCATCTGGTCGTAGGGGAGCTCGCCCACGATGTGCGGGACGTATTCGGCGGGCCAGGCGTATTTCTCGTCGACCGTGCCGTTGCGGGCGAAGATGTGCAGGCCCAGCTCGCGGATCGGGGCGAGGACGGTCTCCATCTGCTCGCGGCGCTCGGGGTGCTTGTCGCGGAAGTACATGCCCGCGAAGACCACGTCGTGCAGCCGGCCGCGCCGCTCCTGGATCGGGTTGTGCACCCGGGGCTGGGCGGCGAACTGCAGGACGTCGACCCGGTCGTGCCCCAGCACCTCCCGGTAGCGGGGCACCATGTCGCCGTCGCAGGTGAAGACGTAGTCGAACAGCTTGGCCGTGTCGATGAAGAAGTCGAAGTTGGGCGGGTCCTCCTTGTTCCAGAAGACCGTGGGGATCCCCTCTTCGCGGCACCAGTCGATCAGGGCGCGCAGCTCCGGCTTGGGGGCGTTGGAGCCGGTCATCTGGTAGCGCCAGCGGCCCTGGTTGCCGTGCCAGGCCGACTCCACGAACAGCAGCTCGGGACGGCGCTCGGCGAAGATCTCCGGCCAGTCGCGGAGCCCGAACTCGATCTGGTCCCACTCGTATTTGAACGCCATCCGGGAGAAGTCGTCCAGGATGACCGCGACCTTCATGTCCGGCCGGTTGACCGGCCCGGCCGGCCACTTCACCTTCGGCACGTCCACGACGGGCCCCTGGCGGTCGAGCTCCTCGATCACCTCGGCCACCGGCCGGGGCGCCTCGGGCCCCTTGCGGGGCCGCAGCGCCATGCGGAGCTTGCCCGGCAGCCGCACGACCCCCGACCCCTTGGCCCCCGTGATGGCCTCGGCCACCCGGTAGGGCCGCTGGACCTTGGTGGACTCCAGCTTCCACTGCGCGTAGTCCGCGCGGGCCTCGGCGATGGCCAGCCGCCGCTCCAGGTCCCGGACGCGCTCCTCGAAGCGCTCGACGACCTTGCGCTCCTCGGGCAGCCAGTTGATCGGTCCGAGACGCTGGTACTTCGGCTCTTCGGGGGTCTGCTCACTCATGGGGGAACTCATGGGGATCGCCTTTATCCGGGGTCGTGCCAGCGTACGGCTTCGGCCGCGACGAAATATTCGTTTTACAGGGATTTGGGCGGTACAGCCTGTGCCGCCGGAGAGAGGTTGCCGCCCTTGAGCCAGGCCTCGATCACGCGGGCGATCCGGGGGCCGGCCTTGCCGTCCCAGAGCGGGGGCAGCTCGCCCGAGGGCGTCGCCGCGCCGTCGGCCAGGGCCCGGTCGGCGGCGGCGGGCAGCAGCGCCGGGGTGACCAGGCGGTTGGTGCCGTGGGTGACGGTGATCGGCCGCTCGGTGTTGGGCCGGACGGTCAGGCAGGGGACGCCGAGCATGGTCGTCTCCTCCTGCACGCCGCCGGAGTCGGTGACGACCAGCGCCGCGCCCCGCACCAGGGACAGGAAGTCCACGTAGCCCAGCGGGTCGACGATGAGGAGGTTGTCGCCGTTCACCAGCCCGGCCTCGGCCAGGCGGGCCCGGCCGCGCGGGTGCAGCGGCACCGCGATGGGCAGGCGCTCGCTCACCGCCAGCACGGCGTCGACCAGCTCCTTGGCGGAGGCGGGGTCGTCCACGTTGCCGGGGCGGTGCAGGGTGGCCACGCCGTACCGCTCCGGGAGCCCGAGGCGGGAGCGGACCGGGGCCGGGTCGAGGCGGTCCAGCGCCGAGAACAGGCTGTCGATCATCGGGTTGCCGACGAGGTGGACGCGTGCCGGGTCCACGCCCTCGTTGGCCAGGTGCGAGAGCGCGTCCGGCGAGGTGGCGAACAGGATGTCGGACAGGGCGTCGGTGACGACCCGGTTGACCTCCTCGGGCATCTCCCGGTCGAAGGAGCGCAGGCCCGCCTCGACGTGCGCGGTCGGGACGTGGAGCTTGGCGCAGACGAGGATCGCGGCCAGCGTCGAGTTGACGTCGCCGTAGACGACGACCAGCGCGGGCCGGTGCGCCAGGACGACGTCCTCCAGGCCGGTCAGCAGGGCCGCCGTCTGGCGCGCGTGCGAGCCGGACCCGACGCCCAGATTGGCGATCGGCTCCGGCAGCCCGAGGTCGGCGAAGAACACGTCCGACATCAGCGCGTCGTAGTGCTGACCGGTGTGGACGATGCCCTGCCTCACCCCCAGGGCGTCGAGACCACGCACCACCGGAGCGGCCTTCACGAAGTTGGGCCGCGCGCCGAGCACGTGCAGGACGAGGGGATTGTCGGGGTCCGGGGTCGTCCCCAGTGGGGCGTTGTCCCTCATTGACCTCGCCTTTCATGCGGGAGTGTGGCAAACGTTGCCTATGGTACGGTCACGGCGTGGTATCCGATGCCAGCAGGCCAGACTCCTCCAAGATCTCCGCGAAGTCGGCACGTGCCGGTCTGCGCGGGCTCATCAGGGGGTTCGTCCAGCACCCTGTGATCGTCTCCCGAGTCGTGGCGACCAAGGTCAAGTCCGACCCCGTGCGTGTGGCGCAGGCGGCCGCGGAGACCCTTCCGCCGAGGCTCCGCCCCGTCGTGGGACGGTTCGCCTGGCCCGCCGCGCGCCAGGCCAGGTTCGTGGTCCGCAGACTCGGCATGCGCGTGCTCAAGGGCCCGTGGAACGGAGCCAAGGAGCACTTCGACGCCGGCCGGATGACCGAGGCCGTCGCGGTGCTCCAGCCGTACGTCAAATACCCCTTCATCAAGCGCCGGGCCACCTACTACGCCGGCGAGCTGGCGGCCATCCAGCCCAACCCGATCCCGCCCAAGTCCAAGGTGATCGTGGGCGAGCGGATCGAGGGCCGGGTGCTGCACTGCGTCACCAACGCCCTGCCGTACACCCAGGCCGGATACACCGTGCGCACGCACCGGATCGTCACCGCGCAGCGGGCGGCCGGCCTGGACCCGCACGTCGTGACCAGCTGGGGCTGGCCGATGATGCAGGGCCACGTTGACGTCACGCCCTACGAGGAGATCGACGGGACCCCCTACCACCGGCTGCTGCCCAGCGGCGAGGTGCCGTTCGAGAGCCACGGCCGCATGATCCGGGGCGCCGGCGAGGTGACCGAGCTGGTCAGGACGCTCCGGCCGCAGGTGCTGCACGCCGCGACCGACCACCGCAACGGCTCGGTGGCGCTGGCGGTGCGGGAGCGGACCGGCACGCCGATGGTCTACGAGGTCCGGGGCTTCCTGGAGGAGACCTGGGCCTCCCGCGACCCCAAGCGGGTCGGCAGCCAGCGGCACGTGCTCCAGCGCGACCGCGAGGCGTTCATCATGCGCTCGGCCGACGCCGTGGTCACCCTCGCGGAGACCATGGCCACCGAGATCGTCGAGCGGGGCGTGCCCAGGGAGCGGATCTTCCTGGCGCCCAACGCGGTGGACGACTCGCTGCTGACCGCCGAATACGACGGCGCCGCGTTCCGTTCCGCCTACGGCATCGAGCCCGGCGAGATCGTCATGGGCTCGGTGTCGAGCATCGTGGCCTACGAGGGCTTCGCGACCATGATCAGCGCCGCCGCCCTCCTGCGCGACCGGGGCGCCCCGATCAGGCTGCTGCTGGTCGGGGACGGCGCGGCGCGCCCGGAGCTGCTGGAGCAGGTCGAGGAGCTGGGGCTGGGCGACCTCGCGATCCTGCCCGGCCGGGTCGGTCCGGACGAGGCGCTGCAGGCCCAGTCGGCCATCGACATCTTCGTCTGCCCCCGGGAGGACCTGCGGGTCTGCCGGCTCGTCACGCCGTTGAAGCCCGTCGAGGCGATGGCTCTGGGCAAGCCGGTCGTGCTCAGCGACCTGCCCGCCCTGTCGGAGCTCGTCGGCTCCGACGGCGCCGGGCTCCTGGTCCCCGCCGGGGACCCGGAGGCGCTCGCCGACGCCCTGGCCGGGCTCCGCGACGACCCGGCGCGCCGGGCCGCGATGGGCGAGGCCGGACGGGCCGAGGTGGCCGCGAAGCGCACGTGGAGCCGTGTCGCGGAGACCTACCGTGATATTTACCGGTCGCTTGCGGGTTGATGGTCCTGTGTCGGTGACAGGTAACCCAGCCGTTTGTGATGCGTTCAATCGCATTAGGCGTGGCTTGCGCGGAGTTGAGATAGCCTTTGCCACCATGAAGTGTTGTTTCCGGCTTTCCAGGGTCACCCCGTGAGTGAGCACAGCCAGCCGGCCGGCGGGCGCGGTGCCCTCGCGGGCGCGGCCGAGGAAGGAGGCCGCGTGAGCGCCTATGACCTGGCCGTGATCGGTCTGGGATACGTCGGCATGCCACTGGCCAAGGAGGCCGCGGCTGCGGGCCTGAGGGTCGTCGGCTTCGAGGTCGACCCCCGCAAGGTGGAGGCCCTCAACGCGGGGCGTTCCTACATCGACGACCTGACCGACGCCGACCTCGAACACATGCTGGCGGGGGGGTTCAGCGCCACGCTGGACGAGTCCGTGCTGGCCGACAGCCGCACCATCGTCATCTGCGTGCCGACCCCGCTGGACGAGGACCACCGCCCCGACCTGTCGGCGGTGGAGGGGGCCACCCAGACCGTCGCCCGCAACCTGTCCTCGGGCACGCTCGTCGTGCTGGAGTCGACGACCTGGCCCGGCACCACCGACGAGGTCGCCCGCCCGATCCTGGAGGCCTCCGGCCTCGTCGCGGGCACCGACTTCCACCTCGCCTTCTCGCCCGAGCGCATCGACCCGGGCAACCCCAAGTACGGCCTGCGCAACACCCCCAAGGTCGTCGGCGGCTACACGGCCGCCTGCCGGGACCGGGCGGTCGGCTTCTACTCCCAGTTCGTCGAGCAGGTCGTGCCGGTCAGCGGCACCCGTGAGGCCGAGATGGCCAAGCTCCTGGAGAACACCTACCGCCACGTCAACATCGCCCTCGTCAACGAGATGGCGATCTTCTGCGACGAGCTCGGCATCAACCTCTGGGAGTCCATCGAGGCGGCGGCCACCAAGCCGTTCGGCTTCCAGAAGTTCCTGCCCGGACCGGGCGTCGGCGGGCACTGCATCCCCGTCGACCCGTCCTACCTGTCCTACACGGTGCGCAAGCTGGGCTACCCGTTCCGCTTCGTGGAGCTGGCCCAGGAGATCAACGAGCGGATGCCGTCCTACGTGGTGGCCCGCGTCCAGCGGCTGCTCAACCGACACAAGAAGGCCGTCAACGGCTCCAAGGTGCTGTTGCTCGGCGTCACCTACAAGCCCGACATCGCCGACGAGCGCGAGACACCGGCCCTGCCGGTCGCGCGGGCGCTGCTCGAACTCGGCGCCGAACTGGTCTTCGCCGATCCGTACGTCAAGGAATGGCGTGTGGACGGTAGCCCGGTGCCGCGTGAGGAAGATCTCTCCAGGGCGGTCGCCGAAGCGGACGTGACGCTGCTGATGCAGCAGCACGCCGCCTTCGACCTGTCGATCGTCGAGGACCACGGCAGACTCGTGCTCGACACCCGAGGCGTCCTCGCCGAGGGTGAACGCGTCGAGCGGCTCTAGCGACGGAGGGCTGCGCGCAGTGCACGTGCTCGTCATGACGGTGGTGCATCACCCCGAGGACGCCCGGATCCTGCACCGGCAGATCCGCGCGCTCGTGGATGCCGGTCATGAGGTCACGTATGCCGCGCCGTACACCGCACGGGGCGTAATGGCCCGGTCGTGGGTGAACGGCGTCGATCTCCCCCGGGCGGCTGAGCGCAAACGGCTTTCGGCCGTGCGCGCCGCCCGCAAGGTGTTCAAGCGCATGCGCGACCAGGTTGATCTGGTGGTGATCCACGACCCCGAGCTGCTGCTCGCGGTCGTAGGCGTGCGCAAGCGGCCCCCGGTGGTCTGGGACGTGCACGAGGACACTCCGGCGACCCTGTCGCTGAAGCCCTGGCTGCCCGCGTTCCTGCGCCCGCCGGTGCGCTTCCTGGCCCGCATGCTCGAAGGCACGGCCGAGCGCCGCCTGCACCTGCTCCTCGCCGAGACCGCCTACGCCGGCCGCTTCCACCGGGCCCACCTGGTCGTCCCGAACGAGACCTGGGTGCCCGACGACGTGACCCCGCCGGGAGACGACCGCGTCGTCTACCTCGGCTGGCTGTCGGAGGCGCGCGGGGTGCGCGACGCCATCGAGGTGGCCCGGCTGCTGCGGCCCTACCGGGTGGCGGTCGAGCTGATCGGCTACGCCGACCCGCAGTCGCGTCCCACGCTGAACGAGGCGGTGGCCGAGGGCGTGCTGGAATGGCGCGACTTCATGCCGAACGACGAGGCGCTCAAGCGGCTCGACGGGGCGCTGGCCGGGCTGTCGCTGCTGCACGACGAGCCCAACTACCGCCACTCCATGCCCACGAAGATCGTGGAGTACATGGCCCACGGCATCCCGGTGATCACCACCCCGTCGCCGCGCGCGGTGGAGCTGGTCGAGCGCTACAGCAGCGGCATGGTCGTGCCCTGGGAGGACCCCAAGGCCGTGGCCCAGGCCGTGCTCACCCTGCGGGACGACGTCAGGGAGCGGCATGCTCAGGGCGCCCGAGGGTATGCGGCGGCCCGTGCGAACCATCACTGGCCCAACTCGGCCCGCCGTTTCGTGTCCCAGTTGGAGGCATGGGCAGGGGTTAAAAGCTGATTTCTTGTCTGGCGATGTTGCTTATGTCCGCCTGATCACAAGAACGGTAGTGTCCTGAACGTGCGCTGGTTGACCGCTCTTCTCGGCGTGGCGATCCTCGCGGCGGTGGCGGCGATCGTGCTGGTCCTGCCCCGGGGCGGGGACGTCCCGGCGGGCGACAGATCCTCGGCCGCCCCCTCGCCCTCCACCACCGTCTCCGCGGCGCTGACCCCCGAGGCCAGCGCCTTCACCGACCCGTGTGGAACGTTCGACACCGAGATGGCCTCGCCCTACGCGGTGACCGGCTACTGGCTCATCCCCACCGCCGACCACTGCACCTGGCGGCGGCAGTTCGGCGCCATCCACAAGGTGGGCGGCGACACGGTGATCCGGATCGGCTGGGGACTGCAGGCCCGCCGCCTCGACGACGACGGCCGGATCCTGGAGAACAAGAGCGAGGACGACGCGGAAGAGGACAAGGTCGACCCCCGCTACGAGCCGTGCGAGGAGGACGGGCTGCCGTGCGTGGCGGCCGCGGAGCGGGACCTCAAGGCGGCCAACCCGGGCAACCGGGTGAGCTGGACGTTCGTCTACCGGACCGACGAGGCGTTCGGGCCGGGGCTGTTCCGCTGTCCCGAGTTCGAGCGGAAGATCCAGGTCGGCAAGACCGTCTTCTACCGGCTCATCGCGACCGAGGACGGCAGCGACGACCCGAGCTGCGCCAACGTCAGGAACAAGGGCCGCGGCTACCACGTGATCCTGATCGCCGCCGCGGACAAGGACAGCCTCACCGAGCTGCTCGACCTCGGCGACCAGTTCGGCGTGAAGGTCTTCCCCGCGCTGCCGCTGGCCCCGCGCGACCCGGCGCAGAAGACCCGGGCCGCCAAGCAGGGGACGAACACCCTCATCACGCTCACCCGGCGCATCCTGCAGGACTACGGTGCCCGCTTCCAGGACCGCGTCTCACTCGGGGGCTTCTATCAGCCCTTCGAACTCCAGATGCGGGAGATGCGCTACACGGGGTCGGACGATCCCGAGGTGGCCAAGCTCGACCACCCGACCCTGAGGGTCTACGCCTCCCAGCACGAGATCGTCGAGCAGGAGATGCCGGGCAAGCCGATCCTGGTCAGCCCCTACATGGACGCGCGCAAGCGGCTGCCGATCAGCGCCAGCCCCAAGCAGGTGGCGGCCGGCTTCGAGGCCCTCGCCAGGACCGGGGTCGGCATCATCGCGCCGCAGGACAGCCGGGGCACCGGCAAGGTCGGCCTGTTCTGGCCGGACCAGCGCGACGACCAGGTGGACGAGCGGCTCCGCACGGTCGTGGGGGAGACGACCAACGGCATCGCCTACCACGGCTCCACCCGCGACTACTACCGGGAGATGGCCGCGGCGCGGACCCGGATGGTGGAGCAGGGCTACAACGTGCAGCTCTGGGCCAACGTGGAGGCGTTCGAGCCGTCCGACGAGAAGTTCTGCGCCGACCGGGCGGGCACCCGGGGGCGCACCGACAAGGAGCGGCTCGACACGGCCGTGACCCAGGTCGGCCGCTACGTCTCCAAGGTCGTCTCCTACATGTGGAGCGACTTCTTCACCTGCGGCTCCCCGTCCCTGGCCGAGGACATCGCCCGCGACCACGACCGGCCGATCCCGGTGGACGCCGTCCGCAAGGAGCGCGACATCCAGGACGGCATGGAGATCCGGGGCTACAACCTGCCCATGGGCTCCAAGGTGACGATCACCTGGGACGGCCAGGAGGCTCCCAAGGTCGTCGACGTGGCCGGAGTGGACCTGACGGAGCCGCCGCCCGACCTGCCCGCCCGGATGAAGACGGCCTGGGTCCCGTTCGACTGGACCCAGGTCCCGCCCGGCACCTGGGTGCGGATCGAGGTCGCCGCGCCCGACGGACGGGCCGCCGCCGCGCCGCTGCACGTCCTGATAAACGCCTGACCGGTGTAACGTGCCTGGCATGGTTCCGCGCATTCCCGTCAGCGTGGACCTGGTCGTCCTCACGGTGCGCTGTCAGGCGCTGAGCGCGCTCGTCTGGCGGCGCGACAACTCCCCCTACGAGGGACGCTGGGCCCTCTCAGGCGGCTTCATCCAACTCGACGAGGACCTGCCCGCGGCGGCGGCCAGGGTCCTCGCCGAACGGGCCGGCCTGCCCGGCGCCCCGGTCCACCTGGAGCAGCTCCAGACCTACGGCTACCCCGACCGCGACCCGCGCCAGCGCGTGCTGAGCGTCGCCTACCTCGGCCTCGCCCCCGACCTGCCGGCCTCCACCGAGGCGCACATGAGCTGGCAGCCGGTCTCCTCGCTCCGGGAGATGGCCTTCGACCACCGGCGCATCATGGTCGACGGGATCGAGCGCGCCCGGGGCAAGCTCGAATACACCCCGCTGGGCGCCGCCTTCTGCCCCCCGGAGTTCACCGTCGCCGACCTGCGCCGGGTCTACGAGATCGTCTGGGGCCGCACCCTGGACCCGCGCAACTTCCACCGCAAGGTCACCAAGGCCGAGGGTTTCCTGGTGCCCACCGGCCGCACCACCACCCGCGACGGCGGCCGCCCCGCCAAGCTCTACCGCCGGGGCCCGGCCGTCCTGCTCCACCCCCCGATGCTCCGCTCGCTCAAGGAGTAGGGGCGGGGTCTCAGAGCTCGTCGATCTCCGTCAGGTCGAGGTCGACGTCGAAGGGGACGCCGAGCTTCAGCCGGTCGTGGTGGATACCTGTGGCGACGTAGGACCTGGTGGCCGGGTCGAGCTCGTAGACGTAGACCGCCGGGCGGCCGTCCTTCTCCTCGATCCGCCAGAAGTGGGGGATGCCCGCCGCCGCGTAGAGCTGGGGCTTGCGCTCCCGGTCGCGGACCTCGGACTCGGCGGAGACCACCTCGACGGCCAGGACGACGTCGGCCGGTTGATAGGTGGTCTGCTTCGGCCCCTTGACGGCTTCGGCGCGGACCACCAGGACGTCTGGCTCGGGCCGTTGCCGCTCACCGAGCGTCACGGTCATCTCGCGCCTGACCCGCAGGTCCGGCGGGACCGTCCGCCGCAGCGCACTCTCCAGGAGGAAGAGCGTCGACATGTGGAAGTTGGTCTGGGGGCTCACGAAGACGAGAGTGCCATCGATCAGCTCGGTGTGCGGGGGAATCCCCCGCAGCCGGTCGAGGTCATCGGCGGTGAAACCATCCGATGACGGGATGATCCAGTCGGGGACGGGCTCCCACTCGGACGGCTCCGTCTCGGCCGCCTCCGCGTCGGGCTGCTCGGTCTCGGCCAGCGGTGCGATGCTCATGTCGTCCTCCCGGTCGGGCACGCCTCTCACCTCCAGTCTTCCAGGATGATGCCCCATCCGCCCGCTCCTCATAAAGTAAGGCCATGCCTCGTTTCCGCGCGATCCTGGACACAATGCCCCCATACAAGGCGGGCAAGGCCGTAGTGTCAGCCGACGGCCGGTCCTACAAGCTGTCCTCGAACGAATCCCCCTACGAGCCGCTGCCCTCCGTGGTCGAGGCGGTCGCGAAGGCCGCGACCGAGATCCACCGCTATCCCGATCCCGCGGCGACCGGCCTGACCCACGCCCTCGCCGAGCGGTACGGCGTGCCGCCCGAGCACGTCGCGCTGGGCGCGGGCTCGGTGACGGTGGCCCAGCAGCTCTTCGAGACCGTGAGCGAGCCGGGTGCCGAGGTGATCTACGCCTGGCGGTCGTTCGAGGCATACCCGCTCCTGGCCGACCTGGCGGGGGCGACCTCGGTCCGGATCCCCCTCCAGGGTGAGACGCACCACCTGGAGGCCATGGCCGCGGCGGTCACCCCGCAGACGCGCATGATCTTCGTCTGCAACCCGAACAACCCCACCGGCACGGTCGTCCACGCCGCCGAACTGGAGGCGTTCCTCGACCGGGTGCCGGAGAACGTGCTCGTCGTCCTCGACGAGGCCTACCGGGAGTACGTCAGGGACGCCGACGTCACCGACGGCCTCACCGTCTACCGCGACCGGCCGAACGTGGCCGTGCTGCGGACGTTCTCCAAGGCGTACGGCCTGGCCGGGCTCCGGGTCGGCTACCTGATCGCCGGTGAGGCGGTGGCGACCGCCGTGCGGAAGACGACCGTGCCCTTCGCGGTCAACCACCTGGCCCAGGCCGCCGCCGTCGCCTCCCTGGCGGCCGAGGACGAGCTGCTGGAGCGGGTCGACACCGTGGTCAAGGAGCGCACCCGGGTCCGCGAGGCGCTGATCGCCCAGGGCTGGACGGTGCCGGTCTCCGAGGCCAACTTCGTCTGGCTCCGGCTGGGCGAGCGCACGACGGAGTTCGCCGAGGCCTGCGCGGCCGAGGGCGTCGCCGTGCGTCCCTTCGCCGGTGAGGGGGCCCGCGTCTCCATCGGCTCCGCCGAGGCCAACGACACCTTCCTGGCCGTCGCCGGGGCCTTCGAGAGGTCCTGACGCGATCCGAGAGGCTCTGACGCCCTCACCGGGGCCCTGACCCTGCTCCCGCCCCGGTGCGGCCGTCAGAGCCGTCTCCGGCCGTCCACGGCGGCCTTCCACCGTTCACGGTGGCCCTCCGCGCCCGGCGGCCCCGCCCCGAGGCGGGGGCCGGCGGGCCCGCGCCTCACACGGTCGCGGGCTCCCTCTCCTCGGCCGGGGCCTTCTTGCGGCGCTCGGTGGAGACCACCAGGGCCACACCGAGGACGATCACCAGGCCCGCGGCGAGCATCGAGCCCGTGACCGGCTCGCCCAGGACGAGCGCGCCGAGGGCGACCGCCACCACGGGGTTGACGTAGGCGTAGGTGGAGACCAGGGAGATCGGGGCGCTGCCCAGCAGCCACACGTAGGCGGTGAAGCCGACCAGGGAGCCCATCACGACCAGGTAGGCCAGCCCGGCCCAGGAACGCCCGGAGACGGCGCCGAGGTCGAGGTGCTCGCCCATGACCGTGCTGGTCAGCATCAGCCCGGCCCCGCCCGCGGCCATCTCGACCGCGCTCGCGGTGAAGGGGTTGGCGGGCATCGGGATCCGGGCGGACAGGAACGAGCCCACCGACCACGACACCGACGCCAGCAGGATGACCGCGATCCCGATGCCGTCCGACGCGCTGCTCCCGCCGGTCAGCGACAGCACCGCCACCCCGCCGAAACCGATGAGCACCCCGGCCAGCGTCAGCAGCCCGGGCCGGTCCCGGGCGACGATCCTGAAGATCACCAGCCAGAGCGGCACCGAGGCCACCAGCAGCGCCGCCAGCCCGCTGGAGATGTGCTGCTCGGCCACCGCGACCATGCCGTTGCCGGCGGTCAGCAGCAGCAGCCCGACCAGGGCCGCCCCGCCCAGCTCCTTCCAGGTCATCCGGAAGGCCGGCCGGCCCCGGAGCAGGAAGACCACGGCGCCGAGGACCAGCGCGGCCGTGGTGAAGCGCATGGCCCCGCTGAGCAGCGGCGGGATGGTCTCGATGACGATTTTGATCGCGAGGTAGGTGGACCCCCACACCACATAGACGATCGCCAGCGCTCCCCACATGAGGAGCGATCCGCGGCTGTCAGCAGTGTCATGACCCATAGCTCATGACAATATCGCCCGTGCCCGGAACGCGGCTCGCGGGGTTCACCCTTTGAGACGGGCCCGCGCACAGGCGGTCCGGGCCCGCGCGGACATGGTCCGGCCCGCGCGGACGTGGTCCGGGGCCGCGCCGCACAGGCGGGCGCGGCCCCGGACCACGGGACGGCCGGGCGGGTCAGCGGCTGCCGAGCTTCTCCACGATCAGGCGGTAGAGCTGGCGGGGGCGGCCCGGCTGCGGGGTGCGGTTCGGCGGAAGCGGCCACGCGAGTCCCTCGTCGACCAACGTGCGCAGCAGCCGCCGTGCCGTACGCGGCGTGACGCCGAGCATCTTGCCCGCGCTCTCCGCGTCCACCACCGTGTCCCCGCCCTCCAGCTTGGCCGCCAGCCGGGCCAGCACCTCCACGCCCTTCGGCTTCAGCGGCCCGCCGCCCTGCGGAGGCATCCGGGGCGCGGGGACCAGCGCCCGGCCCTCGCGGTCGACCGCGAAGCCCTGGGCCTGCTTGCCCGCCTGCGTGCGCGCCAGCGCCGCCCGCGCGTGGGACTCGGCGTCATGGGCGGTGCGGCCCATGCCGACCCCCACCTCCACGGCCAGGCCGAGCTCGTCCCGCACCCGTGCCGCGAACGGCAGCACCCGGAACCCCTCGGTGGCCGTGGCCACCGAGCCGCGGGTCGCGGTGACCATGTAGCTGTGGTCGTCGACCGAGGTCACCGACGCGTTGATCCGGTTCGCCTCCTGCACCAGCAGCCGGTGCAGGGACAGCCGTAACTCGTCGCGCCAGTAGCGCGGCGCGGCCCGGCGGACCGGCTCGCGGAGCGTCGGCACCTCCACCAGGATGACGGTGAGCTGCGACTCCTCCAGCCGGTGGTGGGCGCCGAGCAGGGCGGCCGTGTGCAGCGCCGTACGGACCGCCGCCGACGTCGGCCGGACCCTGACCACCGGGACCCCGGCCGTCTGCAGGCGGTCGGCGACGGCGGGCAGGCAGGTCAGCGCCCCGCTGGTGCTGCCCTGGCGGGCCAGGCGCTCGTGGAAGGCGGCGATCGTCCCGGTCGCCCCCGGCTCGTCGCGGCTGTGTACGTCACCGACCGGCAGGCTCAGGTCGGTGTAGGCCTCCTCGACGTCGGCCCGGCTCAGCACGTCGACGCTGACCCTGCGCGGGTCGATCCGTTCGTCCAGCGCGGCCCTGGCCAGGGCCGCGATCAGCGCGGCGCCGCCGAGCTGCACGTACGTCGCCGGCATCGTCAGCACGCCCGAACGCCTGGCCAGGTCATAGGGGACCGGGCTGGCGAACAGGCAGGCGTCCACGCCTGCCCCCAGGCGGGTGACTTTGTCGGCGGCTTCCTGCTCGTCCCGGTAGGCAGCGGCTACCAGGCGGCAGGGCAGGGGCGCCGCCGCGTGTCCCATCAACATCACTCGCTCGACGAGGTCATGGGGGCCCACCACACCGATAGTGAGGTCCGGTGTCATGGCACCCGGGCGTGACACTCGTGGAGTTTCTTCGGCCCGCTCGACCAATGTTCGTCCCATCCTGCTGTCCGTTTGTTTTCGGCTCTCTTTTGGAACGATCGCTTGCGGGGGCCGTAATGTCACGCCCGATTTGCCGTCAATTCCGGGACGTACCTCCCGGCTAAACCCCTAACTGTTACTGTTTACACAGGTCAGAGCGGTTTTTGAGTGACTGAAACCCGCTGATTATGAGGAAGAAATCTCTCGCCTCACATCTGCGCCCAGGGCCTGCATACGCTCGGCCAGATATGAGTGGCCGCGGTCGATGAGATAACCGGATTCGATCAGGGTCTCCCCTTCGGCGGCGAGACCGGCGAGAACCAGGGCGATTCCGGAACGCAGGTCGTGCGCGGTCACCTCGGTGCCGGTCAGCGGGGTCGCGCCGCGGACGACGGCGCTGTTCTCCTTGACCTCGATGTCGGCGCCCATCTTGTTCAGCTCGGTGGCCAGGGCGAACCGGCCGTCGAAGATGCGCTCGTGGATGTAGCTGGCGCCGTCGGCGAGGCAGGCGACCGTCATGATCGGCGACTGCAGGTCGGTGGCGAAGCCGGGATAGGTGTCGGTGATCACGTTGATCGGGCGCAGCGGGCGGTCCCGGCGCACGTGGAGCACCGCGCCGTGGTCGGCGAACTCCACCCCCATCTGCTCCAGCTTGTAGCGGACCACGCCGAGGTGGTCGAGGTCGGCGCCGACCAGGTTGACCTCGCCGCCGGTGATGGCCGCGGCCATGGCGAACACGCCCGCGTCGAGGCGGTCGGGCATCACGGTGTGCTCGACGGCCTGGAGCTCCTCCACGCCCTCCACCGTGATGAACCCGGTGCCGCCGCCGCTGATCCGCGCGCCCATCCGGGTCAGCATCTCGATCACGTCGAGGACCTCGGGCTCCAGCGCCGCGTTCTCGATCACGGTGGTGCCGCGCCCGAGGGCGGCCGCCATGATGAGGTTCTCGGTGCCGGTGTGCGAGGGGGTGTCCAGATACAGGGTGGCACCGGTGAAACCGGCCGCCTTGACGTGGATGACGGAGTCGCCCTCGTCCACGATCGCGCCCAGGCGCTTGTAGCCCAGGTAGTGGAAGTCGAGGTTGCGGCTGCCCAGGTTGCAGCCGCCCACGCCCTCGATGATCGCCTCGCCGAGGCGGTGCAGCAGGGCGGGGACGAACAGCACCGAGCCGCGGAAGCGGCGGGCGATCTCGGCGGGCAGCACCGGGCTGCTCAGCGTGGAGGCGTCGATCACCAGTGTGCGCTCGGCCTCGTGGAGCTCGACCTTGGCGCCGATCGCCTCGGCCAGCTCGACCGCCCGGCGCACGTCCTCGATGATCGGGACGTTGCGCAGCACCGTCCGGCCCTTGGCCGCCAGGAGCGCCGCACCGATCATGGGCAGTACGGCGTTCTTGGCACCCTGGATGAAGGCGGTTCCACGCAGTGGGGTGCCACCGCGCACGCGGTAACGGACCATGCGACATGCTCCTTGGGGAAAGGGGAAGCGGGGATTTGGCTGATGCGGAGGCCAGTGGCGGCAGCCGGGGGTTATCGGCCAACAGTAGCCGCTGGATGCCCCTGAACCGGCCACTTCGGGTGGCGACTACCCGCTGTGCCGCCGATCATTCGACCGCTCGCGAGCCTCCCCGTAATGGTCCCGCATCCGCCGCCCCCGCCTGGCCACGGGGGCGACCGGCCGGGCGTGCCGAGCCCCGCCCGCGCGGCCGGACGGCCGTCGGGCGGGACCGGCTCCCCGCCCGCGCGGCGGACACCGGGCCGCTCACGCGGCCCGGGTCCCCCTGCCGGCCGGGGTGAGCGGCGAGGCGGCCGACAGGAGGTTGTCGGCCCGTTGGTCGACGAACCGGGTGACGACCTGCTGGCCGTAGCCGAAGGCCATGGCCCAGACCAGGATGGCGGGCTGGGAGCCGAGGCCCGCGAAGCCGGGGACGAAACCGGAGTTCAGGATCAGCAGGCCCAGCACGGAGGTGGCCACTCCGGCGGGGGCCTTGAGCAGGTTCTGGACCACCGCCAGCGAGTAGCGCGTGGACAGCTCCGAGCGGGTGGAGAGCGAGGCCGCCGTGGCCAGCGCCGCGCCCAGCATGCCGATCAGGGCCACGAGGGGGACGTCGCCGTGACTGGGCCGCAGGGCGCCGGTCGGGCAGATCTGCGCGGGCATCAGCCCCTGGGCCTGGATCACCGCCTGGTTGCCGCACATCGGGATGACGTCCGGCCAGATCGCGCCGATGGCCACCACGCCCAGCACGATCAGGCTCAGCATGACCACCCCGCCGAGCAGCAGGTTGCGGAAGCTGCGGACCCGGCCGGTCTCCATCGCCTGCGCGGTGTAGGCGGCCCGCAGCACCGACTGCATCAGCGGCCTGTCGTCCTCCGCCAGATCCCCGGCGGCGAGCCTGGCCTGCAGCTGGACCAGCCGGGGGTCGTCGCCGGGCAGGTAGGCCCGGCCGATCGCCACGACCTCGGGCACCCGGCCGCACAGCTCCGCCGTCGGCAGCACGCCGTACAGCATCACGGTCGCGCTGTTGACGTTGGACCAGGCGCCCTCGATGGCCTGGCCGGTCAGCCAGCGCCGCAGGCCGTGCTTGCCGCGGGCGTAGGTCTCCGCGCGGGCCAGGTGAGTGCCGATGCCCTCGCCCACGGACACGAGCTGGCCCGCCTCCTCGCGCATGGTCAGGGCGCGCTCGGCGTCGGCCCGGATCTCCTCGCTGCGGGTGGCGACGTAGACCCGCCAGGTGCCCGGCCAGCGCAGCACGCCGGTGTCGCCGATCCGTTCGGGGACCGCTGACTGGTCGAGCGACATCTTTCCTCCGTGGGGGCGGAGCGGCCGGGGACGGGGCAGAACCTGCCCCCGGCTTATCGCGGCATGCCGATCAAGCGCTACGTCCTGCGATGTCCGTGCGGTGGTGCGAGCCGCGCATCCGGATGCGGCCGACGGCCTCGTAGGCCGCCGCGCGCGCCGCGGCCACGTCGGGGCCGGTGCCGACCACGCTGAGCACCCGCCCGCCGCTGGAGACGATCCGGTCGCCCTCGAACGCGGTGCCGGCGTGCAGCACGTAGGCGTTCTCGACGGTGTCGGACAGCCCCTCGATGACGTCGCCCTTGACGGGGTCGGCCGGGTAGTTCTCCGCCGCGACCACCACGGTCACCGCGGCGCCGTCGCGGTAGGACAGCGGTCCGAACCCGCCGAGCGTCCCGTCCGCGCAGGCCAGCAGCAGGCCCGCGAGCGGCGTCTCCAACCGGTCCAGCACGACCTGGGTCTCCGGGTCGCCGAACCGCGCGTTGAACTCGATCACCTTCGGCCCCTCCGCCGTGAGGGCCAGCCCCACGAAGAGCACCCCGGTGTACGGCGTGCCGCGCCTGGCCAGCTCGGTGACGGTCGGCAGGACGGTCTCGGCCATCACCCGCTCGGTGAGGTCGCCCGGGGCCCACGGCAGCGGCGTGTAGGCGCCCATGCCGCCGGTGTTGGGGCCCTTGTCCCCGTCGTAGGCGCGCTTGTGGTCCTGGGCGGGCTGGAGCGGCACGGCCGTGGTCCCGTCGCAGAGGGCGAACAGCGACACCTCGGGGCCGTCGAGGAACTCCTCGATGACGACCCGCCCGCACGACGCGGCGTGCCCGAGCGCCTCGTCGAGGTCGTCGGTGACCACCACGCCCTTGCCGGCCGCGAGGCCGTCGTCCTTGACCACGTACGGGGCGCCGAACTCGGCCAGGGCCGCGGCGGCCTCCTCGGGCGTGACGCACGTGCGGGACCGCGCGGTGGGCACGCCCGCCGCGACCATGACGTCCTTGGCGAACGCCTTGGAGCCCTCGATCCGGGCGGCCTCCTTGGAGGGACCGAAGCACGGGACGCCCGCCTGCCTGACCGCGTCGGCGACGCCGGCGACCAGCGGTGCCTCAGGGCCGATCACGACCAGGTCGGCCCCCAGCTCCCCGGCCAGCCGGGTGACCGCCGCGGGGTCGGTCGGGGTCACCGGATGCAGGGTCGCGACCTGTGCGATGCCGGCGTTGCCGGGGGCACAGTGAACCTCGGTGACCTGGGGATCTGCCGTCAGCGACCGGCACAGGGCATGCTCACGCCCGCCGGATCCAATCACAAGAACGCGCACTCGCGAGAGCCTATCGGCCCCCGGCCGGCCATCCATCCACAGGCTGTGGACAACGGGTCCCGTGTCGACGGGCCGCGTCGGCGGGGCCGCGCACACTCACGGCGCACGCTCACGGCGCGCTGTCGTGGCGTACGGCCGTGGCACCGTTCCCATAACACCGCGTCCGCCGGATCAGCCGTCGACGACGGCGGATGCGACCGTAAATCACGCGGGAATTTCATCAGGTTATGGATGATCGCTTGTTGCGGCCGGGAGTACGCTTAAGGGACGTGCCCAGATCTGTGCTAAGTTTGGGCGGCTTTGCCTGTCTCTTACTGATTGGAGGTGGTTGGGAATGTCCTCTGGCGATCCCAGCAGTACGTGCCCGCGCACGCGCTGTGTGCGCACTCTCGACCACTCCGGATCAGTGCCCGACCGGCTCCCACGCGCATTCCCGTTCGAACTGAGGTGACATCGCGTCGCGCGTGAACGGTGCCGAGTTGGGCGGGAAAGGTTTGCCATGCGCTCCTCGCTCCTTTTTCCCCGCATCAAGCACGCACGGGCCGTCCGCGCCCCGCACGCCCCCGCCGTCCCGGTCCGTGACCGGATGAACGGCGTCTGCGTCCCGCCGAGCGACTCACTCGTCGAATACGCCGCCTACGTCGACGGCAAGAAGATCGACGCCCTGGGCATCCCCGACGCCCTGGAGCTCGTCCGCGCGCGCAACGCGGCCGACGACAAGAGCAACGCCTTCGTCTGGGTCGGCCTGCATGAACCCGACGCCCCCGAGGTCGAGTGGCTGGCGGAGGTCTTCGCCCTGCACCCGCTCGCCGTCGAGGACGCCGTCAAGGCTCATCAGCGCCCCAAGGTCGAGCGCTACGGCGACTCGCTGTTCGTGGTCCTCAAGACCGTCGCCTACCTCGACCACGACGTGCTGACCGCCACCAGCGAGATCATCGGCACCGGCGAGATCATGGTGTTCGTCGGGCCCGACTTCGTGGTGACCGTACGGCACGGCAAGCACTGCCCGCTGTCGGAGGTGCGCGAGCGCCTGGAGGACAAGCCCAAGCTCCTCAACCGCGGCCCGACCGGCGTGCTGCACGCGATCGCCGACCACGTCGTGGACCGCTACCTCAACGTGGCCGACCTGATGCAGGCCGAGCTCGAAGACGTCGAGGCCATGGTCTTCGCCGACGTCAGCGCCCGTGACATCGGCCGGATCTACAACCTCAAGCGCGAGATGATCGAGATGAAGCGGTCCGTCACCCCGCTCCAGTCGCCGCTGTCGACGCTGGCCCAGCGCCGGATGATCCCCTCGGAGATGCGCGAATACTTCCGCGACGTCGTCGACCACCTGGCCCGGGTCTGCGAGCAGGTCGAGTCGTCCAACGAGCTGTGCAACTCCATCCTGCAGGCGGCGCTCGCCCGCTCCAACGCCCTCGCCAACGAGGACATGCGGAAGATCTCCTCGTGGGTCGCGATAATGGCCGTCCCCACGATGATCGCCGGGATCTACGGGATGAACTTCGAGCACATGCCCGAGCTCGACTCCGTCTTCGGCTACCCGATCGTGATCGGTGTGATGGTGGTCGCCTGCTCGCTGCTCTACCGGGGTTTCCGCCGCAACGGCTGGATGTGACCACGGCGGGCGCGGACGGGCCGGGCCCGCCCGGCCCGTGCCCTCCCCGCGCCCCGGCGCGGCCGTGCGACTGCCGGAGGGGCGGCGGCCCGGGCGGGGCCGCTACGCGCTCGCCCGGCGCATCGGGGTGGCGGGCGGAGGGACGCGCATGCCCCGCTCGGCCCACAGGGCGCGCATCCGGTCCGGATAGTCGGTGACGATCCCGGCCACCCCGAGGTCGAGCATCTCGGCGGCCCGGCCGGGCTCGTTGACGGTCCACACGACCAGGGGCAGCTCGGCCTTCTCGGCCCGGCGCGCGAGCTCCTCCTCCACCAGCACGTGGTCGGGGGACAGGGCGGTCCCCCCGGCCGCCACGGCGGCGGCCGGGATGTCGCCGTCGAAGTCCTCAAGCCGCAGGCCGTCGAGCCAGGCGCTGTCCATGGTGGCGCGCTCGATCAGGGCGTAACGCCGGGTCGCCGGGGCCAGGGAGCGGGCGACCCGGAGGATCCGCCAGTCGAAGCTGAGGATCGCCGCCCCGTCGAGCCGGTGGTGCCGGTCGAGCTCGGCGACCACCAGCTCGGTGAACTCCCGGGGGTCGGCGCTGAGCTCCGGCCTCGTGGGATCGGACTTCAGCTCCACGTGCATCCGGACGCCGTCGGCGCCGTAGGCGTCCACCAGGCCCAGCACGGCCCCGAGCGTCGGCATCCGGGTGTCCGGCACCGGCACCTGGGTGCCGACGAAACGGTCTTCGGGGTGGCGCGGCAGCCGTACGCCGCAGTCGAGGGTGCGCAGCTGGGCCAGGGTGAGCTCGCCGACCGGCCTGCCCACGTAGGGGAAGAGCGGATCGCCGTGGTGGGCCGGCCGGGTGTCGGCGCTGGTCACCGCCGACACCGTGAGGTCGTGGGTGAGCACCAGCCGGCGGTCGGCCGTCAGCGCGACGTCGAGCTCCAGCGCGTCGACGCCCAGCTCCAGGGCGTAGGCGAACCCGGGCAGCGTGTTCTCCGGGCGCAGTCCGCGGGCTCCGCGGTGACCATGAATCTCGACATGCACAGAGGGACCCTACCGACCTCGCGTGCCGATCTCTCGATATGGCTCGCGCCCGGCGGCCGCCGGGCGCGAACCTTACCGGGAGCAGACTAGATCATCGAGTGGAGCTGGAGTGTCTGGGTGCGGCCGGGGCCGACGCCGATGGCGGAGATCCGGGCGCCGCTCATCTCCTCCAGGGCCTTGACGTAGGACTGCGCGTTGGCGGGCAGGTCCTCGAAGGTCTTGGCGCCGGTGATGTCCTCCTGCCAGCCGGGGAACTCCTCGTACACCGGCTTGGCGTGGTGGAAGTCGGTCTGGGTCATCGGGATCTCGTCGTAGCGGACACCGTCGACCTCGTAGGCGACGCAGACTGGGATCCTCTCCAGACCGGACAGCACGTCGAGCTTGGTGAGGAAGAAGTCGGTGACGCCGTTGATCCGGCTGGCGTAGCGGGCGATCACCGCGTCGAACCAGCCGCAGCGGCGGTTGCGGCCGGTGGTCACGCCGTACTCGCCGCCGGTGGTGCGCAGCCACTCGCCCATCTCGTCGTCGAGCTCGGTCGGGAACGGGCCGGAGCCGACACGGGTGGTGTACGCCTTGAGGATGCCGATCACCCGGGTGAGCCGGGTCGGCGGGATGCCGGAGCCGGAGCAGGCGCCGCCGCTCGTCGGGGAGGAGGAGGTGACGAACGGGTAGGTGCCGTGGTCGATGTCGAGCAGGTTGCCCTGGCCGCCCTCCAGCAGCACGACCTTGTCCTCGTCGAGGGCCTTGTTCAGGATCAGCGTGGTGTCGGCGATGTGCGGCTTGAGGCGCTCGGCGTAGCCGAGGTATTCCTCCAGCACCATGCCGGCGTCGATCGCCCGGCGGTTGTAGATCTTGGTGAGGATCTGGTTCTTCTCGCCGAGGGCGACCTCGATCTTCTTCTGCAGGATGCCCGGGTCGAGCAGGTCCTGGACCCGCACGCCCATCCGGTAGATCTTGTCGCCGTAGGCGGGGCCGATGCCCCGGCCGGTGGTGCCGATCCTGGCCTTGCCGAGGTAGCGCTCGGTGACCTTGTCGAGGGCCTTGTGGTGGGGCATGATCAGGTGCGCGTTGGCCGAGATCAGCAGCCGCTCGGAGGAGACCCCGCGGGCCTGGAGCCCGTCGATCTCGCTCAGCAGCACGCCCGGGTCGATGACGACGCCGTTGCCGATCACCGGGATGACGTTCGGGGAGAGCACTCCCGTGGGCAGCAGGTGCAGCGCGTACTTCTGGTCGCCGATGACGACCGTGTGACCCGCGTTGTTTCCGCCCTGGTATCTGACGACGTAGTCGACCTTGTCGCCGAGCAGGTCGGTCGCCTTACCCTTGCCCTCATCGCCCCACTGGGCGCCCACGAGAACGACAGCCGGCATCGCTAATCTCCTACCGCAAAAACGAAAACCCCTGGCGCAATCGCGACAGGGGCTCTTGCGTGGAGAGAATACCCGACCGTGTCACATTTGGGGGATCTCCCACCCCTGGGCGGGAGATCCGGGGCTCAGCGTCCGAGCAGTTCCTCGGCCGCGTCGGCGCTGGAGTCCTTCAGGAACTGCAGGCAGCGTTCGGCCTCGTCCCGCTCGCCGATGGCCTGGGCGGCGCGGGCCAGGGCGTGCAGGCAGCGCAGGAAACCGCGGTTGGGCTCGTGATCCCAGGGGATCGGGCCGTGGCCCTTCCAGCCCGCCCGGCGCAGCTGGTCGAGGCCGCGGTGATAGCCGGTGCGGGCGAACGCGTAGGACGTCACGGCGTGCCCGCCGGCGAAATACTCGTCCGCGAGCGCGGCCCACGCGGCCGGGTAGGAGGGGAAACGCGCGGCGACATCTGATGCTTGGGCGCCGGATTGCAGCGCCTCTCGGGCCTCGGGCAGGTCCGGCAGCCGGGTGGGTGGCGGGCCGGCGATGAGGTTCTCGTGCGATTCCATAACGACAGTCCTACCCGTTACACCGGTGTCAGGCCAAGATCGGCCCCCGAAGACGCGCTCCGGGGACCGATGTGTCACCCCGGCGGACCCGCCGCCGGGGCTCCGAGAGTCGCGGCCCGGACGTCGTGAGCGTTCTCGACGCGTCGCGCGGTCCGGAGCCGGCGGTCCGGGACCCGGCGGTCCGGGGCGTCCGTGCCCAGGAGAGCCCGCCCGGGGCTTCCGTGCCTAGGAGAGCTTGGTGCCGGCGGACTTCAGGTGCCGGCACGCCTCGACGACGCGGGCCGCCATCGAGGTCTCGGCGGCCTTGCCGTACGAGCGCGGGTCGTAGGCCTTCTTGTTGCCGACGTCACCGTCCACCTTGAGCACGCCGTCGTAGTTCTTGAACATGTGGTCGGCGATCGGGCGGGTGAAGGCGTACTGCGTGTCGGTGTCGATGTTCATCTTGACCACGCCGTAGGAGATGGCCTCCTGGATCTCCTCCAGCAGCGAGCCGGAGCCGCCGTGGAAGACCAGGTCGAAGGGCTTGTCCTTGCCGTGCTTGGCGCCGACGGCCTCCTGGATGTCCTTCAGCACGCCCGGGCGGAGCTTGACGTGGCCCGGCTTGTAGACGCCGTGCACGTTGCCGAAGGTCGCGGCGAGCAGGTAGCGGCCCCGCTCCCCGAGGCCCAGCGCCTCGGCGGTCGCGAGGGCGTCTTCGGAGGTGGTGTAGAGCTTCTCGTTCATCTCGCCGACGACGCCGTCCTCCTCGCCGCCGACGACGCCGATCTCCGCCTCCATGATGATCCTGGCGCGGGCGCACTTGTCCAGGAGCTCCTTGGCGAGCTCCAGGTTCTCCTCCAGAGGTACGGCGGAGCCGTCCCACATGTGCGACTGGAACAGCGGGTCCTGGCCGCGCGCCACCCGCTCCAGGGAGATGTCGATCAGCGGGCGGACGAAACTGTCCAGCTTGTCCTTCGGGCAGTGGTCGGTGTGCAGCGCCACCGTCACGGGATATTTCGCCGCGACGACGCGGGCGTACTCCGCCAGAGCCGTCGCGCCGGTCACCATGTCCTTGACGGTGGTGCCGGACAGGAACTCGGCCCCGCCGGTCGACACCTGGATGATGCCGTCGCTCTCCGCCTCGGCGAAACCTCTCAGAGCGGCGTTGAGAGTCTGGGACGAGGTCACATTTATCGCCGGATAGGCGAACTCGTTCGCCTTGGCCCGGTCGAGCATCTCCGCGTAGACCTCTGGGGTTGCGATAGGCATCGGTGTCATCTCCCTCGAGACGGCTGTGAACAGCTGGCGCGGGACTTTGAGAGATAGCCCGTTGGCCAGTATTCCGGGTTCCTTCCCGGCCGGATAGCTCCGTCACCACTTCTGACTGTGCCGTATCTCGATCTGGGCCCTTTCCGCCGGTAGGCTTCACGCCGATGGACCTCCTGCACAACATCCTCGACCCCAAATGGTGGCTCGGCCTGCTCGGCCCGTTCGCCACCATCGGCGTCCTCGGGATCATCTTCGCCGAGACCGGGCTGCTGCTCGGCTTCTTCCTGCCGGGTGACTCCCTGCTCGTCGCGGCGGGCGTCTTCAGCACGCCCGAGGCGGCCGCGGCCATCGAGGGCCTCAAGCCGCTGTCGTTCCCGCTGCTGCTGGTCCTGGCCCCGGTCTGCGCCATCGCCGGAGCCCAGCTGGGCCACCACCTCGGCGCCACCTACGGCCGCAGGATGTTCGACCGGCCCGACTCCAAGCTCTTCAAGCAGGAATACGTCGACAAGGCCGAGCACTACTTCGAGAAGTTCGGCCCGTCCAAGGCCGTGGTCCTCGCCCGGTTCATCCCGATCGTCCGCACGTTCCTCAACCCGGTCGCCGGCATGCTCGGCATGGACCGCAAGCGGTTCTTCCTGTGGAACTGCGTCGGCGGCATCATCTGGACCGACGGCCTGCTGGTCTTCGGCCGCCTGGTCGGCTCGGCGGTGCCCGACATCGACAAATACATCCTGCCGGGCGCTCTGGTGATCATCCTGCTCTCGATCATCCCGATCGTCAGGGAGTTCATGAAGAACCGCAAGGACGGCGCCCCCGCCGTCCCGCTGCCGCAGGGCAAGCACCACCGCAGCACGCCGACCGGCCCGTCGAGGGGCGACGGTCAGCGATAACGGTCCGCGGAGGTCGGTCGTGAGACCTCCGCCTCAGCCGCTACCCTCCACTGTGTGGGACGCCACAGGTCTGATCCGATGGGCATCGCCCGCCTCGTCCTCATGGGCCTGGCGGTGCTGGCGCTGGTCGCCCTGATCGTGGTCGGCGTCCTGTCCCTGGTCGGCACGCTCGGCTCCGGCGCTGAGCCGGCCGCGCGGCCCACTCCGGCGGCCTCGCCCTCCGCCCCGCCCTCCGCCACCGCCGGGCAGACCCCCACGGTCCGCGTCCAGTGCCTGCGGGAGCACTGCCCCAAGGTCTTCCTCAGGGTCGCCGGGGGCGACGTGCTGATCGACCGGGAGATGGCCGCCGACGAGCAGGCCCAGTCCTTCGACGCCAAGGTCGACGTGGTGCTGACCGACTCCGCCTCCGTCCGCGTCGAGGTGAACGGCGCCGTCCGCCCCCCGGGCGAGGCCGGGGAGCGTCAGGAGTTCACCGTCTCCCGCGACTGACCTCTCGCCGGCGCTCAGGCCAGGCCCAGGTCCTGGAGGCTGTAGGCGGTCCGGTACGGCAGGCCGGCCTCGGCGATCGCGGAGGCCGCGCCCCGGTCCACGATCGTGGCCACGGCGACGACCTCGGCGCCGGCCTCGCGCAGCGCCTCCACGGCGGTCAGCGGGGACCCACCGGTGGTGGAGGTGTCCTCCACCGCCAGCACCCGCCGGCCCGTCACGTCCGGGCCCTCGATCCGGCGCTGCATCCCGTGCGCCTTCTGCGCCTTGCGCACCACGAACGCGTCGAGTGTCCGGCCCCGCGCCGCCGCCGCGTGCAGCATGGCGGTCGCCACCGGGTCGGCGCCCAGGGTGAGCCCGCCGACCGCGTCGTAGTCGAGGTCCTCGGTGAGATCCAGCATGACCCGGCCCACCAGGGGTGCGGCCTGCCCGTCGAGGGTCACCCGGCGCAGGTCCACGTAGAAGTCCGCCTCCTTGCCGGAAGACAGCACCACCTTGCCGTGCACGACGCCCTTGTCCTTGATCTGGGTCAGCAGGTTCTCGCGATCGCTCATGGCAACAAGATTAGGGCGGTTGCGGCAGCGCCCGGATCGTGCCCCCGCGGGTGCGGTCACCGTCGTCGCGCCCGGGCCCGGTCCGGCGGAGGCAACGGCGTGATCCCGGTTTGGTCATGCCGTGAAGCGCGGAATCATCCGGCAGGCGACTCCGGGTAATCGTGAGGTAGCAATGAGTGTGAAAACGGCTCAAGGTGATGCCGAACTGCTGGCCGAGGCGCGGCATGGGGACGCGGCGGCCTACGGCCGGCTCCACGGACGGCACGCGCCGGCGGCCCGGATCCTCGCTCTCCGGCTCGTCGGCGGTCCCGCCGAGGCGGAGGAGGCCGTGGCGGAGACGTTCGCCGGGATCCTCGGACTCCTCAGGCAGGGCGGCGGCCCGCGGGAGGCGTTCCGGCCCTACCTGCTCACCGCGCTCCGCCGTACGGTCCATGGCAGGCCGCCGGTGGAGGGCGGGCAGGCGGCCACCGGGGAGATGGAGGCGCCCGACCCGGACGCGCTCATCGGGGGGACGGGGGCGCCCGACCCGGACGCGTCCTTCGCCGACCCCGTGCGGACCGGGCCGGACGCGTCCTGCGCGGACCCCGCGCCGACCGGGCCGGCACGCTCGCCGGTCGCCAGGGCCTACTGGTCCCTGCCGGAGCGCTGGCAGCTCGTCCTGTGGCACACGGGGGTCGAGGGGGCCACGGCCGCCGAGGTGGCGCCCCTGCTGGGCCTGACGGCCGGCGGGGCGGCCGCCCTGGCCCGCACGGCCAGGGAGGGGTGGCGCCAGGCATATCTGCTGGCCCGGCTCGCCGGGACCCCGCGGCCGGGATGCCGCCCCGTGCTGGGCGGGATGGACGCCTACGTGCGGGGCGGCCTGGCCAGGCGCGAGAGCCGGGCCCTGGACGGGCACATGGACGACTGCACCGGATGCCACGAGGCGTTCCTGGAGCTCACCGACGTCGATCGGAGCCTGCGCGCCACCGTCGGCCCGCTCGTCGCCGGCCCCGCGCTCGCCGGATACCTCGCGGCGCTGGGCGGGGTGGGCGCCGCCCGCGCGTCCGGGCCGCCCGGCCGGTGGCGGCCGGCGTCCACGCCACGGCGGCGGGCGGTCGCGGCCGGCGCGGCGGCCGGCACGGTCACCCTGGCGGCGGCCCTCGCACTGGTCTCGGCCCGGGGGCCGCAGGCCCCGCCGGCCGCGCCGGTCCCGGAGCCGCCGCCGATCGCCGCCCCGGCGCCCGCGCCGCAGGCCCCGCCGGCCCCGCCGCCGTCCCCGCCGCCGGGCAGGACGTCCTCGCCGGGGGAGGGAGACCGGTCGCGGGGGCGGGCCGGCCCCCGGCCCGCCGCACCGCCCTCCGGCGGAGGAGCGGCCCTCGTGCCCGCGCCGCCCCCCGACCGGGGAGCCGCCCCCGCGCCCGCGCCGCGCCTGGTCGCCAGGATCGACGCGCTCGGCGCGCTGGTCCGCTCCGAGGCGGGCATCGTGGCGGTACGGCTGCGCAACGTCGGTGCGGGGGAGAGCGGGGAACTCGTCGCCGACGTCGGCCTGCCGTACGGGGTGACGGTCTCCGCCGCGGCGCGCCGGGGGCGGGCGGTCTCCGTCGTCAAGCCGGTCGGCACGGTCGACGGCTGGGCCTGCCGCGCGGACGCGGCGGGCGCGCGGTGCTCCCGGGGGCCGCTGGCGGCGGGCCGGACCACGGCTATCTTCCTCCGGGTCGTGGTCTCACCGGCGGCGGCCGAGGGGGCCGCGCCCTCGGTCCGGGTCTCCACCCCGGGGGCCGGGGTGACGGCCAGGGCGCGGACCGGGGTGCGGGCCGTCGGGGCTCCGGCCCGGTTCGCCACCGACGGCCAGGTGGTCACCTCCGCCATCGGCAACACCTTGCTGGACTGCGCCTCCGCCGACCGCCGGTGCCGGGCCGCCCGGTCCCGCCAAGGCCGCAGCCGCGACAACGACCTGTGGAGGATGAGGCCCTTCGACCAGGACCGGGACGGGTCGACGAGAAGTTCGAGCGCGGCCCGGCTGTCCCTGCCCAGGAGAGCCAGGCTGGTCTGGGCCGGCCTCTACTGGTCGGCCAGCGCGCCCGCGGACGGCCGGATCAAGTTCAAGGCGCCGGGGGACGGGGGCTACACGCGGGTGCGGGCCGACCGGGTGACGGAGCGGCGGCTGCCCGCCGGGATGGGATACCAGGCGTTCGCCGACGTGACCCGGCTGATGGGCGGGCTCCGCGGGACATACTGGGCGGCCGACGCCTCGCTCACGCCCGGCGTCTCCCGGCACGCCGGATGGAGCCTGGTGGTCATCGCGGCCGACTCCCGCCGGCCGTACAGCCAGGCCGTCGTCGTCGACGCCGCCACCGTGGTGGACCGGGAGCACGGGCCCGCGTGGATCCCCCTCGACGGGCTGACGTCCACGGCCTCGCCCGCCCGGGTCGACCTGGTGACCTGGGAGGGCGACGCCGACCTGAGGGGAGAGCGGGTCACGTTGGGCGGGCGCCCGCTCCGGCCGGACGACGGCGACCGGGACGCGGCCAACCCCTTCGACGGGTCCGCCACGGGGGCCGAGGGCACGGACCTGACCTTCGGCACGGACGTCGACGGCTTCCGGGCGCCCCTCGGCCCGAACCCCGTCCTCACGGTGAGCACCGGCCGTGACGTCCTGTTCTTCGGCGCGGCGGTGGTGCGGGTCCAGGTCCGCTCGTGAGGGCCCCGGGGCCCCGCCCGTGAAGGCCCGGTGAGGTTCCGTGAGGTCCCGTGGGATCCGGCCGGAGCACCGCGGGTTCCGGCCGGCCACGGTGGGTTCCGGTGAGGTTTCCGCGCGACGGGGAGTGTGGAACGGACCAATAAAGGCCGGGGACAGGTACGGCCAACGGGGGCGGTCTCAAGAACTGGACGAACTGGTACGGTCTGCGTGAACACTCCGGCGTATGGTCAGGCGCAGGTCGAATCGTCGGGATTCACCCTCGGACGATCAGTTGCTTGATTACCCTGAGGAAGGGCCGTCTGGCTGGTCTCTCAGAGGTCTTTCAGGCTTGTCTGAGCCGAAGGGGCGGGCCACGTAGGAAGGGCGGTGTCGCGTGGATCGCTGCGCGCTGTTCGTGGACGCTGGCTACCTGCTGGCCGACGGCGCGATGGCCGTGCATGGGACCCGCCATCGCGAGGCAGTCTCCTGGGACTACCCGGGGCTGCTCAAACTGCTCGGCAACCTGTCCAAGGAGCGCACCGGGCTGCCGCTGCTGCGCTGCTACTGGTACGAGGCGAGCGTCGAGGGGCGCCGCACCGCCGAGCACGACGCGCTGGCCGACCTCCCCGGCCTCAAGCTCCGGCTGTCACGCATCCGCCCCGGCCGCCGCGAGGGCGTGGACGCCCAGGTCCACCGCGACCTGATGACGCTGGCCCGCAACAGCGCGGTCTGCGACGCGGTGGTGGTCAGCGGCGACGAGGACCTGGCGCAGGTCGTCTGCGACGCCCAGGACCTCGGCATCCGCGTCACCGTCGTGCACATCGCCGCCGACGGCGGCTGGGCGGTCTCCCGCTCGCTCCGCCAGGAGTGCGACGATCTGATCGAGATCGGCGGCAGCCACCTGCGGCCTTACGTCAGCCTGGCCGCCGGCTCCCCGGAGACGCCCGCCCTGAGCAACGGCCACCAGCCGGCCGGCAACGGCCAGGCCACCGTGGCCCTCGGCAACGGCGCCCCGCCCACCGCGCCGGCCCCCCTGGCCCAGGCTCCCCGGGCCACTCCCGCGCCCGCCCCCCATCCCGCGCCGCCGTCCTACCCGGCCTACAACCACGAGCCCCCGCCGGCCCCGGCCCCCCAGCCGCCGCAGGCCCCCGCGCCGCAGCCCCTGGCCGCCCCCAGCAGCCCGACCGGCCCGCTGCCGACCCCTCCGCAGGCCCAGCAGTACGGCACGGGCAACACCGGCGGCATGCCCGGCTACCAGCCCGGCCAGCTCGGCGCCTACACCGGTCCCCAGGCGGCCCCCGTGCCGGCCCAGAACGCCTCCAACAGCAGCACGACCACCCTGTCCGACGCCGTGAAGGCCGCCCACAAGGAGGGCCACGACTTCGGCGAGTCCGTCGCCAAGGACGCCCCCGCCCTGTGGCTGGAGGCCGTGCTCGCCCGCAAGCCCCGCATGCCCTCCGACCTGGAGGCCCGCCTCCTCCAGGGCTCCTCCCTGCCGATCGACTTCCTCCTCCACGACGAGGTCCGCCACGCCCTCCGCCGGGGCTTCTGGGACGCCCTGGAGCGCGCCCGCCGCTAGGCCCCTGGGGCCCCTGGAACACCTCCGCCGCTAGGCCCCGCCGACCTGGGCCCCTGGAACGCCTCCGCCGCCGGACTCTGTGGGCCCGAGCCGTCGCCGTGCTGTCTCCGCCCGCTTCCACCGGCCGCCGCAGCGGGAGCGGGTCCCGGCCCGCCCGTGCGGGCCGTACGGGCCCGGCTCGGTGAAGATCTTGTCTCTGGTGGGTCTGGGCGGGTCAACGTCTTGCCACGGATCGGAACCGCCGCACGTGTCGCGCGCTCTCACCTCTGCCGTCAGGCGAATCTGCCCTTCAGCGCCAGTGCCGTTCCCCGCGGCCTGGTGGCTGGAGACAGTCCGTAGCCAGACGAGAGGAAGTCGATGATGAGACACATCCGACGGATGTGTTACCCGGTCGCCGCGCTGGCGATGCTGACCGCACCCCTGACCCTGCTCGGCGTGCCCCAGGCCGACGCCGCGCGGATCGACCCGGCCCAGACGGCCCTACGCGCCGCGCCGGATCCGGCCTCCTGCCCGGGGCGGGTGGCGCTGGTCAACGGAGGCTTCGAGCGGCCCGTCGTCACCGGCGGCGCGGTCGGCTTCTTCCCCGACGCCTCGCAGAACGGCGTGCCGGGCTGGCTGACGACCGCCACCGACCACCAGATCGAGCTCTGGACCGGCCCGCCCAACCCGACCAACGCCGCGCCCGCCGAGGGCAGGCAGTTCGCCGAGCTCAACGCCAACCAGGTCTCGACCCTTTACCAGGACCACCCGACCACTCCAGGGACGAAGCTGTACTGGCGGCTGTCCCACCGCGGCCGCCTGGGCGTCGACACGATGAGCCTGGACATCGGCGCGCCCGGCTCGCCGGTGTCGCAGAAGGTGGTCTCCGACGGCGCCACGGGCTGGGGCGCCTACACCGGCACCTACACCGTGCCCGCCGGCCAGACGACCACCAGGTTCGCCTTCCGCTCCATCTCGGCGGCCGGTGGGAACCAGAGCATCGGCAACTTCCTGGACGACGTCTTCTTCGGCACCGCGCCGTGCGTCGTCGTCACCAAGGCCGCGATCCCCGTCGGCCCCGTCGACGTGGGAGATGTGATCACCTACCGGCTGACCGCCCGGAACGAGGGCGGAGCGGCGGCGGAGAAGGTGCGGCTCACCGACGCCGTCCCGGCCGGGACCTCCTACGTGCCCGGCTCGCTCCGCGTCGTGGACGGCCCCAACGCCGGGGCCAAGACCGACCAGCCGGGCGACGACCAGGGTGATTTCGACCCCGTGGCGGGGAAGGTCTCCTTCTCGCTGGGCGACGGCGCGACCGGCACGGCACCCGGCCGGCTGCCCACCACCGCCGGTCTGCCCGGCGGCACCACGGTGGAGTTCCAGGTCAAGGTCGACCGGGCCGCCGCGGGCAAGCAGATCACCAATCAGGGCACCGTCGGCTACGAGAACCAGCTCGGCTCCACTCCCGAGCCGCTGACCTCGACCTCCGGTGAGACCCTCACCAGGGTCAACCCCGCCGTCGACCTGAGTCTGGTCAAGTCAGCCGACCTGACCAGGGTCACCGTCGGCCAGACCGTCACCTACCGCCTCGCCGTCCGCAACGCGGGCCCCAGCGACGCCACCGGGGTCACGGTCAAGGACGTGCTGCCGTCCGGCCTCGCCTTCGTCTCGGCGACGCCCTCGGCCGGTGCCTACGACCCGGGGACCGGGACCTGGACGGTGGGCGCGCTCGCCAAGGGCGGCACGGCCACGTTGACGATCCACGCCAAGGCGGTCTCGGTCGGGACGGAGACCAACACCGCCACCGTCGGCGGCGACCAGAAGGACCTCGACCCCGCCAACGACACCGACACCGTCAAGATCTGCGTCGATCCCGCCCCGGCCTGCGCGGACTGCGCCTCGACCCGGTGCCCGTCCTGCACGCCGCGGATCAAGGGGTGATCTCCGCCCGGCCGGTGCCGGGCGGCTGGAGCTGACTCCTGAAGTGGTCCTGTGAACCTGTTCCGACTGCCCCGGCGGCACGGTGCCCGCTGTCGCGGGGCGCGGCCGGCGGCTCACAGGACCGCCTGCGCCTCCGGTGAAGGCGGTCCACAGGTCCCACCTCGAATACCGGGCTTGCGGCAGGACCGGGATCCGGTCGCGGGCCCGTGAGGGTCACCCCATGGCCGGGCGGGAGCCGGGCGCGGCCGTGCTCATGCTCTCCTCGGCGGAGCCTTCCGCGGAGCCGGCGGAGGTGGGCTCGTAGCCGCTGGCCTGCAGGGTGAACAGCCGCGCGTACTCGCCTCCCAGCGCCATGAGCTCGCGGTGGGAGCCGCGTTCGGCGATCTTCCCCTCGCTCAGCACGACGATGAGGTCCGCCTCCCGTAGCGCTCCGAGCCGGTGTGAGATCAGGACGCTGGTACGGCCTGCCCGGTGCCGGCGCAGTCCCAGGTGGACGGCGTGCTCGGCCTCCGCGTCCAGGCCGGAGCTCGGCTCGTCGAGGATGAGCAGGTCCCGGTGGTGACGCATCAGGGCGCGGGCCAGCGCCAGCCGCTGCCACTGCCCGCCCGACAGCACCACCCCGGCCTGCTGGTCCTCGTCGTCACCGAAGAAGATCCGGCTGAGCAGCGTGTCGTAACCCTTCGGCAGGTCGGCGAGCGTGTCGTGGATCCCGGCGCGCCGGGCGGCGGTCCGGACGAGCTCCGGATCGGCGCCCGCGGCCAGGTCGCCCAGCATGATGTTCTCGCCGGCGGTGAGGTCGTAGGACATGTAGTCCTGGAACACCACGCCGATCCGTTCGCGCAGGTCGGCCGGGCGCATGTCACGCAGGTCGACGCCGTCCCAGTGGATGGAGCCGCGGACCGGGTCGTACAGCCGGCACAGCAGCTTGACCAGGGTGCTCTTGCCCGCCCCGTTCAGGCCGACCAGGGCGACGGCCTGGCCGTGCGGGATGAGGAGGTCAACCCCCCGCAGCACCCAGGGGTGCTCGTCGTCATAGCGGAACCACACGTCGCGCAGCTCGATGCCCTCTCGCAGCGGGGGCGGCGCGGTGGGCTCCGCGGGTACCGGGAGACCGGGATCGGCCTGGACGACACCGAGGTAGTGCCCGAACATCAGCAGGGCGTTGTGCGCGCTCGCCCACTGGCCGACGATCGAGGTCAGGGCCGTCTGCACGCCGGCGACGGCGGCGACGAACACCGAGACGTCCCCGACGCTCAGACCTCCCGCCGTGGCGGCCAGCACGGCCCAGAACAGGCCACCGGCCGCGACGGCGGCGCCCAGCAGGGACAGCAGCCCCTGGCTGCGCAGCGTCCGCCGGTCCAGATCCCGTTCGGCCTCGTTGACGGTCCCGAGCTCGGTGAGCATCCGGGTGCGCAGGAAGTCACCCAGCCCGAACAGCCGCACCTCCTTGGCGGCGTCGGGGCTGGTGAGGAGGGCGCTGAAGAAGATCTGGCGACGCGTGTTGGAGCTGATGCCCCACATCGTGCGGGCCCTGCGGCGGCTCAGCGCGAGCTGCACCCTGGCCGACGGCAGCGCGGCGGCGATGACGATGACGACCATGACCGGGCTGAGCACGGTCAGCGTGGCCATGAACCCCAGCAGCGTCAGGAGGCCCTGGCAGATCGCCAGGGACGAGCCGACGATCTGCTGCGGGGCGTTCTGGCCGGCCTCGTGGGCCAGCCGCAGCTCGTCGTGGAAGGAGGGGTTCTCGAAGCGGCTGAGCCCGGGGTCGGCGTTGACGGCCCGGAACAGCCGGTCGTAGATCAGTCGTTGGAGCCCCCGGTGCAGTTGCCCCGTGAGGTACTCGGAAACATGCGGCAGGACGACCAGAGCCAGACCCGCCACCCCGAGGGCGGCTGCGAGCGGGAGCAGGCCGCTCCGGCCCCCGTCGCCGGCCAGCCCGTCGAGAACCAGTTTGGTGAGCCAGGCGGTCGCCACCGGCGCCGCCCCCATGAGCAGCACCACCACCAGCGAACCAGCCACGGCGGCAGGCTGGGCCTGCCAGGCCAGCTCGCCCGCCACCCGCCCGCGGTGGAGAAGGGACCCGGTCCCCGAGTCCTCTTTGCCGGGCTCCCTCACGTGCGCGCCGCCAGTGGCAGCTTGTCCGGGGCGTCCGCCGCGGCGGTGATCACCGCGCGGTCGTCGACGAGATAGAAGGTCGGGAAGAACGACACCTGGAACGCCCGGCCCAGCGGACCGTCCGGCGGTTCGACGACCACGGGAGCCACCGGAGCCAGAGCGGCGATGAACACGCCGGCGTCCTCCGGGTCGCCCGTGACCACTGCCAGCGCGCGTCCGGGCCCCAGCTGTCCCGCCCAGGTGGTGAACTCGGGCAGCCGCTCGTGGCAGGCGGCGCAGGTGGTGGAGAACATCCCCACCAGTGTCGGCCCGGTGAAGAAGTCCTGTGACACGGGGGTGCCGTCGGAGGCGGCGGCGGTGAACCCGGGCAGCGCGGTGCCGGAGGCCACGAGTGGCGGTCTCGTCGACCGGCCGTTGGCGAGCTGGGCCGAATGCTCGCGGAGGCGGCGGATGACGGCCAGGGTCAGCAGGAGGTTGACGGCGCACAGGGCTCCGACGAAGACGACGGCGACGGCAAGGTACGGCATCGAGATCCCCTCACAGGTGCCCGGGAGCGGGCGGCGGCCCGGCGAACAGGTCGGCCAGGTCGTCGAAGAAGACGACGGCCAGGGCGAGCACACCGGCGCCGGCCATCGCGATGGCGACGCCCGCGGGATGCGCGTCACCCGGTGCGGTGAGCAGGTGGGCCACGCCTCCCGTCGCGGTGACGGCGAGCAGGCCCGTGTTGCGGATCAGGTGCCTGCCGCTCAGCGGGGTCGCCGTGGCGCCGAAGCAGCGGCAGGAGGTCCGGGAACCGGAGCGCACGACCCGCGCGATGCCCGCGCAGAACGCCAGCAGTACGGCGCCGGCCAGCACGAAACCGGCCGGCACCGTCCACTGGACCGTCAGCAGTACGACGACGCACGCCTCGGCGAGGATCACCGCGACGCTCAGCGGCGTCACCCCGCCGGTGGGGAGCGGGACCATGTCCGGCACGGAGGCGCGGAAGGCGAGGAAGGACTCCCGGCCGCGTACCTTGCCGAACACCGCCACCAGGAAGACGACGCCCAGGGCGCATCGGCAGGCCAGCGCCACGTACTGCATGACGGTCACTCAGCCGGAGTCTCGGTCAGCGCCAGGGGGTGCAGGCCGTGCGGCCGGCGGCGATGCAGCACGTCCGGCGTACGCTGTACCCGACCCACTTCGTCTCGTCCCAGCACGTTTCAGCGGTCGCGGAGGTCGTGGGGAGCAGCCTGTCGAGTAGGCGGTCGCCCAGTTTGCCGAGGGAACGGATCATGAGATCTCCTCTGTCGAGCCGAAGGTGTGATCGACACCGATTGGTCATCGAGCGTTGCGCGCCATCTCCGTGCCGCCGGAGTCGGTGATCATTGCTCGTTGGCGCCTGCACCGTAATCCGGACCAAGATCGGAGAATAATGGTGAAGATCGCCACACCGGCGGTTGCGCTTCGACAGTTTCTGATCTTGACATCTGCCCGCGGAGCGACCACGGCCTGCTCTGGGCGTCTTTTATAGCTAATTTCGGACAGGTGCCTTGGAGTCGGGCTCACCAAAAAATCCTCCCCGCGGAGGCGGCCTGTCGGGCCTCGTCCCGGTGCGCGCTCACCCAGCCGTGATCTGCTCTCGTGGGCGATCGGCGGAGCCCCGCGGGCGGCGCCATGCCGACGGCGTGTCCGGTTGGAGCCGGCGATGAGCCGGCCATGTCACCGCGGCCTGACATGTCTGGATCGGCCACGGTGAACCGACGGCCCGGGCCCGGCATGGAAACGACTGTGCCCACGCCTCGCGGGGGCCGCGCGCCGTGCCACGCGAGGCCCGTCCGGACGCGGTCGTGCTCAGGTGAGGGCGTCCAGGCCCGCCCTGAGGTGGCTGAGGCGGTGGGCCAGGTCGGACAGCGGGCCCGCGAGGCTCGGGTCGTTGGCCTTGCGGGCCAGCTCGCTGACTCGGGCGAGCTCGTCCTCGACCGCGGTGAGGCGCCTGGACAGCTCGGGGAGCACGGCCGCCTGGTCGGACGCCTCGCCCGGCGGCAGCTCGGCGGCCAGGCGCTCGCGGAGCATGGACGCCTGCTCGGCCAGGCGGCGGTTCATGTTGTAGAGCTCGACGAACACCGCGACCTTGGCCCGGAGCACCCAGGGGTCGAACGGCTTGGTGAGGTAGTCGACGGCCCCGGCGGCGTAGCTGCGGAAGGCGTAGTCGGGGGCGCTGTCGACCACGGTCAGGAAGATGATCGGGATGTTGCGGGTGCGCTCGCGGCGTTTGATGTGGGAGGCGGTCTCGAATCCGTCCATCCCCGGCATGCGCACATCCAGCAGGATCAGCGCGAACTCGGTGTTGAGCAGGGCTTTGAGCGCCTCTTCGCCAGACCTGGCCCGGACGGGTATCAGGTCGAGGGAGCTGAGGATTGCCTCGAGCGCGATCAGGTTCTCCTCCCGGTCGTCCACCAGGAGGATTTTCGCTCGCTCAGGCATTGATCACGCCCCTTCGTCGGAGTCACCGGCCGGCTTGCCCCGGGTGAGCCAGCCGCGCAGACGTTCGAGCAGGCGGTCGACGTCCACGGGCTTGGGCACGTAGTCGGAGGCACCGGAGGCGATGCTCTTCTCCCGGTCGCCCTGCATGACCTTAGCGGTAAGCGCGATGATCGGCAGATCGGCGAACTGCGGCATCCGGCGGATGGCGGAGGTGGTGGCCCAGCCGTCCATCTCGGGCATCATGATGTCCATCAACACCAGCGCGACGTCCTCGTTGCGTTCGAGCTGCTCGATGCCCTCGCGGCCGTTCTCGGCGTAGACCACCGTGGAGCCGTACCGTTCGAGGACGCTGGTCAGGGCGAAGACGTTGCGGATGTCGTCGTCCACGATCAGGATCTTGGCGCCGGTGAGCGGGTCGTCACCGCCCTTCCACGCCTGGGCCTCCTCCTGCGGGAAGTGCGGGACCGGCATGTCCTCCGGCAGCGCCAGCTCCGGCAGGTCGTCGGGCTCCTCCAGCACCCCGATGAGCGTCTGGCTGCGCGGCGGGGAGTTGGGCGCGGCCGCTCCGCCGTCGCGCGAGGACAGCGGTCCGCCGTAGGACGGCGGCAGGTAGAGGGTGAAGGTGCTCCCCTGGCCCACCTCGCTGACCACGTGGATCTCGCCGCCGAGCAGGCGGGCGATCTCGCGGCAGATGGACAGGCCCAGGCCGGTCCCGCCGTATTTGCGGCTGGTGGTGCCGTCGGCCTGGCGGAACGCCTCGAAGATGACCTCCAGCTTGTCGGCGGCTATGCCGATGCCGGTGTCCACCACCTCGAAGGCCAGGATGCCGTCGGCGCCGCGCAGGGTGTCGTCCACGAAGGTCACGGCACGCTGGGCGTGGATCACGCGCAGCCGTACTTCGCCCTTGGGCGTGAACTTGATCGCGTTGGAGAGCAGGTTGCGCAGCACCTGCTGCAGGCGCTGCTCGTCGGTGCGGAGCTCCTGCGGGATCGACGGGTCGACCTCGACCGCGAACGACAGCCCCTTGTCCTGGGCCAGCGGCGCGAAGGTGGCCTCGAAGTAGTCGACGAGCTTGGGCAGGGAGATCTGCTGGGGGTGGATGTCCATCCGCCCGGCCTCGACCTTGGACAGGTCGAGGATGTCGTTGATCAGCTGGAGCAGGGCGGAGCCGGCGCCGTGGATGGTCCGGGCGAACTCCACCTGCTGGACGGTGAGGTTGCCCTCGGCGTTCTCGGTGAGCAGCTTGGCCAGCACGAGCAGGCTGTTGAGCGGGGTGCGCAGCTCGTGGGACATGTTGGCCAGGAACTCGGACTTGTAGCGCGAGGAGACCGCGAGCTGCTCGGCACGCTCCTCCAGCGTCCGGCGGGCCTGCTCGATCTGGAAGTTCTGGATCTCGATGGCCCGGTTCTGCTTGGCCAGCAGCGCGGCCTTGTCCTCCAGCTCGGCGTTGGAGCGGCGCAGCTCCTCCTGCTGGCGCTGGAGCTCGTCGGAGCGTTCCTGGAGCTCGGTGGTGAGGCGCTGCGACTCGGTCAGCAGGTCCTCGGTCCGGGAGTTGGCGATGATCGTGTTCATCGTGACGCCGATGGTCTCGACGAGCTGGGTCATGAAGTCGTGGTGGACCTCGCCGAAGTGGCTGAAGGAGGCCAGCTCCACGACGCCCAGGACCTGGGTCTCGAACAGGATCGGCAGCACGACGATCTGGGCCGGGGCGGAGGAGCTGAGGCCGGTGTCCACGGTGAGGTATCGGGCCGGGACGCTCTCCAGGATGATCCGCTTGCCCTCGAACGCGGCCTGTCCCACGATCCCCTCGCCGACCGAGAAGCGCTGCCGGATCTTCGAGCCGGGGCGCGCGCCGTATCCGGCGATCAGGTAGAGGTCGTGGTCGCCGGTGGGCTCGGCCAGGTAGAAGGCGCCGTAGTGGGCGGAGACCAGCGGGGTCAGCTCACTCATGATCAGCTTGGCGACCTCCATCAGGTCGCGGTGGCCCTGCATGAGACGGGAGATCCGCGCCAGGTTGGACTTCAGCCAGTCCTGTTCCTGGTTGGCCTTGGTGGTGTCGCGCAGCACCGACACCATCGTGTTGATGTTGTCCTTCAGCTCGCCGATCTCGCCGCCGGCGTCGACGGTGATCGAGCGGGTCAGGTCGCCGGTCGCGACCGCGGTGGTGACCTCGGCGATCGCGCGGACCTGGGTGGTCAGGCGGCCCGCCAGCTCGTTGACGTTCTCGGTGAGGCGCTTCCAGATGCCCTCGGCGCCCTCGACGCGGGCCTGGCCGCCGAGCTTGCCCTCGGAGCCGACCTCGCGGGCCACCCGGGTGACCTCGGAGGCGAAGGAGGACAGCTGGTCGACCATGGTGTTGATGGTGGTCTTGAGCGCGAGGATCTCGCCCTGGGCGTTGACGTCGATCTTGCGGGTGAGATTGCCGTTGGCGACGGCGGTGGTGACCTCGGCGATGTTGCGCACCTGGTAGGTCAGGTTGTTGGCCATGGAGTTGACGTTGTCGGTGAGGTCCTTCCACACGCCCGAGACGCCGCGGACGCGGGCCTGGCCGCCGAGCTGTCCTTCGGTGCCGACCTCGCGGGCCACCCGGGTGACCTCGTCGGCGAACATCGACAGCTGGTCGACCATGGTGTTGAGGGTGTCTTTGAGCTGGAGGATCTCGCCCTGGGCGTCGGCGGTGATCTTCTTGGACAGGTTGCCCTGGGCCACCGCCGTGGAGACCGCCGCGATCTGGCGCACCTGGGTGGTCAGGTTGTTGGCCATGACGTTGACGTTGTCGGTGAGGTCCTTCCAGGTGCCGGAGACGCCGCGCACCTGGGCCTGGCCGCCGAGCTGACCTTCGGAGCCGACCTCGCGGGCGACGCGGCTCACCTCGGAGGCGAAGGAGGACAGCTGGTCGACCATGGTGTTGATGGTGGTCTTGAGCGCGAGGATCTCGCCCTGGGCGTCCACGTCGATCTTGCGGGTCAGGTCGCCGTTGGCGACGGCGGTGGTGACCTCGGCGATGTTGCGCACCTGGTAGGTCAGGTTGTTGGCCATGGAGTTGACGTTGTCGGTGAGGTCCTTCCACACGCCCGAGACGCCGCGGACGCGGGCCTGGCCGCCGAGCTGTCCTTCGGTGCCGACCTCGCGGGCCACCCGGGTGACCTCGTCGGCGAACATCGACAGCTGGTCGACCATGGTGTTGAGGGTGTCTTTGAGCTGGAGGATCTCGCCCTGGGCGTCGGCGGTGATCTTCTTGGACAGGTCGCCCTGGGCCACCGCCGTGGACACCGCCGCGATGGCCCGGACCTGGGTGGTCAGGTTGCTCGCCATGACGTTGACGTTGTCGGTGAGGTCCTTCCACACGCCCGAGACGCCGCGCACCTGGGCCTGGCCGCCCAGCTCGCCCTCGGTGCCGACCTCGCGCGCCACCCGGGTGACCTCCTCGGCGAACGCCGAGAGCTGGTCGACCATCGTGTTGACGGTGTTCTTCAGCTCGAACATCTCGCCGACCGCGTCGACGGTGACCTTGCGGCTCAGGTCTCCCCTGGCCACCGCGGTGGTGACCAGCGCGATGTCGCGGACCTGGGCGGAGACGCGGCTGGACATGGTGTTCACGGCCTCGGTGAGGTCACGCCAGCTGCCCGACATGCCCCGCACGTTCGCCCGGCCGCCCAGCCGGCCCTCGGTGCCGACCTCGCGCGCCACGCGCGTCACCTCGGAGGTGAACAGGGAGAGCTGGTCGACCATGCCGTTGATCGCCTTGCCGAGGCGGCGCACCTCGCCCCGTGCCCTCCGGTCGAGGTCGATCCGCCGGGACAGATCTCCCTTGGCGACCGCGTCGATCACGTCCGCCGCGCCGCTGACCGGCCCGACCAGGGCGTCGATCAGCGAGTTCACCGAGTCGACGCTCTCCGCCCAGGAACCCACGCCCGGACCCGCGGTCAGGCGTTCGCTGAAGCGGCCCTCCTTCACCACCTCGCGGCGGACCCGGTGCAGCTCGTTGGCCAGGTGCTCACGGCGGTCGGCGACCTCGTTGAGCAGCAGGCGGATCTCACTCAGGATCCCGGGAGGAGCATGCGGCACCCGGCGGCGGAAGTCACCGTCGCGCCAGGTGATGAGTGTCTGAAGAATCGGCTTGAGATCCGATTCGCTGTAACGTCGCTCCTCGACGTCGGGCACGGTGTTGGCCGTGGTCATAAGACCTCCTTGACTCCCGGGGGCGCAGCCGCGAGTCATCCCAGTCTGTCACGGTGCGCAACCCGCAGTCCCGCCTTCGAATTACCCCATGCGGGCGCGAAGTGTGGTAGGCACGGAACAGTGACCAACGCTCCCCGAGCCGTCCTGGCCGCGACATTCGCCCCAGGAGACACGGCCGTCCCCGCAGCCCGGCGTTTCACCAGAGAGGTGATGACCGCCTGGGCCGCCGCGTCCGTGCTCGACGTGGCGGAGCGGCTGGCGGGGGAGCTCGTCGGGCAGGCGGCCGAGGTGCCGCTCGAGGTCGTCTGGAGCCATCTGGGAGACGGTGTCCAGATCGAGGTCCGGCAGCGGGGCGTCCCCAAGGGGGTCCCCAGCGGCCCGGCCGCGCCGGTCGAAGAGTGGGGCGTCACCTTCTCCGGCGAGTTGCGCACCGACTGGGCACGGCTGCCGCTGCCCGGCTCCGCCGAGCGGGTGGCCGCGGAGTGGTCCATCGAGGAGCCGACCCGGGGACCGATCTGGATGGGCTTCCTCGCCGACGCCAGCGACCTGCTGGCCGGCACCCTCGACCCGGACATGGTGCCCGCGATCATCTCCCAGATCGTCGTGCCCCGGCTGGCCACCTGGTGCGCGGTCTACACCTGGAGCGACGGGAGCGGCCCGCAGCGCCCGGCCTACCTCTGGCACACCGACGAGCGGCGCATCGACGGACTGCGCGAGGAGCTCGCCACGGCCCGGATCCCGCAGGCCGGCGGCTCCATGCAGCTCGGCGACTCGCAGATGCTCGTCATCCCGCTGCTGGCGCGGGGGCGGTCGCTGGGGGCGATGTGCCTGGGGCGGCCGGACCGGTTCGCCGAGGACGTCTTCCAGTACGCCGAGGACATCGGCCGCCGCGCGGCCCTGGCCATGGACAACGCCCGGCTCTACGCCACCCAGGCGGCGGCCAACCGGGCGCTGCAGCGCAGCCTGCTGCCCCCCAACGAGCCGGGCGAGATCCCCGGGCTCGACCCCGCCGTGGTCTACGAGCCCGCGGGGGAGACCAACGAGGTCGGCGGTGACTTCTACGACCTGTTCGCGGCCGGTGACGGCTCCTGGCGGTTCGCGGTCGGCGACGTCTGCGGCACCGGCCCCGAGGCCGCCGCGGTCACCGGCCTGGCCCGCCACACCCTGCGCCTGCTCGCCCGGGAGGGATACGGCGTGGCGGCCGTCCTCGACCGGCTCAACCAGGCGATCCTGGACGAGGGAGAGCGGGCCCGCTTCCTGACCCTGCTGCACGGGGAGATCAAGCCCGTGCCCACCGGGCTGGACGTGTGGCTGGTCTCCGCCGGCCATCCCGAGGCGCTGCGGCTGCGGCCCACCGGCGTCGTGGACACGGTGGTGACCTCCCAGTCGCTGCTGGGGGTCTTCCCCGAGGCGACCTTCAAGGCCGAGCTCGTCCACCTCGACCACGGCGACGTCCTGCTCGCGGTGACCGACGGGGTGACCGAGCGGCGCCAGGACGGCCGGCTGCTCGACGACGAGGGGGGACTGGCCAAGCTGTTCGCCGAGTGCGTGGGCCTGTCGGCGCGGGCGGTCGCGGAGCGGATCCGCCGGGCGGTCCAGGACTTCGCCCCCGAGCCGAGCGCCGACGACATGGCGATCGTGGTCCTGCGCGCCCGATAGACGACTCGGCTCCCGGCGGCGCCGCGGTGTCACATCTCCGTCTTGACGTGCCTGCGCGCGAATTCGAGCTGGGCCGACATCTGCGCGATCCGCTCGGAGACGACCAGCGAGCCGTGGCCGGCGTCGTAGCGGTAGACCGTGTGCTCGTGGCCGCGCGCGGCGAGCCGGGACACGTAGGTCTCGATCTGCCCGATCGGGCAGCGCGGGTCGTTCTCCCCGGCGAGGATCAGCAGCGGCGCCTCGACCTGGTCGACGTAGGTGATCGGCGAGCAGTTGGCGTAGCGCTCGGGCTGCTCGGCCGGGGAGCCGCCGAGCAGCGCGCGGTGGTAGGCCCGCAGCGCCTCGGTCTCCTCCTCGTAGGTGGCCAGATGGTCGGCGATGGGCACGGTGGCGATGCCGGCCGCCCACACCTTGGGCTGGGTGCCCAGGCCCAGCAGCGTGAGATAGCCGCCCCAGGAGGCGCCCGACAGCACGAGCCGGTCCGGGTCGGCGACGCCGCGCTCGACCATGACGTCCCGGACGGCGGCCACGTCGGACAGCTCGATGTGGCCGACCTCGCCGATCAGGGCGTCCCGCCAGGCCGAGCCGTAGCCGGTGGAGCCCCGGTAGTTGACCCGCACGACCGCGAAGCCCAGGTCCACCCACGCGGCCACCTGCGGCACGAAGGAGTCGTCGTCCTGCGAGGTCGGCCCGCCGTGCAGCAGGAAGATCGTCGGGAACGGTCCCGAGCCGCGGTCGGGCCGGGACACCAGGGCGTGGATGCGCCCGCCGGGGCCCTCCACGTCCACGTCCTCGACCGGGACGGACGGCGGCGAGGTCGGGCCGCCGTGGTTCATCACCACGTGGCCGTTGCTCGACCGGATCATCGGCGGGTGGGCGCCGCTGGACCAGGAGTACTCCACCGAGCCGTCGGGGCGGGGCGCGGCGGCGTCGATCACGCCGTGCTGGGTCTCGATCGGGAAGAGCCGGCCGCCGGCGAGGTCGTAGCGGTGCAGATGGGTGCGGCCGCGGTTGGCCCGGACGACGAGCAGCGAGCGGCCGTCGTCGTACCAGTCGGCGGTGATCTCCCCGGGGTCGCGCAGCCAGATCTCCCGCTGCTCGTCACTCTCGGGGTCCCAGACCAGCGGTTCGCGGCGGCCCCTGCGCTCGTGCAGGGTCAGCAGCCGGCGGTCGCCCGGGACGGGCGCGAAGCGCAGGCCGAGGACGCCTCTGCCGGGGCCGTCGCGCAGGTCGCCGACGACGTCGCCGTTCTGCCGGAGCACGCGCAGCGCGGGGTGCCGGGAGTCGCCGTGCTCGCTGTGGCTGATCGCGACCAGCGAGCCGTCCAGGGACATGGCGGCCACGGAGGCGGCCTCGGCGTGCTCGTAGATCAGCCGGACGGACCCGCCGGGCCGTACGACATAGATCTTGAAACCCTCGCCGGGCCTGGCGACGCCGACCGCGGCCTCGCCCGTCGCCGCCAGCGCGATCCCCGACGGGTAGCCGGGGTCGAGGTCGATCGGCTCGTCGGGGCCGCCGGTGAAGGGCTGGCGCATCCAGCCGCCCCACTCGTCGCCGTCGGTGTCGGAGAACCACCAGATCCACCGGCCGGTGGGGTCGATCGTGCCGTGCGAGGTGCCCTTGGGCCGGGTGGTGGCCTGGCGGACGATCCCCGTCGACCGGTCCCAGGCGTAGATCTCCCACGCGCCGGAGGCGTTGCTGCGGTAGACGGCGCGGGCCGGAGCCTGACGCGCCCACACGGGCAGCGTCACGCGCGGCGCCCGGAACCTGGCCTGCCAGCGCTCCTCCGCCTTCATATGGCGCTTCCCTCCGTCAAGACGTTCGCTTCACGCGTCCAGGCGCGGGCTCGCCGGATTGCCGTCCAGTATGTCGCTTCCACCCCCAATTTGCTTAGTTAATGTGTGGGAATTTCGGGCTAAATACCACATTAGTAACATGCGTCCCGAAGGTGGCTGTCAAGCACATCGCTTGATCAGGGGCGGGGCTGAAAGATAGACATGCGGAAAGAAGCAGTCACATCGCTTACTTCGGGAAGCTCCGCCACTTTTCTCCGCATGACTTCCGGATCGGTGTGCCAGGCGCTCGGCCCCATGCCCACGACGGCCTCGACCGCCCCGCGCCCCAGCGTCATCCCGAACTCGTGAACGCTCCGCCCGGTCTCGACGAAGCGGCCGCTCAGACTCTCGGCCACCCGCCGCTCCTTCGACTCGTCCACCGAGAGCAGCCCCAGCCGCTCCACCAGCGGTTGGAGGTGCCGCGACGTCGGCGTGACCACGATCAACCGGCCGTCGGCCCTGAGCATCCGGGCGAACTCCGCCCCGTTGCGGGGGGCGAACACGTTGAGGATCACGTCGACCGTGCCGTCCCCGACGGGCAGCGGCCGCCACACGTCGGCCACCACCGCCCCCAGCCGGGGATGCGCCCGCGCGGCCCGTTTGATCGCGTGTTTGGACACGTCCAGCGCGATCCCGACGGCCCCCGGGAGTCGGTCGAGGGCCCCGGCGAGGTAGTGGCCCGTCCCCGCGCCCGCGTCCGCGACCACCTCCGCGCCGGTACGGCACGCTCCGGCGACCGCCTCCGCAAGGGGACCGAAATACCCCGCCCCGAGGAACGCCTCCCTGGCGGCCACCATGGCCGCGCTGTCGGCCGTGCCGGGGGCCTGGGAGCCGGTCAGCAGGCTGACGTATCCCTGCCGGGCGATGTCGAAGGAGTGCCCCTGGGAGCAGCGGAGAACCCGCTCGTCCAGGTCGAACCCGGCTCCGCAGACCGGGCAGGCGAGGTATTCGACGACGTCGGCCAGCATCCCCTCATCATCCCGCCTCCGGGACGCGCGGCGCTCCACCGGTGCCAGTGGGATGCAAGGACGCTACAAGCCGCCGGTCCTATAACTCGGAGGCATGAGGAAGAGATCTTTCACCGGCGGGCTGCCGGCGTCCGTGCTCGCGGCGGCCCTGTTCGCGGCGCCCCTGCTCGCGACGGCGCCCGCGCACGCCGGCGCCGCGGGCCCGGCGGCGCTCGCGGACACCGCTGCGAGCCCCGCCGCGGCCGCCGCCGCGGGCGTGAAGCACCACTGGGGACCGGTGCGGTCGGCCGCCGGGCACTCCGGCCACGCCGCCGCGGACGTGTGGATCACGGACTTCAGCGCCGAGACGTTCACCGTGTCCGGCACGCTCCGTGACCGTGACCCCCACCGCGACCACTGCGCCTACATCCGCGCCCGGTTCCACTACGTCGGCGGCGGCACGGGCTGGGCGCGGCCGCGCTCGACCTGCCGCGCGGGCGACGCCTTCAGACTCTCCTCGGACGGTGAGGTCACCCGGGTGGACGTCAAGGTCTGCGTCCTGGACCGCGGCAGGCGCGCGACCTCCCACTGCCACGTCGACGCCATCCGGGAGGAGGACATCGCCAACTGGCCCCGCTAGCGCGGCCGCCGGTCATGCGCCCGCGCGGCGCCCGTGGTCGCCAGGCGCCGTGGTCGCCGGACCGGCCGGCCGCCGCGCGGGTCGCCCGTGCGGAACGGGCCGGACCCGCCGGGGTCAGGTGGTCCGCTGGACCTGCTGGAGGAAGGCGGCGTTGGAGGGGGTCTCGCGGAGCCGGTCGGTGAGGAGCTCCAGCGCCTGCTGCCTGTCCAGGCCGCTCAGGGTGCGGCGCAGCCGCCAGGTGAGCTGGTGCTCACGCGGGTCGAGGAGGATCTCCTCGCGCCGGGTGCCGGAGGCGTCGAGGTCGACGGCGGGGTAGAGGCGCTTCTCGGCGAGGGCGCGGCTGAGGCGCAGCTCCATGTTGCCGGTGCCCTTGAACTCCTCGAAGAGGTTGTCGTCCATCCGGGAGCCGGTCTCGACCAGGGCGGTGGCGAGGATCGTCAGCGAGCCGCCGTCGCGGAGGTTGCGCGCGGCGCCGAAGAAGCGGCGCGGGGGGAGCAGGGCCGCGGCGTCGAGGCCGCCGGCGAGGGTGCGCCCGCCGCCGGGGGCGAGGTTGTTGTAGGCGCGGCCGAGACGGGTCAGGGAGTCCAGCAGGACGACGACGTCGCGGCCGCTCTCGGCGAGGCGCTTGGCGCGCTCGACGGCGAGCTCGGCCAGGGCGGTGTGGTCGCGGTCGGGGCGGTCGAACGTGGAGGCGGCCACCTCGCCGTGGACGGACTCGCGCATCTCGGTGACCTCCTCGGGGCGCTCGCCGACGAGCACGACCATGAGATGGCAGTCCGGATGGTTGCGGGTGATCGCGGCGGCCAGGTCCCGCAGGACCATGGTCTTGCCCGCCTTCGGCGGGGCGACGATCAGGCCGCGCTGACCCTTGCCGACCGGCGCGAACAGGTCGACGACCCTGGTGGTCACCGACTCGGTCTCCAGGCGGAGCCGCTCGCGCGGGTGGATGGGCGTCATGTCCGCGAAGTCGGGCCGCCGCCGCCAGTCGGTGGAGCCGTTGACGCTCTCCACCTCGACCAGCCTCTCGTACGGCTTGCGGGCGGTGGCGACGACGTGGTCGCCGGGGCGCAGGCCGTACTGCCTGATCTGGGCGTGGGGCACGCGTACGTCGTCGGGGCCGGCGAGGTAGCCGCGGGTGCGGAGGTAGCCGGTCTTGTCGCGGACGTCGAGCAGGCCGGCCACGGTCTCGGTGTAGGCGTCGCTCTCACGCGGCTGCGGAGGGCGCGGACGCTTTCGGGTGGTGGTTTCGGTGGTCATAAGGGACCTTTCACAGGCGAAAGGTCATGGCCGACCTCTCGCAGGGGGGAACCGCGTGCCGGAGCAGATGCGGTAAAAAGTGGAGTAAAAGGGGCGGATCATCGCACGCGGCTCAGCCTGCAGTGCGTCACGCCCACCATTACGGTAGCACCGTCAATCCGTGCCGAACAGGAGACCGGATGCCACATCAGTCCATAACAGTCGGGGGCGTCGAAGTGTTCCCGCTGTGTGATGCCGTAGGACCGATGGGGGACTCGATCAGGCGTCCGCTGCCGGAGATGTTCCCCGGCGGCTGTCACGGGGAGTCCGACGAATGGATCCTGCACTTCCACTGCTACCTGCTGCGTGACGCGGTGGGCAGGACCGTGCTGGTGGACACCGGGATCGGCCCGGAGGACTCGCCGGCGGCGAGCTGGGCGCCGGTCCCCGGAGTGCTCGGCGCCGAGCTCGCCCGGGTGGGGGTGGCCCCCGAGGAGGTGGACGCGGTGGTCATCACGCACCTGCACAGCGACCACGCGAGCGGGGCCGTGATCGGCGGGGTGCCCGTCTTCCCCAACGCCCGGCACGTCTTCCAGCGGACCGAGATCGACGCGGCCGCCGAGGCGGTCCTCGACCACGTGGTCCGGCCGCTGGGCGAGCGGGTGCAGGTGGTGGACGGCCAGGCGGACGTGCTGCCCGGCATCCGGGTGTTCCACACGCCGGGGCACACCCCGGGCCACCAGGTCGTCCAGGTGGGCGAGCTGGTGCTGACCGGTGACGTGGTGCTGCATCCGGTGCAGCTGGCCGACCCGGCGGTGACCTACCTCTACGACGCCGATCCCGTGCTCGCCGCCGCGACGCGGACGGAGCTGCTGGAGCGGGTGAGGGCCGAGCGGGGGATGATCGCCACCGCCCACTTCGCCGAGCCCTTCACCGTGCTCTCTCCGGTGGCCCCCCGCCAGGCGTAGCCCGGCTCCCGCCGGTGGCCGCCGCCAGGCGTGCGTCCCGGCTCCGACCGGTGGGCGCTCGCCGTACGGGCCCGCCGGGCAGGCGCTCGCCGTCCGGGCGCTCGCCAGTCGCTCGTTAGGCGCTCGGCTGGGCGCTCGGCTGGGCCGAGAGCAGCAGGCGCCGGGCCTTTCCCCGGTAGCGGAGGACCTGGACCGCGCCCAGCGCCCAGATCGGATACTGCACGGCGAAGGCCCAGCGGAACGCCTCCAGGCCGGTCCCCCCGACCAGGTCGAGGGTGGCGCCGACCAGGGCGATCACCGACACGCTCGCGACGAAGCCGCCGCCGTTCACGATGCCGGTGGCCGCGCCGATCCGGGCGGCCGGGTTGAAGGTCCTGGCGTAGTCGAAGCCGATCATCGACCCCGGGCCGTTGGCCGCGAGCACCACCACGAGCACGACGAGCAGCCACAGCGGCGCGCGGCCGGGCCAGGCCAGCACGGCGGTCCACGCCGCGGCGGTGGTGCCGATCACGATGAGCACCATGCGGGAGCGGTGGAAGGGGAAGCGCCCAGCGAGATAGCCGAGCAGCGGTCCACAGGCCATGCCGCACAGGGTCAGCGTGGACAGCAGCACGCCCGCCGTGGCGGGGGCGAGGCCCTGCCCCTGGACCAGGAACGGGTAGCCCCACAGCAGCAGGAACGCGGCCGCCGAGCACTGGGTGGCCGCGTGGGTCCACATGCCCAGGCGGGTGCCGGGCTCGGCCCAGGCGGCCTTCAGGCTGGGGGGCTGTCCCGTCCGCTCCGGGCGGGAGTCGCGCAGTACCGTGAGCAGCAGCAGCACCGACAGCACGCCCAGGCCCGCGGCGCCCAGGAAGGTGGCCGTCCAGCCGTAGGTGTGCAGGGACTGGATCAGCGGCACCGCGGAGGCGATCGCGCCGAACTGCCCGATCAGTCCGGTGAGCTGGACCATCAACGGGTTGCGGCGGGCCGAGAAGTGGAGGTTGACCAGCCGGATCACGCTGATGAACGTCATGGCGTCGCCGCAGCCGATCAGCGCCCGGCCGGCGATCCCGGTGAGCAGCCCCTCCGACAGTGCGAAGACCAGCTCGCCGCAGGCCATCACGGCGGCTCCGGCGACGAGCATGCGCTTGGAACCGAGCCGGTCGACCAGGACTCCGACGGGCACCTGCATGGCCGCGTAGACCAGCAGCTGCAGCATGGCGAGGGTGGACAGCCCGGCCGCGCCGACACCGAGCCGCGCGGCGGCCTCGATGCTGGAGACGCCGAGGGACTGGCGGTGGAAGACCGCGATGACGTAGGCCAGCACACCGGTGGCCCAGAACAGCACTGCCGTGGACCGTGGTGTCATGAGGCCAATATTACTTTTAGGGATTTTTGAGAATTTATTGGGGTTCTCGCGATGGCCGGCGGCGGGGGTAGCGCATGAGCAGGCTGGCGTGGACGTCCTGGCCGCCGACCGCCGAGTAGACGTGCGGGACGTCTGAGCGCCAGGTGAGATGCTCGCCCGGTCCGGCCTGGAGGGGGGCGTCCCGCGGGCCGGCGCTCAGCACTCCGGCGAAGACCGTGATGTGCTCGGTGACGCCCTCGTGGTGGGCGGGGGAGACCTGCGTGGCCCCCGCCGGGATCGTCAGCCGGTAGAGCTCGTAGGTGACGGACTCGTCCTCGAAGACCTGGAGCAGCACGCCCTCCACGGCGGTGCCGTGAGGGACGGGGCCGCTCTCCCCCACGGCCAGCGCCAGCGGCACGCCGAGCTGGGCGGTGACCGCCCAGAGCGTGTCCAGCGTGGGATTGCGGGTGCCGTTCTCCAGGCCGGAGAGCGTGGCCTTGCCGATGCCCGCGCGCCGGGCCAGCTCAGAGAGCGATATGCCGCGCTCCTCACGCAACCTGCGGATCCGCTGGCCTACGCCCGGTGTTCTCGCTTCCTGGGCGGGATGGGGATTTTGTGCGCCGGACTCCATGAGGCTATCGTGCAGCACGGCTTTCGTTCCGTATACGGAACACCCTGAGGAGACACGATGAATCGCCTGCTGCAACCCATGCTGGCCGGTGTGGTGACCGCGCTGGTCGGCTTCGCCAGCTCCTTCGCCGTGGTGCTGGCCGGTCTCCGCGCGGTGGGCGCCGACGAGCGGCAGGCGGCCTCCGGACTGCTCGCGCTCTGCCTGGCCAACGGCGTGGTGTCGATCTGGCTGGGTCTGCGGCAGCGGGTGCCGATCACCATCGCCTGGTCCACTCCGGGGGCGGCGCTGCTGGTCGCGACCGGTGCCGTGGAGGGCGGCTTCCCCGCCGCGGTCGGCGCGTTCGTGGTCTCCGGCCTGCTCATCACCATCGCGGGGCTCTTCCCCCCGCTGGGGCGCTGGATCGCGGCCATCCCCGCCCCGATCGCCGGCGCCATGCTCGCCGGGGTCCTGCTCAACCTGTGCGTCGCGCCGGTCCGGGCCCTCGGCGTGGTGCCGTGGATGGCCGGTCCCGTGGTGCTGGTCTGGGCGTTGCTGAGCCGTTTCGCCCGCAAGTGGGCGATCCCGGGGGCGCTGCTGGCCGCCGTCGTGGCCATCGCGCTGACCGGGCCCGGCATGGGGGCGGTGGACCTGCGCCCGGTGGCCGAACCGACCGTCCCGTCCTGGAGCCTCGCGGCCATGGTCAGCATCGCGCTCCCGCTGTTCCTGGTCACCATGGCCTCCCAGAACGTGCCGGGCATGGCGGTCCTGGCCGGGTACGGCTACCGCCCCCCGCTGCGCGGCATCCTCGTCGCCACCGGCCTGGCCAGCACCCTGGGCGCGCCACTGGGCGGGCACGCGGTGAACCTGGCCGCCATCACCGCGGCGCTGGCCGCCGGCCCGGACGCCGACCCCGACCCGGGGCGCCGGTGGATCGCCTCGGTCACCGCCGGGGCCTCGATGATCGTCCTGGGGATCGGCTCCGGCCTGGCCACCGCGCTCGTCCTGCTCTCCCCGCCGGTGCTCATCGAGGCGGTCGCGGGCCTCGCCCTGATCGGCGCGCTCGCCTCGGCGGTAACCGCGGCGGTGGCGGATCCGGAGAGCCGGGAGGCGGCGGTGGTCACGTTCGTGGTGACCGCGTCGGGGCTGACCCTGCTGGGGGTGGGCGCGGCGTTCTGGGGGCTGGTGGCCGGCGGCCTCATGACGCTCCTGCAGCGCAGGAGAGCCCCGCGGCCCTCTCCTGCCCCGGAGCGGCCCGAGGAGGGGCCGTGGGAGTCCCGGCCGGCGGCGGACGTTCCCGGGCAGGCGGCGAGCGCTCCCGAGGAGCTCGGCAGGCGGTGAGCGTCCGCCCCCGCGGACACAGACCTCCGCCGGTACGGCATGCATAGCCGCACCGGCGGAGGGGTCGGGGGAGAAGCGGGTGAGAGGCTACCGGCCGTCTCCCGGACGGCCGTGGCGACCGGCGACGAGCTGGTCGGTGCTGTGCTGACGGGGCACCTCGATCCTCGGGTGGGGCGCCGTCGTCTCGCCGCGGTCGTCGACGCCGTCACGGTCGCGGTCGACCGGCGGGTGCGCCGCGGTCTGGTCCCGGTCGTCGACGCCGTCGCGGTCGCGGTCGACCGCGGGGGCCGCGGCGGTCGCCGGAGTCTCCTCCAGCTTGCGCTCCAGCTCGCGCTTCTCCTCCTCCAGGCGGGCGACGCGGTCACGCGCCTCCATCCGGGAGGTGCGGATCTTGCGCCGGTGGGTGGCGGAGCGGCGCATCCCACTGAACATCATCGCCAGGCCGAGCAGGAACAGCGCCCCGGTGGCGGCGCCGGCGAAGAAGAACTCCAGCTGGGAGAGCTGGACCGTCTGGTCGAAGACCGTGAACGATGCGGGGGTTGTGGCTGTGGCGGCCTCATCCCAGGAGACCGCGACCACAGCCGCGCCCGCGAGTACGATCAGGAGGAGTCCCAGCACTATCATGTGACCTCATCTCGGGCTGCGTCTGTTGTGATGTGTGCTGCTGCCCCGCGAGCGCAGGATTATTCGCCGGGCGCGGGCGGTTGCCAGGGAACGTGACGGACATCGACGTTGTGGTCATCGGGGCCGGCCAGGCCGGACTGTCCAGCGCCTACTTCCTGAGCAGGGCCGGGATCGACTCCGTGGTCCTCGACCGCTCCCCGCGTCCCGGCGGCGCGTGGCAGTTCCGCTGGCCGTCCCTGACCCTCGGCGCGGCGCACCGGGTGCACGATCTCCCCGGCCTGCCGATGGGCGTGGTCGACATGACCCGGCCCTCGTCGGAGGTCGTTTCCGAATACTTCGCCGCCTACGAGCGGACCTTCGGCCTGCCGGTGCGCCGTCCGGTGACGGTGCGGGCGGTCCGGGAGGGGCTGGACGGGCGGCTGCTGGTGGAGACCTCGGCCGGCGACTGGTCCCCCCGGGCACTGATCAACGCCACCGGCACCTGGGAGCGTCCCTTCTGGCCGCGTTACCCGGGTCAGGAGACGTTCCTCGGGCGGCAGCTCCACACCGCCGACTACGTCACCCGGGACGAGTTCGCCGGCCGGCACGTGGTGGTGGTCGGCGCGGGCGCCTCGGCCGTCCAGCTCCTGATGGAGATCGCCGAGATCACCACGACCACCTGGGTGACCCGCCGTCCTCCCGTCTTCCGGGAGGGGCCGTTCGACGAGGAGGCCGGCCGGGCGGCCGTCGCCCGGGTCGACGCCCGCGTCCGCGCCGGGCTCCCGCCGGGCAGCGTGGTCGGGGCCACCGGCTATCCGGTGACGCCCCAGGTCAGGGCGGCCAGGGCGGCCGGGGTGCTGGACCGCCTGCCGATGTTCGACCGGATCGTCCCCGACGGGGTGAGGTGGGACGCGGCGCCCGCCGGGCACGGCCGGCTGGTCAGGGCCGAGGTGATCCTGTGGGCCACCGGCTTCCGGCCGGTCGTCGGCCACCTGGCCCCGCTCCACCTGCGCGAGCCGGGCGGCGGCATCCGGGTCGAGGACACCCGGGCCGTCCTCGACCCCCGCGTCCACCTGGTCGGCTACGGCCCCTCCGCCAGCACCGTCGGGGCCAACCGCGCCGGCCGTACCGCCGTCCGGCACATCCGCCGGCTCCTCGGGGCGCCGATGGCGGCCTGAGGTCCTTCCGGCCGCCGGTCCCCTCCGGCGCGGGATGTCGTCCCCGCGCCGGAGCGGAGCCGGATCAGGTGGATGCGGCGGTGGCGAGGCGGGTGGAGAGGGCGCGGATGCGGCGGTGGCGAGGCGGGTGGAGAGGGCGCGGATGCGGTCGACGAGCTCGGGCGGCTCGTGCACCTCGAAGTCGATGTCCATCAGCGCGACCCAGAGGGCGAGCTCGTCGAGGTCGTTCGCGCCGCTGGACAACGTGCAGGACCGCTCGTCGATCGGCTCGACCGTCCCCATCGTGGCCGACATGTGCGCGGCGACCACCTCGGCCGGAGCGTGCATCGTGAAGCGGCCCCGATACCGATAGGGCGCGATGGAGATCGACCGGGACATGTAGGCCACCAGGTCGGAGTCGGGCGGGTCGCGGGGGACGAAGCGCGGTCCGTTCGGCGTCCGCAGGCCCAGGCGGTCGACCCGGTAGGTGCGCCAGCCGGCCCGGTCGGTGTCCCAGCCCAGCAGGTACCAGTGCCGCCCCGAATGGATGAGCCGGTAGGGCTCGGCGGCGCGGACGCTCTCCTGGCCGTCGTGCGTCCGGTAGTCGAACCGCAGGGTCTCGTGGTCGCGGCAGGCGGCCGCGATCGCGGTCAGGGACGCCGGGTCCACCGCCGAACCCGCCCGTCCCATCGGCACGGTCATCGACCGCAGCGCGTGCACGCGCTGCCGGAGCCGGGACGGCAGCACCCGCTCCAGCTTGGCCAGCGCCCGCACGGAGGTCTCCTCGATCCCCGACACCGAGCCCCCGGCCGCCGTCCGCAGCCCCACCGCGACCGCCACCGCCTCGTCGTCGTCCAACAGCAGCGGTGGCAGGTCAGCGCCCGCGCCGAGCCGGTAGCCGGGCGCGCCCGCGGTGGCGTGCACGGGATAGCCGAGCTCGCGCAGCCGCCCGACGTCACGGCGGACGGTCCGTGCGGTCACGCCGAGCCGCTCCGCCAGTTCCACCCCCGACCACTCCCCGCGGGTCTGCAGGAGCGAGAGCAGTCTGAGCAACCGGGCCGATGTCTCCAACATGTTCTCCAGATTGCCCTCCTCCTAGGACCGGCCCTGTCCTAACCCGTCCCTAGCGTGTTCTCCATGACGTTCACCACGGAGATCACTCCGTTCCGCATCGACATCCCGCAGTCCGCGCTCGACGACCTGCACGACCGGCTGGCGCGCACCCGCTGGCCCGACGAGCTGCCCGGCGTCGGCTGGTCGTACGGCATCCCGGTCTCGTACGTGCGGCGGCTGGCCGACTACTGGCGTAGCGGCTACGACTGGCGGAAGCAAGAGGCGGCGCTCAACGACCACCCGCAGTTCACCACCGAGATCGACGGCCAGAACATCCACTTCCTGCACGTGCGGTCCCCCGAGCCGGACGCGCTGCCGCTGGTCCTCACCCACGGGTGGCCCGGTTCGATCGTCGAGTTCATGAAGGTCATCGGCCCGCTCACCGATCCCCGCGCCCATGGCGGCGACCCCGCCGACGCCTTCCACGTCGTCGCCCCCTCCATCCCCGGCTTCGGTTTCTCCGGTCCCACCCGCGAGAGCGGCTGGGACCTGCGCCGGGTCGCCCGCGCGTGGGCCGAGCTGATGAGCCGCCTCGGCTATGAGCGCTACGGCGCCCAGGGCGGCGACAGCGGCTCGGTCATCTCCCCCGAGCTGGGCCGCGTCGCCCCCGACAGGGTGGTCGGCGTGCACGTCAACGGCGCGCTCGGCTTCCCGACCTTCGACCCGGCCGAGATGGAGGGCCTCACCGAGACCGAGCAGGCCCGCCTGCGGATCTACTCCGACGACGACCGCTCCGGCTACGCGATCATCCAGACCACCCGGCCGCAGACCGTCGCCTTCGGCCTGCACGACTCCCCCGCCGCCCAGCTGGCCTGGATCGTGGAGAAGTTCAAGGAGTGGACCGACCCCGCGCACGACCTGCCCGAGGACGCGGTCGACCGGGACCAGATGCTCACCGACGTGACGGTCTACTGGCTGACCCGCACCGCCGCCTCGTCCGCCCGGCTCTACAAGGAGGGCTCGGCACAGTGGGGGGTGCCGGTCGAGCGCTCGGAGGTCCCGCACGGGGTCGCGGTCTTCCCCGGCGACGGCGGGATCCGCCGGGTCGCCGAACGCGAGCACAACGTGATCCACTGGTCGGAGTTCGACCGGGGCGGCCACTTCGCCGCCATGGAGGCCCCCGACCTGCTGACCGACGACATCCGGGCGTTCTTCCGGAAGGTCCGCTGACCCCGGCCGCGGCCCGACGACCACTGACCCGAGCCAGGACTAATCGTCCGACCCAATCCAGGACTTACTCGTCTAGTGTTGACGGGCATGGACCGCACCCGTCTGTACCGCAATGGAGTCCTGAAAGCCGAAGGCTTCTCCGTTGACGACGTGTCCGATCACCTCGCAGACCCTTCCGCGGTGGTGTGGTTCGACCTGTGCTCGCCCTCGTCGGCGGACCTGGACAAGATCAGCGAGGAGCTCGGCCTGCACCGGCTGGCCGTCGAGGACGCCCTCCACAGCCAGCAGCGTCCCAAGCTGGACACCTACGACAGCCACCTGTTCCTGACCGTCTACGGCGCCAAGCTGGTGAACAAACGTCTCGAACTCATCGAGATATCGATCTTCGTCACCAAGCACGCCCTGGTCACCGTCAGGGAGAACCCTCACTTCGACATCGACGAGGTGATCAGGCGCTGGGACGCCAACACCGAGATGGCCAAGTACGGCGTGCCGTATCTGCTGCACGGCCTGCTCGACTACGTGGTGGACGGATACTTCGAGGTGCTGCAGGCGCTCGACGACCGGGTCGAGGCGCTGGAGGACGACCTCTTCGAGGAGGACGCCGGCGACCGGGTCCACATCCAGCGCCAGACCTTCGAGATGCGCAAGAAGCTGGTGCGGTTCCGGCGGCTGGCGGTGCCGGTGCGCGAGGTCGTCGGCAGCCTGCTCCGCAGGAGCGTGGACATGCTGGACCCCGCGCTGGACCCCTACTACCAGGACGTCTACGACCACGCCCTGCGGGCGGCCGAGTGGACCGACTCGCTGCGGGAGCTGGTGGGCAACATCCGGGAGGCCCACATCAACCAGCAGGGCTTCAAGCTCAACGACATCATGAAGCGGATCACCAGTTGGGCGGCCATCATCGCGGTGCCCACGATGATCACCGGGTATTACGGCCAGAACGTGCCCTATCCCGGCTTCGGCCAGTCGCTCGGCTTCTGGATCTCCACCGTCGCCATCCTCGTGGCCTCGTCCATCCTCTACCTGATCTTCAAGAAGAGGGGCTGGCTCTAGGGCCGGCCCCCCGGGCGCCACGCAGATGCACCCTGACGTTCCGTGTCAACCAACTCCATTGCGGGCATCGGTCATGTTTCGGCCGGTAATCCTTTATGGAGGCATGGGTGGGCATGCGGGGGATGGTCACCGCCGTTCTGGGCGCCGCGGTGATGTTCTCGTTGGGGGCGCAGGGAGACGGTCAGGCGAGAGCCGCTCTGGAGAGCCGGGCGAGAGCCGCCCCGCTCGACAACCCGCACGGCACCCTGCCGGGCCTGGCCCCGCTCAGGTCGGCGCGCGACAGGGGCATGGCGGTCAGGCTCATCAAGAAGCTGCGGACCAGGGGGATGGGGCCCAGGACGGGCTACACGCGGGCCCGGTTCGGCGACAACTGGGCGGACACGGCCAGAGGCGTGCCGTACGCCCGCAACGGCTGCGGCACCCGCAACGACCTGCTCGCCCGGGACGGCGAGGACGTGAGATACCGCCGGGGCTCGGACTGCGTCGTCGTCGCGATGAGACTGCGCGACCCCTACACCGGCCGGACGATCCGGTGGCGCAAGGAGCGGGCGGACCAGGTCCAGGTCGACCACGTGATCCCGCTGTTCTACGAATGGCGGATGGGCGCCTCCCGCTGGCCGATGGCCAAGCGGATGCGGATCGCCAACGACCCGCTCAACCTGATCCCCGTGTACGGCGGCGCCAACCAGGCCAAGGGCGGCTCGGGCCCGGCCTCGTGGCTCCCGCCGGCGCGCCGGATCCGCTGCGCCTACGTCGTGCGCTTCGCCCAGGTCGCCCTGAAGTACGGCCTGCCGGTCACCCGGGCCGACAAGGCCGTCATGCTCGCCCAGTGCCGTTAGGCCGTCTCCGGGCCCGCCTCTCGCGCCGGGCCGTCGTCCGCGCCGGGCCGCCTCCCGGGGTGGCGTCTCTCAGAAGCGGCCCAGCAGCGCCTGCTTGGCGACGGTGAACTCCTCCTCGGTGAGCACGCCGTCCCGGCGGAGGTCGCCGAGCTCGCGCAGGCGGCGCAGGAGCGCGTCCGGGTCGTCGCCGCCGGGGGCGGGCGCGGGCGGCGCCGGGGCTTCGAGAGCGGGCGGCGGCTCCGGAGGGGCCGAGGGGTGCGGCAGCCGGGCGAGGACGGCGGCGACGAACAGCGCGGCCGTCCGGGTCTCCTTGTCCATGCCCCACAGCACGAGGCAGTGCGGGTCGTGCTTGGGGGCCAGCCTGTGCGCCGTGCCCCGGAGGTTGAAGCGCAGGTGCCCGTTCTCCAGCCCGGCGGCCGGGATCCAGTCCACGCCGTCCAGGTCCTTCAGCGGCAGGCGCTGGGGGCCGGCCGACTTCTTCACCCCCTCGACCGCCCAGTTCCACTCCAGGCGGATCGACTCGCCGTCGAACGTCGCGGTGCCGTCGCCCCCGGACACCGTCAGCGGCAGCCCGGGGCCGGGCATCAGATAGCGGTCGCTGGGCCCGTCGGGCACCTGATCGATCACCAGGGCGTTGCGCACCTCGTCGACGAAGTATCCGGCGACGCCCGTGCGGTCGGCGTCGACGGCCAGCTGGTAGGGGTCGGCAGCGTCGGAGATCCGTCCCCGCGCGGCCTGGGTGAACGGGTCCGCGCCCTCCCGTAGCCGCAGCCGCAGCCGCCCGCCCTTCTTGCCGGGCTCGTAGGCGATGCCGGCCACCGCCGCCAGCGGGACCGCCACCTCGCCCAGGAGCTGCCGCAGCTTGTTCACGCCCCGGTCACGACCGGGCACGATCCGTAGGATCTCGCCGTCGAACGTCCATGTCCCGTCCCGTCCCATGACCTCCGCCATAGCGGGATCCTACGGTGATCGCCGCCGGCGGCGGAGGGGCCGGTGCCGTGGGGGGCCGGCGGTATGACATGGCACAGCCCGGTCCGGCCCGGTTTCCGGTCGCTCCCGCAGGTCTTCTATCCTTCGAAACCCACCCGCGATCGGCAGGCGAAGGAATCCCCGTGAGCTTTTCGGCCCTGAACCTCGATGAGCTGACCGCGCAGCGTGAGCGCGCCCTGCGCGACTACGAAGCGCTCGTCCAGCGAGGACTCTCCCTCGACCTCACCCGGGGCAAGCCGTCGGGGCGGCAGCTCGACCTGGCCTCCGCCCTCCTGACCCGGCCCGGCGGCCACACGGCCGCCGACGGGACCGACTGCCGCAACTACGGGGGGCTGCAGGGCCTGCCCGAGCTCCGGGAGATCTTCAGCGGCCTGCTGCAGGTGCCCGCCGGCCAGCTGATCGCGGCGGGCAACTCCAGTCTCTCGCTGATGCACGACTCCATCGTCCACGCGCTGCTCAGCGGGGTCCCGGGCGGCGAGGGCCGCTGGGTGGACGCGCCGCGGACCGCGTTCCTGTGCCCGGTCCCCGGATACGACCGCCACTTCGCCCTGTGCGAGCGCTTCGGCATCGAGCTCATCCCCGTGCCGATGACCGCCGAAGGCCCCGACATGGACGTCGTCGAGCGGCTCGTGCTCGAAGACCCCCAGATCAAGGGGATCTGGTCCGTGCCGAAATACAGCAACCCCAGTGGCGTCTCCTACAGCGACGAGACGGTGCGGCGCCTGGCGGCCATGCCCACCGCCGCACCGGACTTCCGGATCTTCTGGGACAACGCCTACGCCGTGCACCACCTCACCGACACCCCGGTGGAGATCGCCGACCTGCTGGTGCTGTGCGCCGAGAGCGGCAACCCCGACCGCGCCTTCGTCTACGGCTCCACCTCGAAGATCACTTTCAGCGGCGGCGGCGTCGCCTTCTTCGGCTCGTCCCCGGCCAACGTGGCCTGGCTGCTCGGGCACATGGCCAAGGGGACCATCGGCCCCGACAAGATCAACCAGCTCCGCCACGCGGAGTTCCTCCGCGACGAGGACGGCGTCCTGGAGCACATGCGCCGCCACCGCGAGCTGATCCGGCCGAAGTTCGACGCGGTGGACCTGATCCTCGCCAAGGAGCTGGGCGGCACCGGCCTGGCGTCCTGGTCCAACCCCGAGGGGGGTTACTTCATCGGCCTCGACGTGCTGGAGGGCTGCGCGCGGGAGGTGGTGCGCCGGGCGGCCGGCGCGGGCATCGCGCTGACCCCGGCGGGCGCCACCCACCCCTACGGCGACGACCCCCGCGACAGCACCATCCGCATCGCGCCCACCTACCCGGAGCTGGAGGAGGTGGAACTGGCCATCACCGGCCTGACCATCTGCGTGCGCCTCGTCGGGACCGAGAAGCTGCTGGAGCAGGCCCGGTAGCCGTGGGCGAGGGGCCACCGGCCCAATCGATCCGCCGGGATTTGGCCCTGTAAGCCCGGCCGGCCCGCTCCTTATGGTGTGAACCGCACAGCGCGCACGGCGGGCGAGGAGATGGACGTGGCGACCGGCCTCCGCATCACCCAGCTCATCGGTGATGACCAAGGAGGCCCATCGTGTCCAGCAGGATCCTCCCACCCTCCGGGCCGCCCCGGGTTCTCGCGCTGGCGCAGCTGGCCAACGCCTTCGGTGACGGCGCCTACTACGTGTGCTCGGCGCTGTATTTCACCCGGATCGTGGGGCTCACCCCGACCCAGGTCGGTTCCGGGCTGACCCTCGGCTGGGCCCTGGGGTTCCTGGCGGGGGTCCCGCTCGGGCACCTCGCCGACCGGCGGGGGGCCCGGGGCACGGCGGCGCTACTGGCCGTCGCGACCGGCGCCGCGGTCGGCTCGTTGCTGTTCGTCCGGTCCTTCCCCCTGTTCGTCCTGGCCGCCTGCCTCTACACCTGCTGCCAGTGCGGCCTCGGGGCCGCCCGGCAGGCGCTGCTGGCCGGGCTGGTGGAGCGGGCCGAGCGGACCGGGGTCAGGGCCCACCTTCAGGCGACGGTGAACGCCGGGCTGGCGGTCGGCGCGGCGCTCGGCGGGGTGGCCCTGCACCTCGACACCCGGCAGGGGTATCTGATGGTCTTCGCGATGGACGCCCTGAGCTTCCTGGTCTCCGCCCTGGTGCTGCTCCGGCTGCCCGCCGTGCCGCCCTCGCCGCCCGCCCCCGCCGGGGAGCCGGCGCTGGCGGTGCTCCGCGACCGGCCCTACGCGCTGATCGCACTCCTCAACATGATCATGTTGCTGTACATGCCCCTCCTCAGCCTGGTGATCCCCCTGTGGATCGTGCAGCGGACCCAGGCGCCGAGCTGGACGGTCTCGGCGCTGCTGGTGCTCAACACGCTGAGCGTGGTGCTCCTGCAGGTGAGGGTGGCCCGCCGGGTGAGCGGCCTGGACACCGCCTCCCGGTCGGTACGGCACGCCGGCCTGGTGATGCTCGCCTCGTGCGCGGCGTTCGCGCTGTCGGCGGCCGGCCCCTCGGCGTGGGCCGCCGGCGCCGCCCTGCTCGTGGCCGCCTGCCTGCAGGTGCTCGGCGAGATGATGCACGCCGCCGGCGCCTGGGAGATCGGCTTCGACCTGGCCCCGCCCGACAGGCAGGGCCAGTACCAGGGCTTCTTCGGCGCGGGCACGGCGGTCGCGCGGATGCTCGGCCCCCTGCTGCTGACCACCCTGATCGTCACCTGGGGCCCGCCGGGCTGGTTCCTGCTGGGCGGCCTGTTCCTGCTGGCCGGCTCCGCGATGGGGCCGGCCGTACGCTGGGCGCGACGCACCCGGGCGGCGGCCTCCACGGCCGGCCCCCGCCAGCCGGTGCCCTCCCCCTGACTCCGAGGGGGCCCACCGCCGCGCCTCGCGTTGAGCCGGGCCGTACGGCTGCCGCGTAGAGCCTGCTTTACCTGCGGATTTGCGTCCCGTCACGCTCCCGGCGCGGTGCGGCGGCCGGTGGCGCCCGGACCTTGACGGCCGATCAGATTTCGGGTAGTCCGGAACTGTGGCCCGATCCGTTCCGGATCCGTGGTCCCGTCAGCCGGAGGGCCGGACGTGAGAGGCGTCGTTCTCGGGCGGGCGGAGTGGAGGTGCCTATGGCGACCTATGAATACCTTTGCCGAGAGTGCGGCCGGTTCGACGTCCAGCTGCCGATAGGGACCGCACCGGCATCTCGTGACTGCTCCGCGTGCGGACGCGGTGCCCGGCGCGTCTTCTCCCCACCGGGTCTGTCCCGGGTTCATCCGGCGCTGTCGGCCGCGCTCGACCTGGACGAGCGGAGCCGGGAGGCACCCGAGGTCGTCTCAAGCATCCCCCGCAGACGCCCGCCACGCCCGCCGCATCCGGCACTGGCACGCCTGCCACGGCCGTAAGCGGCGGATACGGCACAACACATCCACATACGTCCCTCCGCGACGCCTGACCCGGCGAAGGCCGGCGTCCAGACGCCTCCACGGCTGACACGGCCCTGGGCGCGGCCGTGCCGCCGCACGGCGTAGGTGGATCACCTCGCCCACCTGAATATCCCATCACCGGCACTAGGGGGTGTCACGGTTGGGAGCGGTTGGACTGCTCTACGTCGGCGCGGTGCTCTTCATCAACGGGCTGATGCTGCTGGGGAAGGTCGAGCCGCGGGCGACGGCCATCCTCAACCTCTTCGTCGGCGCGCTACAGGTGATCACGCCCACCGTGTTGATCATCATGTCCCGCGGCGACACGGACGTGATTCTCGGCGCGTCGGGGATCTTCCTGTTCGGGTTCACCTATCTCTATGTGGGGATCGGCCTGCTCGGAGGGTTCGACACCACCGGGATCGGCTACTTCTCGCTGTTCGTGGCCATCATGGCGCTCGGCTACTCGTTCGCGAACTTCCGGATTCTCAACGACAGGCCGTTCGGCGTCATCTGGCTCTACTGGTCGTTCCTGTGGCTGCTCTTCTTCCTGCTGCTGGGGCTGAAACACGATCACCTCACCACCTACACGGGCTGGGTGACGGCGATCCAGGGATGGGTCACGGCGGCCATTCCGTCGTTCCTCATCCTCACCCGCTACTGGCAGCGCTGGGACCAGAACGTCCTCGCGATCGTCCTGGTCGTGTTCGGCGTGGTGGTGTTCGGCGCGCTGTGGCCGCTGACGAGGAAGAGAGGCGCGCTCTCCAGCCGGGCCGGACCCGCCGGCGGGGAGACGATCCCGGCGCACTAGCCCGCCCGCGAGCCGTTCCCGGTGGTCCGGCGGGGGCCGGCACCGGTGAGGAGGTGATGTGACCTGGCAGCTACCCGGATCACCGCGTACCGAATTCAGGAGGAGGACTCGTCATGCCAAAAGTCGTGTTCAGTGTGGACCAGTCAAAGTCGATGCGTGACCAGGATGTACCGGGTCACAACCGATGGCACCCGGACATACCTGTGGTCGCCATGGTGAAGCCCGGGGACGAGTTCCGGGTCGAATGCCGGGAATGGACCGACGCGCAACTGCACAACGACGACTCGGCCAACGACGTGCGGGACGTCGACCTCACCCTCGCGCACATGCTGAGCGGCCCCATCGGGGTCGAGGGGGCGGAGCCGGGTGACCTCCTGGTGGTCGACATCCTCGACCTCGGTCCGGTGCCGCAGCAGGTCGGCGACGCGCCGGGGCAGGGCTGGGGCTACACCGGCGTGTTCGCCAAGGTGAACGGCGGCGGATTCCTGACCGACTACTTCCCGGACGCCTACAAGGCGATCTGGGATTTCCACGGGATATACGCGACATCCCGTCATCTGCCCGGCGTCCGATACGCCGGCATCACCCACCCGGGGCTGTTCGGCACGGCGCCGTCGGCGGAGCTGCTGGCGAGCTGGAACCAGCGGGAGCAGGCCCTCATCGACACCGATCCCAACCGGGTCCCCGCCCTGGGCCTGCCGCCGCTGCGCGACAACACCCTCGCGGGGACGGCGACCGGCGAGGTGGCCGACCGGATCGCCCGTGAGGGCGCCCGCACCGTTCCCGCCCGGGAGAACGGCGGCAACCACGACATCAAGAACTTCACGCGCGGGGCGCGCGTCTTCTACCCCGTCCATGTGAAGGACGCCAAGCTCTCGGGCGGGGACCTGCACTTCAGCCAGGGCGACGGTGAGATCACCTTCTGCGGGGCGATCGAGATGGGAGGCTTCATCGACTTCCACGTGGATCTCATCAAGGGCGGCATGGAGAAGTACGGCGTCAGCACGAACCCGATCTTCATGCCCGGCAACGTCGAGCCGCGTTACTCGGAGTTCATGTCGTTCATCGGCATCTCGGTCGACCACGACACCAACACGAACTACTACCTCGACGCGACGGTGGCCTACCGCCGGGCCTGCCTCAACGCCATCGAATACCTCAAGAGGTGGGGCTACACGGGCGAGCAGGCGTATCTGCTCCTCGGCTCGGCGCCCATCGAGGGCCGGATCAGCGGCATCGTCGACATTCCCAACGCCTGCTGCTCGCTCTACCTGCCCACGGAGATCTTCGACTTCGACGTGCGGCCGAATCCCGAGGGACCCGTCAAGCAGGACAGGGGGCAGTGTGCTGTGACGTCCTGACCGGCGGACCGGGGCGGGCGCGGCTCCCACGGAGAACGCGGCCGCCCCGGGACCGGGACCCCTGACCCCTTCACCGCCGCGACACGCCGTCCGGGGCCCACGGGCCTGCCTCCCCGGGGAGGCAGGCCCTCCGGTTGCCCACGGGCAAGATGGGCGCGGACGTCCTCCGGTCCGAGGTCGAGGCGGTTCACCCCATCAGAGGTCGGAGCGGTTGACCTCAGGTTAAGTTGA
>NZ_JBVJHH010000018.1:0-188669 GCF_055586905.1 Streptosporangium sp. NPDC048886
CGGCGCCGGGTGGAGCGGGAGCGCTTCGGGGTTGTCCGGCCGCCCAGGACGGTGCCGCGCATCCCGGCGGCGTTGATCTCCGCGTCGATGCCCGCGATCGCCTCGTCCCAGTCGGTGGTGTCTTCTCCCGCCTGTTCGGCTTGATCACGCTGGGCCTGCACGTCGGCGCGGAACTCGATCAGCCACCGCTGGTCGGCGGTGGAGGGGTGGGGTTCGGCGATGGGCTCGGCCTCCAGGTGCCAGCCCTCGCGGCATTGGGCTCTGCGGAGTTGCTGGTTGCGTTTGGCGCACGGCGGGCACTTGGCCTCCTGGGTGGTCCCACAGGGGATGTCGAAGGCTTCCGTCGTGCCGGTGTGGGTGTCCAGGCGGCGCATCTCGATGGGCCGGATGCAGACGCCGTTGAGCTTGGCGACCTCGATGGCGACGTCCAGGGCCAGGGGCAGGGTGTCGCGGACGAGGCGGGGAAGCGTGCGGTCGGAGCTGTTCGGTGGGGTGGTGGTCGAGGGGGCTGACGGGTGGACGAGGGGGTCGATCACATGGCCTCCTTCCGGCCGGGGTCGAGGACGTCGGCGTAGAGCCGGTAGGCGTCGCCGTAGGGGTCCTTACGGAGCCGGGCGGAGTCGAGGTCGACGATCACGACTACTTCGGCGAGGTCGGAGCCGTCGAAGGTCCGTAGCCGGCGGAACGGCAGGCCGTCGATCTCGTCGGCGGTGCCGTGAAAGGTGACTCTCATCAGGCCCCCTCGTCCGTCTGCGGCAGGGGCAGGGTGTCGGCGGCGAAGGCGGCGACCATGGCGCGGATGTCGGTATCGGAGACGTAGCCGGCACGGGCACGCGTCGGCTCCGGTGAGGTCTCCAGCCGGGCATAGGCGATGCCCGCGCCGCGCTCGGGATCCGGGGAGATGAGGTCGGCCAGCGCGCCCCGGTCGCGGGCACCGTCGCCGAGGACCATGTCCACCTGTTCGGACTCATCCAACCGGAGTGCGATCTTGTCGGGGAACAGGTTACGGATGCTGAGCACGTCCTTGCGCGGGTCCTGCAGCGCGGCCAGCACGCCGACGCCGACCGCCCGGCCCTGGGTAGTCAGGGTCGCGAGGGCGGCGGAGATGCGGAGCTTGAGGCCCTTGTCGTTCTGGTAGGCGGTCAGGAAGGCGACTTCGTCGACCACGACCAGGACGAACGGGTCATCGACGGTGGGGATGTGGTTGCGCTGGACTCCGGCGAAGCGGCCGGCCCGCTCCTGCATCACCTTGACCGCGGCTTCTAGCAGGTCGGCGCAGGCAGCCGGGTCGGCGGCGTAGTGGTCGAACAGGTCGCGGCCGAAGGACAGTTCCATCAGCTTGGGATCCAGCGCCCAGATCTGCACCAGGCCCGCGCGGACCGCAGGCAGCAGGCCCCGGATGATGGACCAGATGATCGAGCCCTTGCCCGCCCCGGTGGCGCCCGCGACCAGGACATGGGTGCCGTGGACCTTGAGCCGCCAGGGGGTACCGTCCTCCCGTTTGCCGATCTCGACCGGCCCCACCGAGGGCACCCCGGGGATGGGGACGGCGGGCAAGGGCGTGGCCAGTGGGTCGCGGCGGGGGAAGGCCAGCAGCAGCCGGCCTGGCCGGGCGACGGTCACCCGGCAGGAGGTGGCGCCGAACCCGTGCGCGAGGTGCTCGATGCGGTCGGCCCAGTCGGTGACCGCCTGGCCGGTGAGCATCTTCACCGTGACCAGGTCGGCCCACGAGGTGCAGGAGACGCGGACCAGGCGGGGCAGGTAGTCCCTGCCGCGTACATGGCGTCCGAGACCGGAGATGATCATTACGGGCTGCCAGTGCCGCCGGTAGACCCAGACCAGTCGCCACCAGGCCAGCAGCCGCCAGCCCACCCAGCGTAGGAAGGAGGGACGGTCAAGCAGCGCCCAGGCGGTGACGCCGACGAGGGCCAGGGCGACCAGGGCGGCGCTCCACTGCCAGCCGTAGAGAGTCCAGATAACGCCGGGTACGGCGATGACGGTCGAGGCGGTCGGGTGCCGCCACAGCAGGCGTACGGCGCCGGCCAGCAGTCGCCAGGCGAAGATGATGATGGTGATGATGGCCGGGGTCTGGACGACGGCCGGGCGGAAGACGACGGCGGTGTCGGGGGTGGTGGAGACGAGGTGTTGTGCCTCGTCGCCGGGCAGTTTTCTGAACATTAGGCTGGTGCCTTCTTCCTTGATGTGGAGTCGGGGAGAACCGAGGGGCCGCCGGAAGTTGCACCTTCTGGCGGCCCCGCTTGCGTGTCAGGCCGCGATCTCGTCGAGGCCGGGAAGCGGCGGGGTCGCCGCCTGTTCGGCGTGCAGCCGTTCGCAGTCGGCCAGGTAGCGGGCGGCGGCGTCGGCGATCTTCCGGGCGAGGGTCACGTCCTGCTCGGTGACCGGCCCCGCGCCGGTGGTGGTGATCGTCACGGTGGCCTCAGCGGTGAACAGGCTCAGAAACGGCCGCTCGCGCTGAGCGCCCAGCACCGCGACCGACACCTCCGGGGTGTGGAAGGAGACGCTGAGCTGGGTGCCGTGCTCGTCCAGGGACACCGAGGCGTGGGTGTAGGGGATGTGCTCGCTCATGCCGCTGCCTCCTTGGCAACTGCGGTGGTCTGCTTGGCGGGAGTGGTGGCGGTGCGGGGAGCGCGCATCGCCCGTGCTCGGATGGACCAGGCCAGGCGGCCGGTGTTCTGGCCGACGTACGGGGTGACGGTCATGGCGTCGAACTCGACCGGGACGAACGGCAGGCCCGGCAGCGGCGCCGGGGGGACCGGCTGCACCGCCGAGAGGATCTTGACCGACACGGTCTTCTGGCCGGCCTTGACGGTCGGGTCGGCGTCCATGACCGCGACCTGCCACACCGGCTCTCCGGTGGTCTTGTCCTTGGCGTAGACGGTGCGCCCCTTGGCGGAGGCGTCGAAGTCCTTGACCTGCTCGACCTCGCCGACGATGTAACAGCCGTGCGGGAAGACCTGGTCGAAGCTGACGGGGATGGGGCCCTGGATGGCCATGTTCTGTTCTCCTGTCGTACTGTCGCTAACTCGTACTGTCGAGTTAGAAGGTACCCAGGAAACGAACACTCGACAATACGAGTTTCCGAGATTCGCTGTGACTTAGGTCACATCACAATGTGTAGGCTTCTTCCAGCTCATGAAGCATGCCGGGAAGCGCGATGTCGATGACCAGCACCAGGCGGCCCGAAGCATCGAAGATCCGGGTCAGAACACCCAGGACCGCAGCAGACTTGCCCAGCCCCAGTGTCTTGACCTCATAGGGCAGCGGATGACGGGCAGCCAAGCGCTCCACGGCATGATCCAGCCGCAATCCCTTGACTCCCTGCAGGTGCTGGCGGACGCTCACCGTCAGCGGCACCTGACGGCCGAGATCGGTTCCTTCGGCCAGCTCGATCGGGCACCAGAAGGTGACCAACTCGCATGGCTCGTCGGCCTCGCTGAGCAGGATGCGACGCATCACCACGGGCGTCCCCTCGGGCAGTGACAGCATCGCTGCCACGTTCCCGGGCGCCGGCTGCGGTCCCGCCTCGATGACCGCTCCACCTTCGGCGACTTCTACCCGGTCGAGCACGGCACGGCCCGGCCGAGAGGAGTCGTCCTCAGACCCAGGCGGAGGGGTCTTCACATAGGAACCCTTGCCATGCTCACGGTCGATGATCCCGCGTAGCTGCAACACCTGAAGCGCCCGTACGACCGTGGGGCGGCTGACCGCGAACTCGCGAACGAGCTGGGTCTCCGAGGGCAGCTGTGAACCAGCCGGATAGGTGCCGTCCGCGATCCTGCGCCGGATCGCCGTGACGATCTGCGCATACTTCGGGGGGGCGTATTCCTCATCGGAAACGGACATGACAACAACCCAACTACTCGACTTATCGTCAGCATAGAGGGGTGTGTCCGGCTTGCATAGCCGACCCAGCCGATACAGCCGATACATGAGAGTGCGACGGCGCAGGCCGACGTCGAGGCCCCCCTCCTGAGCCTCGCCGACCGCACCGCCGCACCCATCTAAAAAGGCGACCTCCGGATCATGACCATGCCCTCGCGGGGAACCATGGTGATGATCGACGACTGGTTGCCGAACTCGCAGAAGACCCACAGGGTCCGCGTCTCTGCCACTACCGGGAAGCTGCGCCATAGCCGCTCAGCCACCCAGCCGACCTTCCCCCACGCATACTCCTCGGCAGGTTCAACCTGCCCGGGATGCTCTACCTGCACAGGCCGCATCGCGTGCCCAGGCGGGACATCGGCGAGCCCGTATCGGAACGCGAGGTAGTCACCGGCCCTCAGATCATCTGCCGTTCTCAATTCGACGGGGCCGGCCGCTCCCGACACACACCCATCAGCGCGGTCCATGGTCGATCTCCGTCGTCTCAGGCGTGGCGGACGCCGTCTCGACATCACGGAGATCCCTGTAGCGGAACGCGACCCGACGGGCAGCCCGAGCGGGCTCCACCGCCGGATGCCGGGCGTAGAGAGAGCTCCTGCGACGCTCATCCCATCCGACGCGCCACCAGAACCAATCCCCGTCGCACCAGACCACCAGGCCCACCCAGAGCGATAGCAGCGCCAGATCGTACCCATCGTGAACATCGGCGGAGACCCCCTCCCGCTCAAGTTCGGTTTGCAGTGATGTGGCCGCATCAAAGGGCGAGACACCTTCTGCCGTGTTCATGACGACCGCCCCACAGGCCCCGGAATGGATGTTCTCCAGCAGGTTGAGCAGTTGTCGCGCACTCGGAGATAGGGGGTCGTGGTTGCACCGCCGCCTGAGGCCACGAGGCCCCGTCGTAAGGTGACGTACTTCCAGCCCCGTCCGCCGCATGAACCGCACTGTTCAGCCATGGCATGAGGATTTCCCGAGACCGCGTCACGTCTCGACAGCGTTCACGTGTCGTCTGCGATCACCGCGTTTCGCTTTGTCTCTTCTATGTCTCCTCTCGCTCCGCATTCATCGATAATCTGGCACTGAGAGGCCCCTCCTACTCAAGGCGTTGATCATGACTGATCGGCAGATCCTGTTGAAGACGCTTCTGCAGCAACGCCATTGGCAGACATACAAGACTTTCTGCAAGGAATATGACAAAGCTGCCAAGACGGTTGATTCGACATTGCCGGGAAAATGGCCGAGCCGTGCTCAACTTCACCGGTGGCTCTCCGGAGAGCTCAAGGGCCTGCCGTACTCCGATCACTGCCGGGTCCTGGAGACGATGTTCCCCGGCCGGTCCGTCGAAGAGCTGTTCTCCCTGAACGACGGCGAGGTGCCCGCACCCAGGGTCGAGGTCGAGCCGTCGAGGAGCTCCAGTCACACCGCCCAGGTCTGCCCGACGGCGCAGATGGCCGATGTGACGGCCGTGTTCAGCAGCCGGTCGGCGTTCGCCTCCGCCTACCCGCCCTCAGCCCTGTTCGACACCGCCAGAGAGATCAGCGCCGCCGGACTGTCGCTCAACGTGCTCTGCCAGAGCTACCCCGACCACCAGCTCAAACGACTCCTCGAAAACGGCACCAGGATCCGGTGCCTGTTCCTCGATCCCCAGGGAAGCGCGATCCGCGCCCGGGAGGATGAAGAAGGTTACAAGGACAGCACACTCACCACGCTGACCGCGCTCAACATCAGCATGTTGACCCGGCTCAAGGCGAGACTCGCGCCGGAGGCAGCCGAACTGCTGGAGTTGCGCGTCTACGACGAGACGATCCGCTTCAACATCCTCATCGTGGACGGGGCCACATGCGTGGTGCAGCCCTACCTCCCCCAGGCCCGCGGAGTCGACTCGCCTACCATCGTGATCAACGACAACACCGCCGCCGACGGGTTGTTCCCCGTCTTCGACCAGGTGTTCACCTCGATGTGGGAGCGGAGCAGCCCCGTATGACCCTCGACGCCCGCGCACTTCTCCCGATTGCCGAACAGGCCGTCACCATCGCCGGCGACATCGTGAGAACCCGCCTCCCCGGAACCGTCACCGCCAAGGGCGATCGCGACATGGCCACCGAAGTGGACTACGCCGTCGAGCACGCCGTCCGCGACTTCCTCAGCCGTGAGACACCGGAGATCGGCTTCTTCGGCGAGGAGGAGGGAGCCACGGCCCGCGCCGGAGGCAGTCTCACGTGGATGCTCGACCCGGTCGACGGCACCGCCAACTTCCTGCACGGCATCCCCCTGTGCGGGATCTCCCTCGGCCTGGTCGACAAGGACCTGCCGATTCTCGGCGTGATCGATCTCCCCTTCCTCGGCTCCCGCTACAGCGCATCAGAAGGCCACGGAGCACGGGCCAACGGACGACAGATCCGCGCGAGCGAGACCGACGACCTCGGTTCGGCCGTGGTCGCCATCGGCGACTACGCCGTCGGCAGCGACGCCGAGACGAAGAACCGTTTGCGCCTGGCCCTCACCCACGAGCTCGCCGCCCGCGTGCAACGGGTCCGGATGTTCGGATCAGCCGCGGTCGATCTCGCCTGGGTCGCCGAAGGCAAGATCGACGCCAACATCATGATCAGCAACAACCCCTGGGACACCGCAGCAGGAGTGCTCATCGCCCGCGAAGCCGGAGCCACCGTCGTCGACCTGGACGGCAGCCCCCACACCATGAACGCCCAAGCCACCATCGCCGCCGGCCCCAAAATCCTCGCCGATCTCGTCGAACTCATCGCCGAAGCAGCCAAGGACGCCAGACGTAGCGAGTAACTTGCCGAATTGTTCTTATGGGTATCAAGCGGCGGCGCGCCGCGCCGCCGTACCCGGCCCTCCGCCGCCCGCCAGCCGGGCGTGCGGCCTGGGGGCCGGTCCCGGCCGGCGGCGCCCCGGGCCGTAGCCGTACCTCGCACCCGCCGTACCCAACAAACGCGCCGACCACCGGCACGCCGCCGCCAGGCCAACTCGGTACCGCCCAGTCGCTAGGCGGTGCCCGCAGTGTCCTTGAGACCGACACCAGCCGCCGCGCTCTCCGACGATTTCAGCTCAGACGCAGACCGCGCCCTGTACCGCACTGCACCAATCGAGCGACTCAACATCCCCAGCAGGAGAATTCCCAACCAAACGTATATGTGAGACGGGGGCCATGCCCGCCGGTTCTCATCGATGACGAGGACGAAGTAGGCACCTGCAGCGAACCAGCCGATGTTGAGGCACGAGAGAAATACAGCGGCTTTGTGCCAGATCGATCGTCGATACTTCTCCATGGTGCGAACTGTTCCATGAACAGCTTCACCGCAACAGAGGATTCCGCCGGCGGTATGTCGGCTCTGGGACGGTCACAATTGTCGAGTTGCGGATCGAGGCTGCTACCGCCCTCACGATCGCCTTGCGATGGTTGGCCTAAGTGCGTGGCAGGGGCGATCGACGGTCCGGGACTTCGTTCCTCAGCCCCGGCCCACTGAGCATCGAGGCTGAGCAGTCGCCGTGTCGTGCCCGTTGCGTGCCCGTCAGGAGAGTGATCAAGGGGGACTCACGGGGAATCACGGGCAGCCGGAGCGCTCCCCCGCAGGTCAACGTTTCCCCAGCTCAGCATCCAAGATCGTTAGAGGCTTCCCAAGCTGACAGTCCGGTTCGAACTCCTGGCCCCATCGTCCAAGGACGCCCCTGTGGGCTGAGTGCCAGGGAGGCTCGCGTAGGTGGACCTACGGGGCTGCTCTCCCGGCTATGAAGCGATCGACGAGCTGGGACCTCGTTCCTCGGCCTCAGCTCACCGAAAGCCTGCCCTGGCCTTCGCGCCAGGTTCAGCGGAATTCGCCTTCCAGTAGACCCATGATGATCTTGTCGTGCCACTTTCCGTCGTGCCGGAACGTCTCACGCATGCGTCCCTCCGTGACGAAGCCCACCTTCTCGTAGACTCGGCGGGCCGCCGCGTTCTCGGCGACGGTGGTCAGCGAGATCCGGTGTAGCCGCATCTTGTCGAAGCCGTAGCGGCAGATCGTCCGCATCGCGTCGGTGGCGTACCCCTGGCCCCAGACGTCCTTCTCGCCGAGATAGATGTCGAGCTTGGCCTCGCCGATCTCGGGTTCGGCCTCCCGTAGCGCGACGATACCGATCGTTCGGCCGTCGAGTGTCTCGATCATCAGGTTCAGGTTGCCGTAAGAGTCGGGGCTGCGCTCCTCAAGCTGCTTTTTGGTGAGAGCCAGCGACGGCGGATAGGGGGCATCCATCCACCGCATGACCTCGGGGTCGCTGTGCCAGCGCCGCAGAGTCTCGGCGTCCGACGGTTCGACGGCGCGCAGCTGTACGCGATCTCCAGTAACCATGCCGGTTTCCTACCAGAGAGCGGAACAAACGTGCGAGTTGATTAACAAGCAGCGGCTCGGAAACCTTGGCTGTACAGCCACCAATACAGCCAAGAAGGTGAACGAGGGCGGAACTCGGCGAACGTCCGCGGACACCGCACGTGCAGGTCAGTGCCTCAGACCTTGGTCGAACCGACTTCTTTTAATCCGCAGGTAAGACCCGGGCTTTGTTCCTTGGTCCTAGCCCATCAAGCAGCTCACTCAGGAAGGCTCTTTAGCCTGCGCTCCCTCGCACGAGAGCGGTACGCAAGGGCTCGGCCTCCGCCAACAGCGATCGGCCGCCGTCCGCCTCTTCCCACAGTTGCCAGAGCTCGGAATCCTCATCGAGGACGCGATCAAGCGCACGCAGCGCAAGCGGCACGAGATCATCGGGAAGTCCGATCCTGCCCCCCTCCACCAGGAAGTCCGGCGCGTATGCCGAAGTGACCTGCGGACCGCCGCAGCACTCAGCCGCCACGATGGCGATCGCCGCCATCGCTTCACATCCCTCATGTGCATCCAGGTAGTCCTCGGGCTCCACCACGCTGAGCAACGCCTGCCGGACCATGCCCGCCCGGTCTTCCTGATCAGCATCATGCAAGTGCCCGCACCAGTCGGCGGCCGTGTCGTTGTCGAAAGGACCGCTGTCCCAAGCGCCCATGCGGCTTCACTCCTCAGTCAAAGAACTGCGTGCTAACGCGAGCGGCAACATACAGGCCAGGACTGACACCTCGGTGGGGGCACTCCGGCCCCGGGGCGATTGCCGACATCAGGGCAGGGGTCCATAGGTGGCTGGGGTGGAAGGCTGACTACTCGTCTGCCGTCGACCCGGGGCAAGCCGAGCAGACCGGGGAGCTGTGCGCGACGCGCAAAAAGACCGCCCGCAATATCCGCGTGATGATCATGGAGGCGGCGGCCCAGTGAATCCACTTCCCTGCAGGTGGAAGGGGGCACGATAGGTGAAGTACCTACTCCCTGTAAAACCGTCGGCAGTTGGTGCCGCGCTTACGATCGCCCTTCGGTGGCCGGCCGCCGTAGCTGGCTGGGGGCGATCGACGGTCCGGGACTTCGTTCCTCAGCCCCGGCCCACCGGATAGCGTGGCTGGTCACGGTCCATCCTGACGGCATGGCGGAGATGCCGAGGATTGCCGAAAGCTCGGTAGGAGAGCCGGATTCCAAGATCCGGAGTATGCGCGGAACGCCCAGCCTCGAAGAAGACATGGCAGCACCCAAAACGCCAGGTCAGAGCGTCGCGAACGCTAAGAAGCGCCCTCCACTTTTAATCCGTCAGGCGTTGAGGAAAGTCGGCGGATCAGCAGACCGTTAACGGTGTTGGGGCGGCAGTTCGCCCACCGGTGCGACGGTGTGCGTCCCGCCGCCCGTGCAGCGCCACACGGCGATCCCGTCCTCCGGCTCGGCGAGCAGGCCCCGATCGTGCACCGGGCAGACGGGCCACGCCCTCCAGACCACCTCCATGACCACTTCTTGGACGGCGTCGGCCACACACCAGAGTGCCGCGGCCCCGGGGAGGCCGTTGCCCTGGTAGATGCCCTCGAACTCCACCCACGCCATGCCCGTGGGGTCCCAGCCGGGGACGACCATCCGAAGAGTCCCGGGGATCCCCGCGGCGCGGACGTCCCGCTCCACGATCTCCAGCGCCTCCTCCAGCGACACCAACAGGCCCGGCTCCAGAGCGAAACTAGGCATAAAGCCGATCCCGTCCAGAAAGGCCTCGCCCAGCCGGGCCAGATCGGCGGCCGTCAACTCGGTGGCGGGGCGTTCGAGGAGTTCCCGCGTGACGGGAGTGGACACGCCCCACTCCTCCATCAGGCAGGCAGGTTCGACGAGAAGGTCGGCTTCGAGACCACCGCCGTGCAACGCCGTGTAGATGCGGGCGCCCAACTCGTCGACGGCCTGACGGAGCTCATTGGCCTGTTCGTAGGAAGGCATGCCGCAGTGTCTCCTGCCTCGAAGGTCCCGGCAAGCGAGATTTCACCCACCATCGATGAACATCCGACGGCCCCCGACGTCATCATTCCTTCCGCCGGGTGAAGCACGATCCTCGGCCGGAGTTCGACAGCGCATCCGCTGATCTTCACGCAGAATCAGGGGATCAACGGTCCGAAGCCTCACTCCTCGGCTCTTGCCCACCAAGTGCTGGGTTGCACTTCGGGTTGCAATGCAGGGGCGTTCAGAGCCCGTTCAAGACGGACCACACATGCCATCTGACCTGCATTGAACCGTCCGGAACGGCCCGAGGGCGATCTTTTAATCCGTAGGTTCCGGGTTCGAGAGCCTGGCATGATCAGGCCGTGGATCCCCAGGACTCCCCGCTGGGCAAGGCCGTCCGGCTCTATCTCGCCAGCACCCGCGCTGGGGAGGCCGCCATCAGCGCTGTCCATGTCATGGAGCACCTGGAAGCCGACGACTGGGAGACGGCCCTTCTTCTTCTCGAAGATCTCGGTGATACATATCCGCAGCCGCCCGAGTTCTGGGACCTGCTGGCCGAGACCGCCCGTCTGCTGTGGCTCAAGGAGGATGCCGACTGGTACACGTGGCGGGGCAGCGAGACCCGCGCCGGCGCCTTCCGGGTCGAACTTTGCCTCCTGCCCACCGAGGGCGGAGGTCGCTCGATGCCGCTACCTCCCCGCAGAGGGTTTGAGTCCTTGTGGGACATCGGCCATCGCACGCCTGAAGGGGAACTCTCGGTCAGCATCGCCTTCCTCTGGGTCGAGGGGCGCCACCCCTTACAGCCGGGTGGACGCGCACCGGTGAGACTGCTCCCCCTGACCTCCGAGCACTGGAGGCATCTCAAGCCCGGTGATGCGATCACGATGCACGAGGCACGGCCACCCGCTGGAACGGCACGCATCACCGAGATCATGCCGCCCGTGGTGACCGCCCCTTAGTTGCAGCCCTAGTTGCAATCCAGCGCCGTCCCATGCCGTTCCAGATGGACCGGTCGCGCCCATTGGTCCAGGTTGAACCGATCGGGACAGGCAAGATCAGAGCTGCTAATGCGGTTTGGCTTGGGCGTCTGCCGTGCCCGTTGCGTGCCCGTCAGGAGGGTGAACAGGGGGGAATCACGGGGACTCGCGGGCAAGGCGAGACCGCCTCTGACCTGGAACGCAGCAGCTCACAGGGTCGCGTACCGAGGTCTTCCAAACTGGCTACGCGGGTTCGATTCCCGTCGTCCGCTCCAGAGGGCGAAAGGCCAGGCCAACCCGGTTACGGGGGCCTGGCCTTCCGACTTTTCACACCCGTCCACACCCGTCCCACTTCTGTCCGCTCTCCCGACACCTGGGCGCGGAGTATGGACCACGGATGGTGATCGCGTGGACACTGGGTGGAGCCGATCCGTGGAGGCGCACGATGACCGGAGCCACCCGAGTCCTGCTCGACGAGTCCCGCACCCCCCGCACCTGGTACAACATCGTGGCCGACCTCCCCGTGCCGCCACCGCCGCCGCTGCGTCCGGACACCTCGCAGCCCGTCGGGCCGGACGACCTCGCACCGCTGTTCCCGATGGAGCTGATCGCCCAGGAGGTCTCCACCGAGCGGTTCATCGCCATCCCGGAGAGCGTCCGTGACGTCTACCGGCTCTGGCGGCCCACTCCACTGATCCGCGCGCACCGGCTCGAACGCGCCCTCGGCACCCCGGCGAGGATCTACTACAAATACGAGGGCGGCTCGCCCGCCGGCTCGCACAAGCCGAACACCGCCGTCCCGCAGGCCTACTACAACGCGCGCCAGGGGATCAGGCGGCTCACCACGGAGACCGGGGCCGGCCAGTGGGGCACGGCGCTGGCGTTCGCGTGCGCGCAGTACGACATCGAGTGCGAGATCTGGATGGTGCGCGCCTCCTACGACCAGAAGCCGCACCGCAGGAGCCTGATGCGGGTCTACGGCGCGACCGTGCACGCCAGCCCCTCTCCGCTGACCGTGTCGGGCCGGAGCGTCCTGGCCGAGCGGCCCGACTCGCCGGGCAGCCTGGGCATCGCGATCAGCGAGGCCGTCGAGGTGGCCGGATCCGGCCCCGAGGTCCGCTACGCCCTCGGCAGCGTGCTCAACCACGTGTTGCTGCACCAGACGGTGATCGGCGAGGAGGCGATCGAGCAGCTGGCCGCGTTCGGCGAGGCGCCGGATGTGATCGTGGGCTGCACCGGCGGCGGCTCCAACTTCGCCGGGCTGGCCTTCCCCTTCCTGCGGGAGAAGCTGGCCGGGCGGATGGACCCGGTGATCCGGGCGGTGGAGCCGGAGTCCTGCCCGTCGCTCACCCGGGGCGTCTACGCCTACGACTTCGGCGACGCCGCCGGATTCACGCCGCTGCTGAAGATGCACACGCTCGGCCACGCCTTCGTCCCCGATCCGATCCACGCGGGCGGCCTGCGCTACCACGGCATGTCCCCCCTGCTGTCGCACATGTACGAGCTGGGCATGTTCGAGGCGGTGGCCAAGGGCCAGCGCGAGTGCTTCGAGGCGGGGCTGCGTTTCGCCCGGACCGAGGGGATCGTCCCGGCGCCCGAGCCGGCCCACGCGCTGGCCGAGACCATCGCCGAGGCACTGCGGTGCAAGGAGAGCGGCGAGCCGAAGGTCCTGCTGACCGCGCTCTGCGGGCACGGGCACTTCGACCTGAACGCCTACGACCGCCATCTGGCCGGGGAACTGGAGGACCACGCGCTCCCCCAGGACCGGATCGACGCGGCGCTGGCCGGGCTGCCCGTCACGGGGTCGCCCGGATCTTCGGGACAACCTTGACGGCAGCGTCACAGATCGGGACCATGCTATTGAGATCAAGAAATATCCAGAAATCTCCGTCAAACCCGGACCCGAGCGTAGATCGTTCTTTACGATTCTCCTGAATGGCAGTCAAGGCGCAGGAGGAGAACGTGGCGGGGTTCGACGGCGTGATCATCGGTGGCGGTCACAACGGGCTCACGTGCGCCGCCTATCTCGCCAAGGCGGGCCTGTCCGTCGCGGTCGTCGAGCGCAACGACGAGGCCGGCGGCGGCTGCAGCACCCAGGAGCTGACCCTCCCCGGATTCCGGCACAACACCCACAGCAGCTACCACTTCCTGGAAGAGGGCCCGGTCCCGGCCGATCTCGAACTCCAGCGCCACGGCCTGCGCTACGTGTATCCCGAGACCCAGCACTCCACGATCTTCAGGGACGGCCGCGCGGTCACGGTCTACACCGACGCCAAGCGCACCGCCGAGTCCTTCGCCCGCTTCTCCCAGGCCGACGCCGACCGGTGGCTGGAGCTGCACGGGCGCTACGCCGAGGCGGCCAGAGGCCTGATGAACGGTTTCCTGTACTCCAGGCCGCTGCCGCCGCACGTGCTCGCCGAGCGGCTCCAGGGCGACCTGGGCCGGGACCTGCTGAGCTACATGCCCCTGTCGCTGTATGAGGCGGTGGACAGGAATTTCGAGAGCGAGCAGGTCAGGGTGCTGTTCAAGTCCTTCCTGCACGCGATCTCGATCGAGGACGTGCCCGGGACCGGCGGCTTCTTCCCCCGCCTGCTCTCCCGCATCGCCAGGCTCGGCGTGCCGGTGGGCGGCTCGGTGAACGTCGCGAACGCGCTGCGCGCCGTCATCGAGGAGCACGGCGGCACCGTGATCACCGGCGCGCACGCCGACCGGATCCTGGTCGACGACGGCCGGGCCGTCGGGGTCAGGCTGGCCACCGGCGACGTCCTGAACGCGCGGCGGTTCGTGGCCAGCGCGGTGGACGCCCCCCAGACGGTACGGCTGGCGGGCCCGGAGAACTTCGGCTCCGAGATCGCGGCCAAGGTGGAGAACTACAAGTGGGCCGGGCACAGCCTGGTCACCCTGCACCTCGCGCTGGAGGAGGCGCCGCGCTACCGGGCGGCCGAGTTCGAGCCCGATGTGGACCGGGCCTTCCTGGTCGTCCTGGGCGCCGACGACAGCGAGCAGCTCGGCCGTACCTTCGACCAGATCCACCAGGGGCGGCTGCCCGACCGGCTGGCGGGCAACGGCGCCTGCCCCTCGCTGTTCGACCCCTCCTACGCCCCGGACGGCAAGCACGTGGCCTTCTGGTGGCCGTGGGCCCCCTACGACCTCGGCGGCGACCCGGACAACTGGGATCGGCGGCGTGAGGAGATCGGTGAGCGGCTGCTCGCCGAGTGGTCCGAATACGCCCCCAACCTCGCCGGAGGCGCCGTGTTAGGCAAACGGGTCTTCTCCCCGCTCGACATCGAGCGGCACTGCGTCAACATGGTGCGCGGCAGCCACCACGTCGGCGCCTACGAGCCCGCCCAGCTGGGCGGCAACCGGCCGGTCCCCGAGCTCGGGCAGTACCGCACCCCGATCGACGGCCTCTATCTCTGCGGGGCGAGCAGCCACCCCGGCGGCTCGGTCTCGGCAGCCCCCGGCTACAACGGCGCCAACGTCATCGCCGAGGACCTCGAGCTCACGACCTGGTGGACCCCGGTCCCGGCCCCCCGGTGGAGCGAGTGAACCGCCGGTTCGTCGCCAAGGACCCGGCGGCCGCGGCACCCCGGATGAGCAGCCCCGCCACCATGCACGAGCAGCTCTCGCTGCTCAACGCGGCGAGCAAGCGGATCGGCAGCACGCTGGACATGTTCGAGACCGGCAGGGAGCTGATGGACGTCGCCGTACCGCGCTTCGCGGACGCGGCGGGCATCCTCGTGCAGGACCGGCTGATGACCGACGGCGAGTTCCCGCAGCGCAGCACCGACGGCACGGCGCTGGTGCGGCGGATCGCGGTCGGCGTGTCCGACCCGGCGCCCGGCGAGTACGCCAAGGCGTTCCCGGTGGACGAGGTCGCCGTCTACGAGGCGTGGACCCCCTACGCCAGGTGCATGGCCACCGGCAACCCGATCCTCTACCCCCGCCTGGGCCGCCGGACCGCCGAGGAGATCGGGCGGTTCTGGAAGCGCGACTCGGTCTCCAAGGTGCTGGAGGACAGCTCGTTCCTGGTGGTCCCGCTGAAGGCGCGCGGCCGGGTGCTGGGCTTCGTCATCTTCACCCGCAGGCCGGACAGCGACCCCTTCGAGGAGCAGGACATCGCCCTCGCCGAGGAGCTGGCGGCCAGGACCGCGGTCTGCCTGGACAACGCCCGGCTCTACAACCGCGAGCGCCGTACCGCCCTGACCCTGCAGAGCAGCCTGCTCCCCGCCGACCTCTACCAGCCGCTGGGCCTGACGATCGCCTCCCGCTACCTGCCCGCCAGCGACCTGGTGGGGGTGGGCGGCGACTGGTACGACGTGATCCCGCTGCCCGGCTGCCGGGTCGCCCTCGTGGTCGGCGACGTCATGGGGCACGGCATCAGGGCGGCGGCCACGATGGGCCAGCTGCGCACGGCCGCCCGCACGCTGGCCAGCCTCGACCTCAGCCCGGCCGAGGTGCTGTTCCGGCTCAACCGGATGAGCCAGGACCTGGACGCCACCCAGATCGCGACGTGCGTCTACGCCACCTACGACCCGGTCACGCGGACCTGCGCGATCGCCTCGGCGGGACACGTGCCGCCGATCCTGGTACGGCCCGGCGGCAAGCCCGAACTGCTGGAGCTGCCGCCGGGGCTCCCCCTGGGCATCGGCAACGAGCCGGTCGAGATGCGCGAGCTCGTCCTCCCGCACGACGCCGTCCTCGCCTTCTACACCGACGGCCTGGTGGAGAGCCGCGACCGGGACATCGACGAGGGCATCGGCATGGTGTGCGACCTGCTCGCCGGCCGCAACCAGGACCTGGAAGAGGTCTGCGACCTCACGATCGACGCCCAGCGCCCGGGACACGAGCGCGACGACATCGCGCTCCTGCTGGCCAGGGTGCGCGAGCTGGGCGAGGACGACGTCGTCGACATCGCCCTGTCCTCCGACCCCCGCTCGGCCTCCACCGCCCGCCGTTTCGTCCGCGCCACCCTGACCGAGTGGCGGCTGGACGCGATCGCCGACGCCACCGAGCTCATGATCAGCGAGCTGGTCACCAACGCGATCAAGCACGGCTCCGGCACGGTCGGGCTGCGCCTGCTCCGCGGTCCGACGCTGGTGTGCGAGGTGACCGACCGTTCCCTGGCGATGCCGGTCATGCGCGAGGCGGGCAGCGAGGACGACACCGGCCGCGGACTCCACCTCATCAACTGGCTCGCCCATCGCTGGGGCTCCCGCCTGACGCCCAAGGGCAAGGTCGTCTGGGTGGAGCAGAGCCTGCCGTGAGGCGCGGGGTCACCACCGTGAGGCGCGGGGTCAGGAGAAGGCCCTGCGCCTCAGGGCCGGCAGGCGCCGGGCGGCGCGGAGGAAGGTCTTGAAGCCGGCCCGGGCGACGGCGTTGCCGTCCACGAACTGCCTGGCGGCCCTGAGGGAGTCGCGCACGGCCGCGTAGCCGTACTCGCGCATCCGGGCCTCGTGGTCCGCGACGGCCGCGATCCGCTGTCCTGTCACGACCTCACTGTCAACCGAGCGGATGAATCTATCAACCATAAGGTTGATAGATTCATCCATATGGTTGACGGTGTTACGGTGAGGCATGGACAAGTCCCCTCGCCGCGCTCCGGCCGAACGGCAGCGCGACCCCGAGCGCACCCGGGAGCGCATCATCGAGGCCGCCAGGGCCGAGTTCTCCGCCAAGGGGTTCGCCGGGGCCAGGGTCAGCGGGATCGCCGCCCGGGCCGGGGTGAACAAGCAGCTCATCTCCTATTACTTCGGCGGCAAGGAAGGGCTGCTCAAGGCGCTCACCTCCCGGTGGCACAGCCGGGAGAGCGCCTTCGCCGAGGCCTCGCTCCCGCTGACCGAGCTCGTGCGCTGCCACGTCAGGGCGACCGTCAGCGACCGCGACTCCGCCAGGATCCTCATCTGGGAGGGGCTGGAGGAGAGCGGCGGCGAGAGCGCCGCGGTGGCGGAGGACATGCGGCGCGACGTCGAGGACATGCGGCGGCGGCAGCGGGCGGGCGAGTTCCCCGACGATCTCGACCCCGCCCACCTGCTGCTCGTGCTCTTCTCCGCCTCGAGCGCCGGGGCGGTCTTCCCCCAGGTGGCCCGTGCGATCTGCGGCGAGGACCCGGCCTCCGAGGAGTTCGCCGAGCGGTACGGCGAGCAGCTCGCCCGCCTGCTCGGCCACCTCCGAAACGTTCCCACGTCTGACGAAGGGCAAGGTTGAGGCATGGAATTCGACATCATCGTGCTGGGCACGGGTCCGGGCGGCGAGGACGCCGCCGGACGGCTGGCCGAGGCCGGCCTCCAGGTGGCCGCCGTCGAGGCGGCCCTGGTCGGGGGCGAGTGCCCCTACTGGGGGTGCATACCGTCCAAGATGATGATCCGCGCGGCCGACCTGCTCACCGAGGGCAGGCGCGTGCCGGGGCTGGCGGGCGACTCGACGGTCTCACCCGACTGGGCCCAGGTGGCCGAGCGGATCCGCAAGGAGGCCACCGACGGCTGGAACGACCAGGTCGCCGCCGACCGGCTCACCGGCAAGGGCGCCCACCTGGTCAGGGGAGCGGCGAAGATCACCGGTCCTGGCGAGGTCACCGTGGACGGCCGGGTGCTGCGGGCCCGCCGGGGCATCGTGATCGCCACCGGCTCGCAGCCCGCCGTACCGCCGATCGAGGGGCTGCGGGAGACCCCCTACTGGACCAACCACCACGCGATCGAGACCGAGAAGGCACCCGAGTCCCTGATCGTGCTGGGCGGCGGGGCGATCGGGGCCGAGCTCGGCCAGGTGTTCTCCCGGTTCGGCACGGCGGTGACCGTCGTGGAGGGCGCGGACCGGCTGCTGCCGCTGGAGGAGCCGGAGGCGAGCGCGCTGATCACCGAGGTGTTCGAGGCCGAGGGCATCCAGGTGCGGACCGGCGCCCGGGCCCGGCGGGTGAGCCACGACGGCTCGGCGTTCACGCTGGAGGTCGAGGACGGCCCCGCCGTCCGTGCCGAGCGGCTGCTGGTGGCCACCGGGCGCCGCTCGGACCTCAGGGCGCTGGGCGTCGGCGCGGTCGGGCTCGACGAGTCGGCCCGGTCGATCGAGACCGACGGGCGGATGCGCGCGGCCGAGGGGGTCTGGGCACTGGGCGACGTGACGGGCAAGGGCGCCTTCACGCACATGTCGATGTACCAGGCCGACATCGTGGTGCGCGACATCCTCGGCGAGCCCGTCCACGACGCGGAATACCACGCGGTGCCCCGGGTGACCTTCACCGATCCCGAGATCGGCTCGGTCGGGCTGTCGGAGGCCCAGGCCAGGGAGAAGGGCCTGGAGGTGCGGACCGCCCTGACCCGGATCCCGGACTCGACCAGGGGCTGGATCCACCGGGCGGGAAACGAGGGGTTCGTCAAGCTCGTCGCCGCCGACGGCGTCCTGGCCGGCGCGACCAGCGCCGGCCCGGTCGGCGGCGAGGTGCTGAGCATGCTCACCCTGGCCGTGCACGCCGGGATCCCGGTCCGCCGCCTCCGCGAGATGATCTACGCCTATCCGACCTTCCACCGTGCGGTGGAGGCCGCGCTGAAGGAGCTCTGAGCCGGCTCGGTGGAGCGCGCCGGGCGGGCCCGGCCGTCAGGGGCGGCCGGCTGTCCGGCCGCTGACCAGGGGGATGGCCCAGCGCGTCACGGGGTCGGAGTCGAGCAGCAGCGCACGCGCCAGGGCGCTGAGCGGGACCGCCAGGATCGCCCCCAGGGCGCCGAGGGCGTAGGTCCACACGAGCAGGGACAGGATGGTGACCGTGGTGGACAGCCCGGCGGACTCGCCGGTGAACTTGGGCTGGATCAGCGACTGGATGACGAAGTTCAGCACCGAGTAGACGACCACCACGGCCACCATCGCGCCCGGCCCCGAGTCCAGCAGCGCCAGCAGCGCGGGCGGGAGGAGCCCCACGACGAACCCGATGTTGGGGATGTAGTTGGTGATGAGCGCCAGCAGACCCCACAGCAGCGGCAGCGGCACTCCCATGATCCACAGGGCGACGGCGTCGAGCACCGCCACGATCAGCCCGAAGACGGTGGAGACGATCAGATAGTTGCAGGTCCCCCGGGCGAACTCGCCCAGCGCGCCGACCATGTGGGGCCGCGAGGCCCGCAGCGACCTGATCGCGTCGTGCGCCGCGGTGGCGTCCAGGCTCATCCCGAACAGCAGCAGCGTGATCAGGATGAGCGCCGAGCCGACGCCGAACAGGCCGCCCAGGAAACTCTGGACCAGGCCGATGAGCGAGCCGGGGTCGAGCTTGCTCATCGCCGACCTGACCTGCTCCTGGGTGATGCCGAGGTGGTCGATCTCCCGGGCGATCGAGTCGAGCAGCCGCTGGTACTGGCCGGCGTAGGAGGGCAGCAGCGCCACGAGCTGCGCCACCGAGACGACCAGCGCGCCGACCAGCGCGACGAGCAGCAGCAGGACCGTGAGCAGCGGGACCGTGACCAGCACCCACGGCCTGGCGCCCCGGCGGCGCAGCCAGACCCGCAGCGGGCTCACCGCGATGGTGAGGACCAGCGCCAGGAAGGCCGGGCCGGCGATGTCGGCCACCGCCCTGACCCCGGCCAGTGCCACCACCGCGGCGGCCAGCCCGATCACCAGCCTGAAGCCGCGCGAGAATCCAGCCGGTCCGGATGCTTCCCCCATGGATGACACTATGGCGCGGCGCGCTCACGCAGCGCGCCAACCGCGCCGCCGCACCCCCGGAGCACTCCTCCCCGCGCGCGCCGTCCGGTCCTGCCCACGGGCGCGATGACTACGTACGACTCAGGAGTTACGGTCGAAATGACGACTCGGGAGGACATGATGACTATCGACATACGTGAGGCCTACCGACGCACGCTGGACGACTTCGGCGCTCTTGTGCACCAGATCAAGCCCGAGCAGTGGGGGAACAGGACGCCGTGTGTGGACTGGGACGTGCGCGCGCTGGTCAACCATGTGGTCGGGGAGAACCGCTGGGCTCCGGAGCTGCTCGCCGGACGGACCGTCGCCGAGCTCGGCGACGCCTTCGACGGCGACCTGCTCGGTGACGACCCGCTGAAGGCGTTCGACACCTCGGCGGTGGCCGCCGCCCAGGCGGCGGCCGGGGAGGGGTCCCTGACCCGCGTCGTCCACCTGTCGTTCGGCGACGTGGCCGGGGAGGAATACATCACCGAGCTGTTCGCCGACGCCCTCATCCACACCTGGGACCTGGCCCGCGCCATCGGCGCCGACGAGCGGCTCGACCCCGAGCTGGTCGAGACCTGCGCGGTCTGGTTCGCCCGCACGGAGGAGGGCTACCGCCAGGCCGGTGTCATAGGAGAGCAGCAGCCGGTGGCCTCGGACACCGACCCCCAGACCAGGCTGCTCGCCTCGTGGGGCCGCCGCAGCTAGCTAGCGGGCCGTCGGCCGTCGGCCGTGGTTGGCCTTCCGCTTCCTGCGTGCCCGGCTCTTGCGTGCCCGCCTGCCCATGCCGACCGCCCCTCTCCGTAGGGTCCGGCCTTCACATTCCTCCTCGGACGCATGCCGTACAAGGGCTAAGGGACGATTCTCGTGGCGGCGGTGGCCGCGTTCACCTCGATCTTCCTGGTCCGCCCGGCCGGGTCGACCGTCTCCATCGCCCAGACCACCCCGCCGCGTCTGTCCTCCAGCCCCGCGGCGGCGATCCAGCCGCCCGGCACGGCCCCGGCCGCGGCCTCCCGTGCCCCGGCGACGCCGATCTCGTCGCCGGCGACGAGATGCGCCGCCGCACCGGCGGCCTCGGGGTCGGCGGCCTGCCTGTCGACCACCTTCCCGGTGGTCGCGTCCATCCGCAGCTCGGCCAGCACCCCGTCGCCGCCCAGGACCGCCGCCAGCCACACGACCGGCGGCTGCGGGCCGTACAGGTGGAGTCTCGTGACCCGCCCGCCGCGGCCGTCCCTGGCCGCGATGCCGGCGGCCTCGGCGAAGGTGACTGGGGGCGGGGCGAACAGGGCGCTGGGCGTGGGGGCGGGCAGGGGCGACGACGCCGTGCCGCCCCCGTTCCCGCAGGCGGTGACGGTGATCAGGACGAGCAGGACAGAGGTCAGTCGCATGACCGGATCCTCACCGTTCGCGGGGCGGCCGACACGAGCGCTGACCATGGTTTTAGGCTCCCCGCATGAGCGCAGAGCTGATGGACCGCTGGCGGTCCCTGGCCGGGCCCGAGGCCGAGGCCCTCGGGCGGGACCTGATCGCCCGCTACGGTGAGCCGCACCGCAGGTATCACACGGCCGACCACCTGGAGGCCGTGCTGGCCCACATCGACACACTGGCGGGGAACGCGGCCGACCCCGACCTCGTACGGCTCGCGGCCTGGTTCCACGACGCCGTCTACGACCCGCGCCGCAGTGACAACGAGGAGCGCAGCGCCCGGCTGGCCGAGCGCATGCTGCCCGAGATGGGGCTGCCCGCCGGAGCGGTCGCCACGGTGGCCCGGCTGGTCAGGCTCACCGCCACCCACGACCCCGCCCCCGGCGACGCGGACGGCGCCGTGCTGTGCGACGCCGACCTGGCGATCCTGGCCGCTCCGCCGGAAATCTACGCGGCCTACGCGGCGGCCGTGCGCCAGGAGTACTCCTTCGTCCCCGACGACGCCTTCCGGGAGGGCCGGGCGGCGGTGCTGCGCTCGCTGCTCGACCTGCCGGCGATCTTCAAGATCGTCGATCTTGAAGATCCGGCCAGGGCGAACATTCATGCCGAGCTTGAGCGGCTGTGAGCGGCTATTCACCAGAATTCAACACCGATCGCCCAGCTGCTCCGTGATAATTTGGTGGAATCTGTTTGATTAAGGAGTTGGTCAATGCTCGCCCAACAGCGGCAGCAGGCGATTTTGGAGCGGGTGCGCAGCAGCGGCGGGGTCCGGGTCGCCGACCTCGTCCGCGAGCTCGGCGTGTCCGATATGACGATCCGCAGGGATCTCGAGGTGCTGGCCGAGCGCGGCCTGGTGGAGAAGGTCCACGGCGGGGCCACCGTCGCCGGTCCCGGCTCGACCGAGGAGCCCGGCTTCGCCGCCAAGTCGGTGCGCCAGCAACCGGAGAAGGAGGCGATCGCCCGGCACGCGGCCCAGCTCGTCCGGCCCGGCACGGCCATCGCGCTGTCGGCCGGGACCACGACCTGGACGCTGGCCGGTTCCGTGGTCGACGTGCCCGACCTGACGGTGATCACCAACTCGATCCGGATCGCCGACGTCTTCCACCGCTCTCCCCGTCCGGACCGCACCGTGGTGCTGACCGGCGGCGTCCGCACCCCCTCCGACGCGCTGGTCGGGCCGGTGGCCGCGGCGGCGATCCGCGGGCTCCACGTGGACACCCTGTTCCTCGGCGTGCACGGGATGAGCGCCCGCGCCGGGTTCACCACGCCCAACCTGCTGGAGGCGGAGACCAACCGCGAGCTGGTCGCCTCCGCGCACCGCCTGGTGGTGCTCGCCGACCACACCAAGTGGGGGACGGTGGGGATCAGCACGATCGCCGAGCTCTCCCAGGCCCACGTGGTGATCACCGACTCCGGCCTGTCGGAGGAAGCCCGCGACGAGCTCACCGCCCAGGTGGGCGAGCTGATCATCACCGAGCCGCAGCAGGAGAGCGAGGCGCTGAGCCGATGAAGCGCACCATCACCCACCTGGCCGACGGCCGGGAACTGTTCTACTTCGACCGGCACGACGGCGCCGACCGCGGCGCGATCGACCAGCGGGACCTGCCGCCCCGCCCCGTGGCCTCCGAGCTGCGCTACGACCCGCTCACCGAGGAGTGGGTCGCGGTGGCCGGGCACCGCCAGGGCCGCACCTTCCTCCCCCCGGCGAGCGAGTGCCCGCTGTGCCCGTCGACCCCCGGCCACCTGACCGAGGTCCCCTCAGCCTCCTACGACGTGGTCGTCTTCGAGAACCGTTTCCCCTCCTTCTCCTCCCAGATCGGCGAATACCATCAGGTCGGAGGGTTGAGCGAGGTCCGCCCGGGGGCCGGGCGGTGCGAGGTGGTCTGCTTCACCTCCGATCACGACTCCTCCTTCTCCGCGCTCTCGGCCGACCAGGTCGAGCTGGTCATGGAGGCATGGATCGACCGTACGGCGGAGCTGTCGGCGATGCCGGGCGTGGAGCAGGTGTTCTGCTTCGAGAACCGGGGGGCGGAGATCGGGATCACCCTGGCCCACCCCCACGGCCAGATCTACGCCTACCCCTACGTGACCCCGCGCACCAAGCTCTCCCTCGCCGCGGCCGGACGCCACCGGGAGCGGACCGGCCGCAACCTGTTCGCCGACGTGCTGGCCGCCGAGCGGGAGGCCGGGATCCGCGTGGTCGCCTCGAACGAGCACTGGACGGCCTTCGTCCCCGCCGCGGCGCGCTGGCCCGTGGAGGTCCACCTCTACCCGCACCGCCAGGTCCCCGACCTGGGCGCGCTGGAGCCCGCCGAGCGCGCGGCGTTCGGTCCGCTCTACACGGAGGTGCTGCGCCGCCTGGACGGGCTGTACGGCGTGGTCATGCCGTACGTCGCGGCCTGGCACCAGGCGCCGGTGAACGTCGGGCGCGACCTCTCCTATGCGCACCTGGAGCTGTTCAGCATCCGGCGGGCGCCGAACAAGCTGAAGTATCTCGCCGGGTCGGAGTCGGCCATGGGGGCTTTCGTGAACGACGTCCTTCCCGAGGAGGCGGCACGCCTTTTGCGAGAAGTTGTCACAGGATGATCACTTATTAGTCTCAGATTGGGGTCGCGTTACCTGGGGTTTACCACTACTATCCTCACACATCGGACCTAATGTCCGAAATGCCTAATTCCGGGCGCGTCGCCCGGGAGCCGGGGAACCACCGCACTTGGGGTGAACCACTTCGGTGGAAGGGCTTCCTCCAGCCCGAACCCGTCAGCTAACCCGGTAGGCGGATGGAGAGGAGAGTCGTGGCGGCTCTATCCCCCACGTTCCGTCGCCATGCGGCCTTGACCATTTCCGTGGTTTCGGTCCTCGCGTTCACCTCCGGCACGGCGACCGCGGGCAGCGCGGCCCCCAAGCCCAAGACCGCGGGCAGCGCGGCCCCCAAACCCAAGGAGTCCCAGCTCCGCGCCGAACTGGCCGACCTGAACAAGCGGGTCGACACGCTCATCGAGACCTACGCCGCCAAGCGCGAGTCCCTCAGGAAGGCCCAGACCGCGGAGGTGGTCGCCAAGGCGGACCTGCGCAAGGCCGAGACCGCCTACCAGGAGGCCGACAAGCAGGTCGACTCCATCGCCCAGCTCCGCTACCAGAGCAGCACCGGCGACCTGCCGTCCCTGCTGTTCTCCACCAACGTCAACATGGGCGGCGCCGCGATCATGCAGCAGCTCACCGCCCAGCAGAGCGCCTACCTGCAGGGCTTCGCCCGGAGCCGGGATCTGAAGAAACAGGCGGCGGACAGGGCGGCCCGGCTCACCGAGCAGATCGGCCAGGAGGCCGCAGCGGTGGCCACCCAGCGCAAAGAGGCCGAGAAGCTGATCGACGCCATCGAGAAGAAGCTCGACGCGCTCGTCCCCACGGGCTCCGGCCGCCGGGCCGACGGCAGCTGGGCGCCCCAACTGCCCACGGGCACCGACAACATCACCGACCGCACCCGGATCATGCGTGAGGCCATCGAGAAGCGCTTCGCCCTGCCCTACACGGTCGGCTGCTACCGGGCCGTGAACGACGGCGGCGAACACCCGCTCGGCCGCGCCTGCGACTTCATGATGAGCACCGGCGGCTCGATGCCCTCGGCCGCCCACGTCAAGCTCGGCGACGAGATCGCCGCCTGGGCCGTCAAGAACAGGGTCAGTCTCGGCGTCAAATACGTGATCTGGCGCCAGCGCATCAACTCCGGCTCCGGCTGGCGCCCCATGTCCGACCGCGGCGGCGTCACCGCCAACCACTTCGACCACACACACATCTCGATGTACTAGCCTCCTGCCGCTTGGAGAACACCGAAACCCTGGTCCACATCTCCTGAGCCGGCATGAGCGCGGTGGCGCGGGCCCGGAAGTCCCGGAGGCCGCGCCACCGCCCGCGGCCGACCGGATCCGATGACCTCGTAGGGTTGTCTCCGTGACCACTGAACCAGCGCTCGCCGGCCCCGTCGCGGACATGACCTCGCTCCACCTGGCGACCCGGAACGCCGCCACCTTCTGGGGCGCTCTCGCGCAGACCCGCGGGCACGCGCTGGTCCGCCGGCCCGGTTTCGTCGGCGTGGACGGGAGCGAGCGCAGCGGCCTGCGGATCCTGCTGCTCTCGCCGGAGCCGGACGCGGACGATCTCGCCGAGCTGACGGACCTGGCCCGGCGCCGATCCACCGGCGGGGTGGTCGTCGAGGACCCGTTCAGCTCGCTCGACCTGGGCGGTTCGGGGTTGAGCCCCCGGCGGCTGCCCGTCATGATCCGCCGCCCCGGTCCGGTGCCCGCGCCGCCGGCCGTACAGGTCGAGCGGGTGGAGACGGGCGACCAGCTGGAGACGGCGGAGCGGATCGTGGTCCACGGGTTCCCGCTGCCGGCCTTCCAGCCCCATCAGGCGGGCGAGGTGTTCCCCACGGGACTGCTGGGACGCGAGGGGATCGAGCTGTTCCTCGCCACGCGGGACGGGGTGCCCGCCGGGGCCTGCATGACGGTCGCCGACGGCGGGGTGGGCGGGGTCTACTGGGTGACCACCCTGCCCGAGCACCGCTCCCACGGGGTCGGGCGGGCACTCATGCACGCGGTCCTGGGACACCTGGAGGGTCCCGTCACCCTGACCTCCGCGACGGCCGGCAAGCCGCTCTACGACTCCCTCGGATTCGACACCGTCACCCACGCGACGTGGTGGTCGTGACACCCGATTGCGCTCCCACGACAGCCCCCGCCCGCCGGGCGGCGTAGCCGTCTGCGGCACCGGCCCCACCACGACGGCGGGCGCGGAGCCTCCGCGCTCCGTGGCAGTACGGCCCAGGGCCTCCGCGGCACGGCTGGACGACATGACAGCCACCCGGGCGTATGGGCATCATGAGGTCTCATGACTGACAACCGCGTCGATCCCCCCTATATCGCCGACGAGATCCCCATGCTCCAGTCATGGTTGGACTGGCAGCGAGAGACCCTGGCCGTGAAGTGCGCCGGGCTGTCGGAGGAACAGCTCCGCCTGCGCACGGCCGCACCGTCCACGCTCTCCCTGCTGGGTCTGGTCCGCCACATGACCGACGTCGAGCACTACTGGTTCCGCAACATCCTCAACGGCGAGAACACCTCGGGGATCTACTGGTCCGACCCGCGTCCCGACGTGGAGTTCGAGCTGGTGGACACCGCCTCGGCCGAGGAGGCGCTCACCCGCTGGCAGCACGAGATCGACCTCGCCCGCGCGGTCTCCGCGGGGCTTCCCCTGAACACCGTGGGCAAGCGGCAGCGTAGGGGTGAGAACGTCTCGCTGCACTGGATCCTCATCCACATGATCCAGGAGTATGCCCGGCACAACGGTCACGCCGACATCATCCGCGAGCAGCTCGACGGCGTCACCGGAGAGTAGTGGGCTCCTCGATCACCTCGGCGATCACCTGGTCGAGGTTGGCCAGGTCGGCCGGATGGGCCACGGCCGCCTCGGCGAAGCGGGTGATCAGCCGGGCGAAGGCCTCACGGTCCGCCTCGTCCCAGTCGGCGATCAGCCCGTCCAGGTAGGTGCGCCGGTAGTGGACGACCACCTCCAGCACCCGGCGCCCGCGCTCGCTGAGCACCAGCCGGGCCCGCCGGGCGTCGACCTCGGACGCCTCGCGCTCCACGAACCCCGCGCCGATCGCGTCGTTGACCAGCCTGCTGGCCGTGGAGGGGTCGACGTCCAGCTGCTCCGCGACGGCGCCGACGGTCACCTCGGGCACGTCCAGGCTCAGCTTGTGCACGGCGTGCACGACCATCACGTTGGACAGCTGCACCGGCCGCTGCGGATCTCCGAGCTTGCGCGCGCGCAGCGGCCGCGCCCAGATGCGGCGCAGCCGGAACAGTGCCACGTCGATCGCCGCCCCCGGCGTCCCGTCCCTCACGGAACAACCCTAGCGGCGAGCACCGCCACCTCCCAGACCGCCGTGGCCCGACAGGTCAGCCGGCGAGGCGGACCGGGTTCACCAGGTCCGCGTACAGGAGCAGGCCGAACAGGATGATCATCGTGAAGGCCAGCGCGTAGGTCAGCGGGAGCACCTTGGCGATGTCGACGTGCGCCGGCTCGGGCCTGCGGGTCACCCGGGCGAAGGCCCGCTTGAGCCCCTCCCAGAGACCGCCCGCGATGTGGCCGCCGTCGAGCGGGAGCAGGGGGATGAGGTTGAACACGCCGATGGCCAGGTTGAACCCGGCGAGCAGGCTCAGCAGGGCGACGAGCTTGTTCTCGGTGGGGGCGGCGGAGGCGGCGATCTCGCCGCCGATCCGGCCCGCGCCGACCACGCCGACCGGGCCGTTGGGGTCGCGTTCCTCACCGGAGAAGGCGGCGTTCCAGACGCCGATCATCTTCTGCGGCAGGTTGAGCAGCGACTCGGCGACCCTGCCGGTGAGCTCCACCATGTGGCCGACCACGTAGCCGAGGCTCTGCTTCTCCATGACCTGCGTGGGCGCGACACCGAGGAAGCCGACGTTCTTCTCGATCTTCTTCGGGTCGTCGACCGCCGGCCGGTCCTGGGAGATCAGGGTGACGTTCAGCGTCTGCGGCCTGCCGTCGCGCACGATGCCGAGGGTGATGGGCCCGGCCCCGTTGGCCCGGATCTTCTTGGTGGCCTCCTCCCAGGAGGAGACCGGCGCCCCGTTGAACGCGACGATCTCGTCGCCGGGCTTGACGCCCGCCTGCGCCGCCGGCGTGGGCGGGTCGGACTCGGTGCACGTGCGGCCCGGCTTCAGCGACTCGCTGTAGGGGATGACGCACTTGGTCATCCCCGACACGACCGGCTTGAGCACCGGGACGCCGAAGCCCATGATGACGACGGCGAAGAGGATGAACGCCAGCACGAAGTTCATCGCCGGGCCGCCGCTCATGATGATGACCTTCTGCCACCAGGGCTTGCGGTAGAAGACCCGGCCCTCGTCCCCCGGCCGGACCTCCTCCAGCGCGACCTCGCGGGCGTTCTCGATCAGGCCCTGCCACGGCCCGGTGGAGACCGAGCGCACCTTGTTGGGATCGTCGGTGGGCCGGGGCGGCAACATGCCGATCATCCGGATGTAGCCGCCGAGCGGGATCCACTTCACGCCGTATTCGGTCTCGCCCTTGCGCCTCGACCACATGGTCGGACCGAAGCCGATCATGTATTGCGTGACTTTGACGCCGAACAGCTTCGCCGGCACCAGGTGACCGATCTCGTGCAGCCCGATCGACACCATCAACCCCACGAGGAAGACGATGATCCCGATCACGAAGAGCCAGCTCACAGGTTCATACCCCCGGTCACGGATTTACCGACAATGCCCCATAAGAGATTAGCCCAAGTGCCCGGAGCCGGGGCCCTCAAAAGCGGGCCTTCCAGATCGAGCCACTTGCGCATGCTGTGCCGAATGGAGACACTTTGTTAACGTTGAGCGATCATTTGATCACCCTTCGACAATGGGCAGAGGAGAACCTTGATCGGGATCCTGGTGGCCGAGCGCCTTCCCCTGGTCCGGCGCGGCCTGGTGGCGTCGCTGCAGTGTGAGGCAGACCTGAAGGTCGTCTCCGACGTGGGCAGCGGAGAAGAGGTCGTCCCCTCCGCCCTGGAACACGGACCCCAGGTGGCGGTCGTCGATCTGGACCTCCCCGGCGTCGACGGGTTCGCCGCGGCGCTCCGGCTGCACGGCGACGTCCCCGGCTGCCGGGTCCTGCTGCTGTCGCGCCACCCCAACCCCGGCCAGGTCCGCCGGGCCTTCGCCGTCCACGCGCTCGGGTTCATGAGCCTGGACGTGGCGCCCGAGCAGCTCGCCGACGGTGTCCGCCGGGTCGCGGCGGGCCGCCGGGCGGTGGACTCGGAGCTCGCGGTGGCCGCCCTGGAAGCGGCCGAGAACCCGCTGACCCGCCGGGAGCTGGACGTGCTCCGGCTGGCCGCCCAGGGGGCGCGCTCCAACGAGATCGCCGACCAGCTCTTCCTGTCCGTGGGAACGGTCCGGAACCACATGTCGCGGATCATGTGCAAGACCCACGCCCGCAACCGCCTCGACGCCGTGCGGATCGCCAGCGACTCCGGGTGGCTGTGACGCTCCGGACGGCTGACGCTCCGGACCGCTGTGACATCGCGCCGCCCCGGCCGCTCCGGGCGGCGGTGGCGTCTGCGGCGTCGCGCCGCCGTGGCCGTCCCTGATGGCTGCGACATCGGGGCGTGGCGGTCAGGGGCGCCAGATGAGGATCAGGGCGCAGTCGTCGTTGTGCCCCGCCGACATCGAGGTGACCAGGTTGCGGGCGCCGTGGCGGAACCCGGAGGGCAGCAGCCGCTCGGCCTCCCCCAGCAGCCGGTCGAGGCCCGCGTCGATGTCGCGGCCGGGCTGCTCGATCAGCCCGTCGGTGTAGAGCATGAGGGCCTCGCCCTTGCGGAGCGTCCCCCGGTCGGGCTCGCAGTGCAGGTCGGGGACGATGCCCAGGACCACGCCCTTGGCCGGCGAGACCCGCCAGGTGCCGGTGCCCGCCTCGAACTTGACCACCGGCGGATGGCCGGCCGAGGTGATCACGTATTCGCCCGTGGCGAGGTTGAGCCGCACATGGACGGCGGTGACGAAACCCTCGGCCTCGCGCTGGCGGTGCAGGTAGGTGTTGCAGGCGGCCAGGAAGTCGTCGACCGAGCCGAGCAGGCCGCCGAAGGTCCCCGACAGCATCAGGGCCCTGGTGCCCGCGTCGACGCCCTTTCCGGACACGTCGACGAGGGCGAGCTCCACCGTGTCGCCCTCGCGCAGGGAGACCAGGAAGTCGCCGCCGAAGGAGGAGCCGCCGGCCTGCTTGAGCACCACCCGCGAGTCCCAGTCCTTGGGCAGCGCGGGCAGCTCGCTCTGGTTCTTGAGGCGGTCGCGCAGCTCCAGCAGCATCGCGTCGCCGCGCAGGCCCTGCACGCCCAGCTTGCCCCGGGTGCGGGCCATCAGCCCCGCCAGCACGGTGGTGAAGCCGAAGGTGACCAGCAGGCCCGGGCCGATGTGCCCCACCCCTCGCACGATGCCGACGTAGAGCAGGGCGGCGGCCACCGCGCACAGCAGCTTGGCCAGGCTGCGCAGCCGGAGCTGGAGCCCGCCGACGAGGGTGATCGGGATCATGAGCGCCGGGGAGAACCACTCCGTGGAGACCCGGGCGGCCAGGGCGCCGAGCACCAGGGACAGCGCGGTGAGCGTGAGGAGCAGGTTGCGGTCACGGGCCAGCGGCCCACGGCGCAGGAACCGCACAATGGGCACGAGAAGGGGGACCCGCACCAGGAACGCACGGAGCCCCGGAGGGATCAGTGGCACCGGGCGAGAACTCATGATGCGTTTGACTGTATCGGTCTATCCCCCATTTGGGCAGCCCACTTGACCAATGCCTTGATCATTAAGGGCGGATATTGAATAGCCGGAACGGTTTGTCCCCCACTACCGTAGGAAAAATGAGTCTTACCCTGCGCCCGATCACTGAGAACGAGTGGATCGACTGGATCGCCGTCGACGAAGAGGCGTTCGGCAACGCCTTCCCCCCGCACCGGGTGGAGCTGTTCCGGAACAACACCGAGCTGGACCGCTCGCTGGGGGCCTTCGAGGACGGCATGCTCGTGGGCGCCACCGCTGTGTGCAGTTTCACAATGACGGTGCCCGGTGGACCGATCCCGGTCGGCGGCATCACCGCGGTCGGCGTGCTGCCCTCGCACCGCCGCAGAGGGGTCCTGTCCGCGTTGATGACCCGCCAGCTCGCCGACCTGCGCGAGCGGGGCGAGGCGGTCGCCGCGCTCTACGCCTCCGAGGCGGCGATCTACGGCCGCTTCGGGTACGGCAGGGCCGCCGACAACCTTTTCTTCAACATCCCCACACACGGCTCGGCCTTCGGCCGGCACGCCCCGACCGACCCCGCGCTGCGGCTGCGCGTGGTCAAGCCCGCCGAGGCCAGGGCCCTCTTCGAGAAGGTCTTCGAGGCCGTGCTCGACAGCCGTCCGGGACTCTACGCCCGCACTCCCGCGCGCTGGGACGCGATGCTGTCGGACCACGAGGCCGACCAGGGAGGCTCCGGACCGCTGCGCGCGGTGGTCGTCGAGGACGACGGGGGTCCCCGCGGTTACGCGCTCTTCCGGATCAAGCAGAGCGTCACCGAGCATGACGTGCCGGACGGCGAGCTGCGGCTCAAGGAGCTGTTCGGCCTCGATCCGGCCGCCTACGCCCTGCTCTGGCGGCACGTCCTGGACCGCGACCTGGTCGCGCGGGTCAGGGTCGGGCAGCGGCCGGTCGACGACCCGCTGATCCACCTGCTGGCCGAGCCGCGCCACCTCAACGCCGGGTGGCTGGACGACCTGTGGATCCGCCTCGTGGACGTCGAGCGCGCGCTGCCCGCGCGCCGCTACTCGGCGCCCGTGGACGTGGTGATCGAGGTCGAGGACGCGGTCTGCCCGTGGAACGCCCGCCGCTGGCGGTTGTCGGCCGACACCTCCGGCGCCCGCTGCGTGCCGACCGACGACCCTGCGGACCTGGCACTCCCGGTCACCGTGCTGGGCGCGGCCTACCTGGGCGGCCGTCCGCTCGCGGCGCTGCAGGCGGCCGGGGTGGTGCACGAGTTCCGGGCGGGAGCCGTACGGGAGCTGTCGGTGGCCATGTCGTGGGACCCCGCGCCCTGGGCCGGTCTGATCTTCTGAGCGGGGCGGGCACGCCCGCGCCGCGCGGGTTATGGTGACCGCATGGCACTGCAGAGCTTGCAGATCGGCGCGGTCACCGCGATGCGGGCCCGGGATGTCTCCCGGCCCTCCCAGGAGCAGCAGGAGGCCGCCGACCGGCGGCCGCTGCGCGACGAGACGCCGCGCCGGGAGCCCGCGCGCAAGGAGCAGCCGCGCCGCAAGTGAGCGAGCGCGGGTAGCGGGTAGGACCGGACGAGAGACCGCGGGTGACGGATCCGCCCGCCCGTGACGGGCGGGCGGACGCACGCCCGGCCCCCCACGGGCCGGGCGGGCGGGACTACGGCAGCGGCGGGAGCTGGCCGATGGTCTCGTAGGAGGTGAGCTGCGCGATCCGGCGGTTGTGCCGCTCGGCGCCCGAGTAGGCGGTGCCGAGGAAGATCTCGACGAACCGGGTCGCCTCCTCCTCCGTGTGCATCCGCGCGCCGACGCTGACCACGTTGGCGTTGTTGTGCTCGCGGGCGAGCTCGGCGGTCTCCTCGCTCCAGGCCAGGGCGGCGCGGATACCGCGCACCTTGTTGGCCGCGATCTGCTCGCCGTTGCCCGAACCGCCGATGACGACTCCCAGGCTGCCTGGGTCCTCGGCGACACCCTCGGCCGCGCGCAGCACGAACGGCGGGTAGTCGTCCTCCGGGTCGTAGACGGACGGGCCACAGTCCGTGACCTCGTGGCCGTGCTCCTTCAGCCAGGAGACGAGGTGGTTCTTGAGCTCATAGCCGGCATGGTCGGCACCGATGTAGACGCGCACCCGCCCAGTTTCGCAGGTGTATGTGGCCGGCTCGACCCCCACCCCGACTAGAGTAATGACCGCTTAGCCTTCCGAACCCTTACAAGAGAGAGTCCCCATGCGTGACATCCGAGTGGTCGGGGATCCGGTCCTGCGCACGCCCGCCGAGCCGATCGTCGACTTCGACCGCGATCTGCGCCGCCTGATCGACGAGATGTTCGACGCGATGTACGCCGCGCAGGGGGTCGGTCTGGCCGGCCCGCAGATCGGCGTGTCGAAGCGGGTCTTCGTCTATGACTGCAGCAACCGCAAGGGGCACCTGATCAACCCTGTGCTGACGGTCGACGACGACGCGGAGGTCGTCGACGAGGAGGGTTGCCTGTCGGTCCCCGGCCGCGAGACCGGCACCCCCATCTACGCCAAGACCCCCCGGGCCGCCGGGGTCACCGTCCGCGGCTCCGACCGCCTGGGCCGGCCGGTCCAGGTCAGGGCCCGCGGCCTGCTGGCGCGCTGTTTCCAGCACGAGACCGATCACCTCGACGGGATGCTCTACGTCGACCGTCTCGCCAAGGACGCCGCCAGGAAGGTCCTCCTGCAGGCCCCCTGACCGGGTGCGGGCTCCCCGGCCGAGACGGTGGGGCCACACCCTTCAGCCTCCCGCGACCTCCTCGGTCCCCGTGGCCCCGGCGTCCCCCGTTGCGCGGCGGCGGCGGAGCAGGGGCCTGGCCGCCAGGCCGAGGCCGGCCACGAGGAGCAGCACGACCATGATCCACTCATTGGAGCCGCCGGGGCCGTAGACGTGGCCCCGGCGGCCGGTGTCGAAGGCCCGCACCGTCTGGCCGGGGGTGAACGCCTCCCGGTCGGCGCCGTAGAAGGCGATCCCCTGGCGCGCCTGTCCGCCGGCCCGGAAGTCACCCAGCCAGGTGCACTGCTCGTGGCCGGGGTGCTGGACGCACTCGACCCGCTGGGCGGTGAAGGCGCCCCAGGTGCCCTCACCGCGGAGCGCGGCCAGCGCCGGCCCGAGATTCTGCCCGGCGAGCAGCACCAGCACCAGCCCCCCTGCGGCGACCACCAGGTCGAACGCGCTCAGACGCTTGGTGCCCGATCTCATTCGGCGCCTTTCGGAGGGGGCGAGGCCTCCTTGCGGAGGGGCGAGGCTTCCCATAGGACGGGTTTACCCAGAACCTCCGGTAAGGACAACCCTCCCCGGGCGGATAGGCAATCTCGGAGAAGGGGCGTCGGCCTCCGATCAAGGCCGGACCAGGTCAGAGCTGGACCGACTTGATCTCCAGATACTCCTCAAGCCCGAACTCGCCCAGCTCGCGCCCCAGCCCCGACTGCTTGTAGCCCCCGAAGGGGGCGCGGGGGTTGAACTGGCCGCCGTTGACGGACACCTGGCCGGTGCGCAGCCGCCTGGCGACGGCGACCGCGCGCTCCTCCTCGCCCGCCCACACCGCGCCGGCCAGGCCGTACGACGTGCCGTTGGCGATGGTGACGGCCTCGTCCTCGCCGCGGGTGTAGGGAATGATCGTCAGGACCGGGCCGAAGATCTCCTCCTGCTCGATCACCATCCCCGGCTCCACCCCGGCGAACACCGTGGGCTCCACATAGAAGCCCCGGTCCAGGGGCCGGTCGGCGCCTCCGGCGACCAGCCGGGCACCCTCTTCCTGGCCCCGGTTGATGTAGCGGACGACCCGGTCGCGCTGGGCGGCGGAGACCAGCGGGCCGAGGCGGGTGAGCTCGTCGAAGGGGTCGCCGAGGGGGTATTTCCCCGCCGCCTCGACGGCGAGCCGGACGGCGTCGTCGTACTGGTCGCGGTGGACGATCATGCGTGTCCAGGCCGAGCAGGTCTGGCCCGAGTTGAGGAAGGCGTTGGCCACGGTCACCTTGACCGCCGCGGGCAGGTCGGCGTCCGGCAGCACCAGGCTGGCCGACTTGCCGCCGAGCTCCAGGGCCACCCGCTTGACCGTCTCGGCCGCGAGCGAGGCGACCCGCCGCCCCGCCCGGGTGGAGCCGGTGAAGGACACCATGTCCACGTCGGGGTGGGTGACCAGCGCCTCGCCCACCACCGGGCCGTAGCCGCTCACCATGTTGAACACCCCGGCGGGCAGCCCGACCTCGTCGAAGATCCCGGCCAGCGCGAAGGCCGCCAGCGGCGCCACCTCGCTGGGCTTGAGCACCACCGTGCAGCCCGCGGCGAGCGCCGGGGCCACCTTGCACACGATCTGGTGGAGCGGGTAGTTCCACGGCGTGATGGCGGCGACCACGCCGGCCGGCTCCCGGAAGATGCGGGAGTTGCCGACCCTCCCGCCCTCGAAGTCGTAGGTCTCGGCCAGCTGGCCGTAGAAGGCCAGCACCCCGGCGGGCATCAGCGTCTGCACCTTCAGCGCCACGTTGTAGGGCGCGCCCATGTCCGTGGTGATGATCCTGGCTATCTGGTCGGAGCGTTCTCGTATCAGCTCGGCCGCCGCGTTGAGGACCTTGCCCCGTTCGGCCGGGGCCGTGCCCGACCACGCGGGCAGGGCCGCGCGGGCGGCGGCGACAGCGGCCTCGACGTCGGCGGGCGAGCCCGCCGGGACCCTGTCGATCGTCTCCTCTGTCGCGGGGTTGACGACGTCGATGCTCTCGCCCGACGTCGATGCCCGCCAAGCTCCGTTCAGATAAAGGTGACGCATGGCTCTCATCCTTGCGTGTCGACCGTCATAAGGCGAGAGCCCGTAAGGTCACGGAATACCTGCGCAATCGCATGAAGATCGCAATTTGCCGGATGCGATCCACTGCCGCGACGGGCGTCGGATCGCGCTCTGCACGGGCAGAGTACGGCGGGGCGGGTTGTGACCGATGGATTATCGAGATGTATAAAAATTCGCAATATCCGGATAAGCGCGGAGAAGTGATTCTCCGCGCTTATCCGGACGGCCGGGGCACGGTGGCCACGGGCCCGCGGGTCAGTCGAAGATCGGCTCGCGGGTGCGGGAGCGCTTGAGCTCGAAGAAGCCGTCGACGCCGGCCACCAGGCGGACGCCGTCCCAGAGTCTGGCCGCCTCCTCACCCTTGGGCGCGGGCGAGATGACCGGGCCGAAGAAGGAGACGCCCTCCACCGAGATCACCGGGGTGCCGACCTCCTGGCCGACCCGCCCGATGCCGTCGTCGTGCGAGGCGCGCAGGGCCTCGTCGAACTCCTCGGAGTCCATCGCGTCGGCGAACTCCCGGTCCAGGCCCGCGGCCTCCAGCGCCTCCTCGACGGTCTCGCGGAGCCTGTCGAGCTCCTTGAGCCTGCCCTGGTTGTGGAAGCGGGTGCCGAGCTCGGTGTAGAGCCGGCCCACCGTCTCGGAGTCGTACTTCTCCTGTACGGCGGTGACCACGCGGACCGGGCCGATGGCCTTGGCGATCATCTCGCGGTATTTGTCGGGCACGTCCTTGTCCTCGTTGAGCACGTTGAGGCTCATGATGTGCCAGCGCGGCTCGATAGGCCGCAGCTTCTCCACTTCCAACAGCCACCGGGAGGTCATCCACGCGTACGGGCAGAAGGGGTCGAACCACAGGTCGACCGGGGTGCGCTCAGTCATCTCTCAGCTCTCTGATCGGGAAGCCTGTCGTCGGCGACAACCTGTGGAACCGAGTTTCCTATTCCGGGTAGGGATTATTACGTTGACGAGCGGCTTTATCCTCGAACGGAGCGGTCGGCTCGTCCCTCGGCCTCCGGGGCGGCGATCCTCTGCCTCACATGGCAGGATTCAGGCATCCCTTCGCAACGGAGCGGGGGAAGTTGTGACGAGGGAGCGGTAGTGGCAGGCAATCTGACCCGTGACGAGGCCCGCGAGCGCGCGCGTCTGCTCAGCGTGCAGTCATACGCGGTGGAACTCGATCTGACCGAGGGTGAGGAGCGCTTCGAGAGCGTCACCACGGTCCGGTTCACCAGCGCTCAGGCGGGTGCGGAGACGTTCATCGACCTGGCCGGTGCCAAGGTGCGCAAGGCCGTCCTGAACGGCACCGAGCTCGACGTGAGCAGCTACGACCTGGAGACCGGCCGGCTGCCGCTGCCGGGCCTGGCCGAGACCAACGAGCTGCGCGTCGACGCCGACTGCTCCTACACGCGCACCGGCGAGGGCCTGCACCGCTTCGTCGACCCGGTCGACAAGAACGTCTACCTGCACAGCCAGTTCGAGACGGCCGACGCCCACCGGATGTACGCCTGCTTCGACCAGCCCGACCTGAAGGCCACCTTCGAGCTCACCGTGCTCGCGCCCTCCTACTGGGAGGTCATCTCCAACGCGGCGCCCGACTCCGCCGAGGAGCTGGAGGAGCACCACGGCCGCCACGGCGCGCTCCAGGCCGCCAAGCGCTGGCACTTCCCCGCCACGCCGGTGATGTCCACCTACATCACCGCCCTGTGCGCCGGCCCCTACCACAAGGTGACCTCCGAGCACGACGGCATCCCGCTGGGCCTCTACTGCCGGGCCTCGCTCGCCGAGCACCTCGACGCCGACAACCTCTTCGAGATCACCCGGCAGGGGTTCGACTTCTTCCACAAGATCTTCGGCGTCCGCTACCCGTTCGGCAAGTACGACCAGCTCTTCGTGCCCGAGTTCAACGCGGGCGCGATGGAGAACGCCGGCTGCGTGACCTTCCTGGAGGACTACGTCTTCCGCTCCCGCGTCACCGACGCGATCATCGAGCGCCGCGCCGAGACGATCCTGCACGAGATGGCGCACATGTGGTTCGGCGACCTGGTCACCATGCGCTGGTGGGACGACCTGTGGCTGAACGAGTCGTTCGCCACCTACGCCTCGGTGCTCTGCCAGGCCGAGGCCACCCGCTGGGGCCAGGGCGCGTGGACGACCTTCGCCAACGTGGAGAAGGCCTGGGCCTACCGCCAGGACCAGCTGCCCTCGACCCACCCGATCGCCGCCGACATCGTCGACATGCACGCGGTCGAGGTCAACTTCGACGGCATCACCTACGCCAAGGGCGCCTCGGTGCTCAAGCAGCTCGTCGCCTACGTGGGCCTGGACAACTTCCTGGCCGGCGTCCGCGACTACTTCAACGAGCACGCCTGGGGCAACACCACGCTCGCCGACCTGCTCGGCGCGCTGGAGCGCACCTCCGGCCGCGACCTGTCCTCCTGGTCCAAGGAGTGGCTGGAGACCGCCTGGGTCAACACGCTGCGCCCGTCGTTCACCACCGACTCCGAGGGCCGCTTCCTCGAGTTCAACGTCCTGCAGGAGGCCCCGGCCGACTACCCGACGCTGCGCTCGCACCGCGTCGCCATCGGCCTGTACTCCCTGCAGGGCGACGCCCTGGTCCGCACCAAGCGGGTCGAGCTCGACGTGGTCGGGGCCCGTACGGCGGTGGCCGAGCTGGTCGGCGAGGTCCAGCCGGACCTGATCCTGATCAACGACGACGACCTGACCTACGCCAAGGTCCGGCTCGACGAGCGTTCGCTGCAGACGCTGGTGAGCGGCGGCATCGCCAGGTTCACCGAGTCCCTGCCCCGCGCCCTGTGCTGGTCGGCCGCCTGGGACATGACCCGCGACGCCGAGATGTCCACCCGCGACTACGTCGCCCTGGTCATCTCCGGCATCGCGTCGGTCAAGGACATCACCGTCGCGCAGACGGTGCTCCGCCAGGCCCGCCTGGCCGTCCAGCAGTACGCCGACCCGGCCTGGCGGGCCGAGGGCCTGGCCCTGCTGGCCTCCGCCCTGCGTTCCCTGGTCGCCGGGGCCGAGCCGGGCTCCGACCACCAGCTCGCCTACGTCAACGCCCTGTCCGCCGTGGCGACCTCCGCCGAGGACCTGGCGTTCGTCAAGGGCCTGCTGGACGGCTCGGAGGTGCTCGACGGGCTGACCGTGGACACCGACCTGCGCTGGACGCTGATCCAGTCCCTGGTCTCCGGTGGTGTGCTCGGCGAGGAGGACATCGCCGAGGAGCTCCTGCGCGACGCCACCGCCACCGGTGAGCGCTCCGCCGCGCTCTCCCGCGCCGCGATCCCGACGGCGGAGGGCAAGGCGAAGGCCTGGGGCGTCATCACCGAGGGCAAGCTGAGCGGCGCCCTGCTCCGCTCGACGATCCTCGGCTTCATGGACCCGCACCACCCTGACCTGCTTGAGCCGTACGCCACGGAATACTTCAAGGAGATCGGCCGGATCTGGAAGACCTGGACCTTCGACAGCGCCCAGAGCTTCGCCAACGGCTGTTACCCGGCCCTGGCCATCTCCCCGGCGACCGTCGCCCGGACCCAGGACTTCATCTCCGCCGAACAGCCGCCGCACGCCCTCAAGCGCCTGCTCCTGGAGGGCGCCGACGGCGTCAGCCGCGCCCTGCGGGCTCAGGCCAAGGACACCTCGGCGGCCTGACCCGGCCCCGACCCCCGGGCGGACCCCGCCCGGCTCCGGACGCCCTCCGCCGTCACGGCGGGGGGCGTCCGCGCGTCCTGGGTCCGTGCCTACCCGGTGGCCTGCCGTCCCCGGCGGCGCCGTTCCCGGCGGTGCCGTCCGGGCCGGGCGGGCGGGCCGCGGCACCGTGATCGGTGCGCCGATCACCGCCAGTTGATGGTAAAAATGGTCCCTACCTGCAAGAACATGTAAACATCCCGCTATGGCCGGATAAGGTGACCCGGGATCCGCGCCCCGTGAGAAGGTGATCAAGTGGAATCAGCACGCGATCTACTCGTCTCCCTGGCGCGCAGGCACGCCTTCGCCGACCTCGGGGCACTCGCCGTGGACGTCGTCGAGGACGCCGGCGACATCGAGGCGGTGTGCGAGTTCGGGCAGCGGCTGCTCTCCCTCGACGCGGAGGACTTCGCCGCCGAGGCGCGGGCCGTACCCAGCGACCTGAGGCGCCGGGCGCGGGCGTGCACCATGCCGCAGACGCCGCGGGAGCAGCCGCGCGGCGCCCTGGAGTCGCTGCGGCCCGCCTACGGGCTGCTGCTGGAGGTGATCGCGGTCCGGTGGCACCGGCGCGAGCTGAGCCCCATGGTCGCCGCCATCCACATCGCCAGCGAATACCTGCCGCTGCTCGCCTTCGAGCCGCTGCTCGGCAACGCGGGAGACCCGGCGCGCTGGCCGCGCGGGCTCAGCGCGCCGGGCAGCAGGTTCGGCGTGATCGGCGAGCGCGAGTGCGACCACACGAAGTCGGAGCAGTCGGCCACCAACCGGACCCTGCGGGTGGCCGGGGAGCCGGCCGAGGGCTGGCGGGCCTACTTCGACCGGCAGCACAGCCAGGTGGCGGGCGCGCTCGCCACCTGCGTGGCCACCTGCCGCACCCCCTGCACCGCGATGGACTGGGTGGAGCCGGAGCGCCGCGAGGACCTCGGCGTACGCGCCCGCGCCGCGCTGGCCTTCGCCGACACCCCCCTGGTACGGCTGCGCCACGCGGCCCCGGTGGGCCACGGGTTCGGTGTGCCCTCTCCCGAGGAGGTCCTCGACGCCTGGCAGCGCAGCCGGGCGATCCTCGGCAAGAACGCGGTGGGCGAGGAGGCCGCCAGGGACGACGGCTTCCCCCTGCCGGGGCTGCCCAGCCTGTTCTCCGCCGTCGCCGCCGCGCCCCTGACCCCCTCGACCCTGCTGACGGACATCAGCACCTATCTGGTGAAACTGCTGCGGGCCTGACTGTGGGAGGGCCCGTCACAGGTGCCGGACGGGACGCACGGGCCCGCCGCGGGCGTCGGCTGGACGGCGGGGGCCATGGGCCTGCCGAAGAAATCCCACGACGTCATGGCCTGGCCGACCGTCGCCGAGAGCGCGCAGCAGCAGACGGAGATCACCAGCAGGATCACGCCCCTGCGGACGTAGCGTTTCTTGGCGTCGGCGACGGCGCTGAGCCTCCTGATGTCCAGCAGGAGCCGGTCGGCCCGGACCCGGGTGTCCTGGACCGCCGTGCGGGCCCTCAGGTCGGCGAGCGCGCTGCGGGCGAACGCGCCGGCGCGGGAGTCCTCCACCGGGGACTCACCTGCGTGGGGGTCCTCGTCGTGGAGCCGGCCCGCGTAGGAGCGGCGGCGCTCCACCGCCTGCCCGGCGAGCCGCGCACTGCGGGGGTAGAGGGCGCCGGCGAGCATCAGGATCCCCATCGCGCAGAAGAAGACGCCCGCCCACCAGAGCCACTCCACCTGGCTGGGCAGCCCGTCCGGCCCGTAGCGGTTGCCCAGCAGCACGCCGAGGACGGCCGCCGCCGTCAGGACCGCGGCCTTGCGGTCCGCCCTGCCGATGTCGCCGCGCACCTCGGCCATGACCGCCGCGATGTAGGCGACGACCTCGTCCTGCTCCTGCTTCACCGTGCCTCCCCCGGAGACGTGACCCGTCAGCGTGTCGCGCACGATCTTCAGCACTACCCGATTATGCGAGAAGGTCATCTGCGGCGCGAAGCCAGATCCGCCAGCAGCCTCACGCCGGAGACGAGCCCGCCCGCCAGATCTCCCGCGCCGAGGGCGAGCGCCATCGACCTCGCGGCCAGGCGGCACTCCCGGTCCGGGAGCCGCCGGCCGGCGTGGAGACCGGTGACGATCTCCAGAGCCCGTCCTGCGGGGTCCACGAAGACGAGCACGGCCCTGTCGGCCTCCTCGCCCAGCGCGGCGTGCAGCCGTTCGGCGAAGTGGCGGCGCGGGCCGACGGCCGGTCCGAGGTAGGCGGCGAAGCGCAGGCCGCTGCGGCGGTCCGCGGCGCGCAGCGCCTCCCGGAGGTCGTCGGCCTGTGCCGGGCTCAGGGTCGGCAGCACCGTCACCATCGCGCCGACGCCCCGCCGACGTGCCGGCCCGGCTCGGAGAGCTCGGCCAGCGAGACCCAGTCGACCCGCGGCTCCCGGGGAGCCCCCCGGTCCACCAGCACCGGACCGGGGGCGACTCCACCGTGCTCGCCGCCGTGCGGGCCGCCGAACCACACCGCGCCCGCCGAGGTGGTCCGGGCCGCACGCGCGCGCATCCTGCCGGGCAGCATCACCAGCAGGGTGATGAGCAGGAACAGTCCCGCGGAGGCTCCGACGAGAAACCCGAGGACCCGGATCGCGTCCACACGACCAACGGTAGACCCGCGGCGAGATGTCGTCGAGACCTGTTCGAGACCTACCAGACGGCCGGTCTGCGCTCCCCCCAGAAACCGCCGCGGGCCGCCTCGACCTGCGCCGAGAGCGAGATCAGCGTGCCCTCGTCGCCGAACCGTCCGGCCAGCATGACGCCGACCGGCAGGCCGTCCGGCGTCCAGTGGAGCGGGAGGTTGACCGCGGGCTGGCCGCTGACGTTGTAGATGGCGGGGAAGGCGGCGAAGCGCTTCATCCGCTCGAAGGTCTCCTCCGGCTCCGCCACGTCCTCGAACCAGCCCACCGGCCGCGGCGGCTGGGTGACGGTGGGGGTGAGCACCGCGTCGTACTGGTCGGTGACCATCAGCCCGAACCGGGTGGCCAGCTGTAGCGCCGACTGGGCCTGCAGGAAGTCGGGGGCCGGGGTGGCGAAGCCGCGCCCGCGCAGCCAGGCGGTCAGCGGCCGGAGCCGCTCCTGCTTGCTCAGGTCCACCGGGTGCATGCAGGCGAAGGCGTACCAGAGCGTCACGAACTGCGGCACCAGGTCCGGGGTGAACGGCGGCGCGATGTCCACCACCTCGTGCCCGAGCGCGGCCAGCTCCGCCGAGGCGTGCTCGTAGGCGGCGAGCACCTCGGGGTCGACCTCGGCGCCGGGGACGAGCGGTTCGGCGTAGCGGGCGATGCGCAGGCGGCCCGGCTCCCGGCCCACGTACGCCGTGAACGTGCCGAGCTCCGGCGGCGGGGCGTAGTAGAGGTCGCCGGGGTTGTCGTGCGTCATCACGTCGAGCAGCGCGGCGGCGTCGGCCACGGTACGGGTGATCGGGCCGTTGGTGGACAGGCCGGCGAGGTCGGGGATGATCGGCGCGGAGCTGATCCGGCCCCGGGTGGGCTTGATGCCGTACAGCCCGCAGACCGAGGCGGGGATCCGGATCGAGCCCGCGCCGTCACTGCCCTGCGCCGCGGGGGCCAGGCCCGCGGCGACCGCGGCGGCGGCGCCGCCGCTGGAGCCGCCCGCGGAGCGGGAGAGGTCCCACGGGGTGCGGGTGGGCGGGGAGAGCGAGGTCTCGGTGTAGCAGGGCAGTCCGAACTCGGGGGTCGCGGTCTTGCCGAGCATGACCGTCCCGGCGTCCCTGAGCCTCTCGACCACGCTGTCGTCCACCGGCGCGACGAAGTCCTCGTAGGTGGCCGAGCCGAAGTGGATCGGCACGTCCTTGACCAGGTTGAGGTCCTTGATCGGGATCGGCACCCCGAGCAGCGGCGGGAGCTCCTCCCCCGCCAGCACCCTGGCCTCGGCCTTGCCCGCCTGTTCCAGGGCCATCTCGCGGGTGACGGTCACATAGGCGCCGACCTCCGGGTCCAGCCGCGCGATGCGGTCGAGGTAGTGTTCGGCGATCTCGACGGGCGAGATCTCCCCGCTCCGCACGGCCGCCGCCTGCTCAAGGGCGGTAAGATCATGTATGTGGGCCACGTCCCGCACAGTAGGCGCAGACGGCCCGGTTATCTAGAGAGGAAATGAGTAGATACCCGGATCAGGACGGCGCCAAGCGAGTGATGGTGGTCACAAAAGTATGAGATACCCAATACTAGGCACCCCAATGGACGTCAGCTACCGTGAGTTACGTGGATTCCGGTCAGGTACCAGAAGACGGTAACGCTACGTCACCTATTTGGGTCAGTGACCGACCGGCCGAGGACAGGCCGACGTCTCGACCCACCGCGCCCGCGTCAACATACGCGCCCGTTGAGCGCGCTTCCCTGCGCAGCCTGCTCGACCATCCCAAATACCGCCATCTGCGGCGCCGTGCCCTGATCGCGGTCGGCGTGGGAGTGGTCGCGGGCATCCTGCTCGCGAGCTGGCGGCTGGGGGTCACCGCGGCCGTCGTGGCCGCGATCGTCGACACGGTGCTGCACGCCCGGTCCAACTCGACGGTGCCCGCCTGGCGGCGCGCCTCGGTCGCGGAGCGGCGCACGGAGGCCCAGCTCAAACGGCTGGAGCGGGGCGGTTACCGCACCCTGCACGCCCGTGCGATCCCCAACAGCGAGGCCCAGATCGACCACCTGGTCGTGGGCCCCACCGGGATCTACGCCGTCGACTCGGAGAAATGGGACAAGCGCCTGCCGGTCCGCGTCCAGTCGCACCGCAAGCTGTTCCATGGGCCGTTCAACCAGAAGCCCCGCCTCGACGAGGCGCGCTGGGAGGCGTCCCAGGCGGCCGAGCTGATCGGTGAGGCGCTGGGCCACGAGGTCACGATCGTCCCGTCCCTGGCGATCTACGGCCCGGCGATCCCCTGGAAGATTCTCAACGTCCGCGAGGTCGACGTCTTCGACGGCAGCCGTGTCCGCAAATGGATCACCAAGCGCGAACGGTCACTCACCGACACCGAGATCGACGAGATCTACCGGGCCGCCGAGCAGGTCCTGCCCGCGCGCTACCCCGAATCCTGACCTCGGAGGCGCCCCGGCCCCCGGGAGCGACCCTCCGTAACCCCTGACGGGAGTCTCCGGCCGGGCGCCGGCGGCTCCCGTCCTTCATGCCCGCGCCCTCCCCTCGCCCGCGCCCGCGCCCCACGCCCGGGACCAGGCGTCCGCCACGGCCGGGATCCGACGCGACAGCCTCCGTGGCCGAGGCGGTCACCTCCGTGACCCGGCGCGGTCACGGACGGCCGCGGGGCGTCCGGCGCGGGGCGTTCGGTAAGGTCGGTGGCAGGGCCGGGCACACCTCGGCTCCACCGGTCGCCGCCTCAGCGCTTCCGCCGCTCCCGCCGGCGGCCGGAGACGTTCCCGTCGACGTCCGGACACCTTCACGGCACGCCACCGGGGAGCGGCTCGGCGCCGCGACCGCCCACCAGGCGGTCGACGGCCGCGCGTCTCGTGTTGTGGACAGCCGTCTCAAGCACCGGGCGGTAGCCGTACCATTTGAAGACTCGGTTTCGATGATGGGAGAAGCCTCATGCCCGCCCTCAGGTCTCGTACGGTCACTCACGGCAGGAACATGGCCGGAGCCCGGGCCCTGCTCCGGGCGACGGGTGTGGAGGGCGGTGACTTCGGCAAGCCCATCATCGCGGTGGCCAACAGCTTCACCCAGTTCGTCCCCGGGCACGTCCACCTCCGCGAGGTCGGCGACGTGGTGGCCGGGGCGATCCGCGAGGCGGGCGCGATCCCGCGCGAGTTCAACACGATCGCGGTCGACGACGGCATCGCGATGGGCCACGGCGGCATGCTCTACTCGCTGCCCAGCCGCGAGCTGATCGCCGACGCGGTCGAATACATGGTCAACGCGCACTGCGCCGACGCGCTCATCTGCGTCTCCAACTGCGACAAGATCACTCCGGGCATGCTCCTGGCCGCCTTCCGGCTCAACATCCCCACGGTCTTCGTCTCCGGCGGCCCGATGGAGGCCGGCAAGACGCCGGGCCGGAAGCTCGACCTGATCGACCCGATGATCGCCTCGGCCGACGACTCCGTCTCCGACGCCGAGCTGCTGGAGCTAGAGGAGAACGCCTGCCCGACCTGCGGTTCGTGCAGCGGGATGTTCACCGCCAACTCGATGAACTGCCTCGCCGAGGCCATCGGCCTGGCGCTGCCGGGCAACGGCACGATCCTGGCCACGCACAAGGCGCGCAAGAAGCTGTTCCAGGACGCCGGGCGCCAGCTGGTGGAGATCACCCGCCGCTACTACGAGCAGGACGACGAGACGGTCCTGCCGCGCAGCATCGCCACCAAGGACGCCTTCGAGAACGCCATGGCGCTGGACGTGGCGATGGGCGGCTCGACGAACACGATCCTGCACATCCTCGCCGCGGCCCGCGAGGCCCAGGTCGACTTCGGGCTCAAGGAGATCAACGAGATCTCGCTGCGGGTGCCCTGCCTGTGCAAGGTCGCCCCGGCCACCGCGAAATACCACGTCGAGGACGTCCACCGGGCCGGTGGAATCCCGGCCATCCTCGGCGAGCTCGACCGGGCCGGCCTGCTCCACCGTGACGCGCACACCGTCAACGGCGGCACCATGGGCGACTATCTCGACGCCTGGGACCCGCAGTCGGCCGGCGTGCTGCCCGAGGCGTTGGAGTTGTGGCACGCCGCCCCCGGCAACGTCCGCACCGTCAAGCCCTACTCGCAGGAGGCCCGCTGGGACTCGCTGGACCTCGACCGGTCCGAGGGCTGCGTGCGCGACTCCGAGCACGCCTACACCCGTGACGGCGGCCTGGCCGTCCTCTACGGCAACATCGCCACCGAGGGCTGCATCGTCAAGACCGCCGGGGTCGACGAGTCGATCTGGCGCTTCTCCGGGCCCGCCGTGGTCTTCGAGTCCCAGGACGACGCGGTCGAGGGCATCCTGAACAACAAGGTCAAGGCCGGCGACGTCGTGGTGATCCGCTACGAGGGTCCGAAGGGCGGGCCGGGCATGCAGGAGATGCTCTACCCGACCTCGTTCCTGAAGGGCAAGGGCCTGGGCAAGGCCTGCGCGCTGGTCACCGACGGGCGCTTCTCCGGCGGCACGAGCGGGCTGTCCATCGGCCACGCCTCCCCCGAGGCGGCCGAGGGCGGCGCCATCGCCCTGGTCGAGGACGGCGACCTCATCGAGATCGACATCCCCGGCCGGTCGATCGAGCTGAAGGTCTCCGAGGAGGAGCTGTCGGCCCGCCGCGAGCGGCTCGTCGCCGACCTGGGCGGCTACCGGCCACGCGACCGTCACCGCCCGGTGAGCGCGGCGCTCCAGGCCTACGCCGCGATGACCACTTCGGCCTCCACCGGCGCCTCGCGGGACCTGTCCCAGCTCTCCCGCTGACGCCGCCTTACCTGTCGGGTACGGTCCGCCGTACCCGACAAGAAGTTCGAAAAATGTCGGTGCCCGTCCCTATGATCAGGGTATGGCTAACGTCATGAAGCCCTCCGCCAGCCCGCTGACGACCGCCGAGATCGCCGCCCTCGCCCTGTCCCTGGCGCACCTGGGTTCGGGCCCGCAGGCCAACGCCGCCCGCAGCGGCCTGCGCCACGCGTTCGAGCACATGGAGCTCGACGACGAAGTCATCGCCACCACGCTCGCGACCCTCATCGACCCGATGCCCGACCCGGTCGCCGACCGGGCCCGGACCATCGCCAACGCCATCACCTCCCGTCTCGTGGTCCGCCTGCACTACCGGGACGTCACCGGCCGGATCACCGTCCGCGACGTCGACCCGGTGACCTGCATGGTCCACCGCGACTACTGGTATCTCGTGGGCATGTGCCGCCTGCGGCACGGCATCAGGGCCTTCCGGTTCGACCGGATCGTCGCCACCGAGCCCACCTTCCAGCCCGCCCGCCCCTACCTGGCCGACCGCTTCCTGCCCTTCCAGGGCAGGCGGCGCGCCCTGCAGAACGAGCGCGCCGCATAGCCGGACCTTGACCTGTCACTCGGCCGGATCAGGCCGGCCGGGTGACAGACTCCGGCCATGAGGGTTCGGTGGGCCTCCCTCGTCGTCGCCGTGACGACGATCGCCGCCTGTCACGCGTGGACACCGGCCGCCGGGCCGGGGACCGCCCCGGCGCGGAGGGTGTGGCGGGCGCCGCCGCCCCCCGCCGTCGCCACGCCCGGCGGTGGCGCGGCGGTCCCCGGCCCCGCCGAGCGCCGCGACCTCACCAGGGCGCTGGACGGCTATCTGGAGGACCGGCCCGGCCGTGTGGCGGCCGCGGCGTTCGACCTGGTCACCGGGGCCGGCTACACCTACCACGACAGCGCGCCCTTCCTGCTGGCGAGCGTGGCCAAGGCCGGCATCCTGACCGCGCTGCTGCTCAGGGCCCAGGCGGCCGGGCGCCCGCTGACCCGCCACGAGCGTTCCCGCGCCGGGGTGATGATCAGGCGGAGCGACAACCAGGCCGCGAGCGAGCTCTACGCCGCGGTCGGCGGCCGGCGCGGGCTGGCCCGGGTGCTGCACGAGATCGGGGTCACCGCCACCTGGCCGGCCCCGTGGCCCTATTGGGGCGCGACCAGGGGCGGGCCGTCGGAGCAGCTCAGGGTGCTCTGGGCGCTCAGCTCACCGGCCGGGCCGGTCAGCGCGGCCAACCGCCGTTTCGCCACGAGGCTCATGTCGTCGGTCGTCCCCGGCCAGGCGTGGGGGGTGAGCGCCGCGGCGTCCGCCGAGGACCTCGTCTCGCTGAAGAACGGCTGGCTCCCGGCCCGGGTGCACGGCGGCCTGTGGACCGTCAACAGCATCGGCAGACTCCGCTCGGACGGCCACGACCTGCTGGTAGCCGTGCTGTCGGAGCGCAGCCCCGGCAAGGACACGGGGATCGCCACGGTCGAGCGCGTCGCCCGGCTCGTGGTCGGCGCGCTCAGGGGGGACCCGGAGCCCCGGCGGGGGACCTAGCCACAGCAGCCGCCACCGCAGCAGCCGCCACCGCCGCCGCCCGGCCGGGGTGCCGGGGCGCCGGATCCGCCGGTCACGGCGACCGTGGACAGCAGCTTGACGGTGTCGTCGTGGCCCTGCGGGCAGAGCGCGGGCTCACCGGAGCGGGCCATCGGACGGGAGAGCTCGAAGGTGGATCCGCAGGCGCGGCAGCGGAAGTCATAGCGCGGCATGACAGACAGATTACTCACGTGAAGCTGATGGAGGCGTAGTCGGCGACCGGGCGGTAGCCGATCGCCTGGTAGATCGAGTTGGAGGTGGGGTTGGACAGGTCGGTGAACAGCAGCACCTCCGTGGCGCCGGCGGCCAGCGCCACGGCCGTCGCGGCGTGGGCGACCGCCGCGCCGTATCCCCGCCGGCGCAGGTCCGGGGGCGTGTAGACGGGGCCGACCCGGCACATGCCGGCGATGGGCGAGGAGAGCCCGGCGAACGCGACGGGCAGCCCGTCCGCCTCCCACAGCACCAGCTCCTCGCGGTTGATCCTGCTGGCCACCAGCGAGGTCAGGTCAGCGGGCAGGACACCGCCGGCCTCGGCCAGGAAGTCGCCGAACCACCCGACCAGCCGCCCGAGGTCGTCGATGGTGGCCGTGCGGGGGGCTCCCCGGGCCGGCGGCCGCGGCGGGACGGGCGCGTCGAGCCGGTAGAGGCGCTCGGAGCGGCGCCCGGCCTCGGGCCGCCACCAGGCGTCGGCGAACGCCTCGGCCTGCGCGAGCGGCCCGGACACGCCGGGGATCACCCGTTCGTCCTCGATGAGGCGGGCGGCGAGCCCGCGGACGGTCTCCGGGGGGACGTCGGCGAGCAGCAGCGGATGGGGCGGCGTCTGGCTCGCCGCGGCGACGGTCTCGCCGTCGCGCTCCAGCCAGGCCAGCAGCACGTCGTCGCCCCACAGGCCGCTGCGGATGCCGCGCAGGACCGTGAGCGGGACGGTGTTGCGGACCGGGTCCTTCAGCAGCCACGGCTCCGCCGCCCCGGCATACACCTCGGCATCGGAGGTGAACGTCCATCCCATACGTCGATTGTGCCGAACCGGATGGGCCGGGGCGAACGGATATCAGGCCGCGGTCAGGCCGCGCTCTCCGCGAGGTAGGGCGCCCACAGGGGGTCGCCGACGCTGTGCGCGCCGATCAGCCGCCAGTGGACGCCCCGTGGCACCACCGGGACGACGCTCAGCGTCCATCCCAGCTCCTCCAGCATCCGGTCGGCCTTGCGGTGGTTGCACGAGGTGCACGAGGCCACGCAGTTCTCCCACGTGTGCGGGCCGCCCCGCGAGCGCGGGATCACGTGGTCGATGGTCTCGGCCCGCTGGCCGCAGTAGGCGCACCGGTAGTCGTCCCGGCGCATCAGCGCGGTCCGGGTCAGCGGGATCCGTGACCGGTAAGGGATACGGACATATCGGCGAAGCCTGATCACCGACGGGACGTCGAGCGTGCGGCTCGCCGAGCGGAACACGGCGCCCCGCCCGTCGCGGTGCACGACGTCCGCCTTCTCCCTGAGCACGAGCACGACCGCGCGGTGCAGGGAGAGAGTGGTCAGGGGTTCGTAGGTGGCGTTCAACAGCAGGACTTGGCGCATCAGCGGGCCTTTCCCGCTGCACGGCGCGTCAGTTGAGGGGGCACGCCGTCGCGTGCCCCGATTGGCGGCCCCTCCTGGGGCCCTGGTGCTTCCGTCACGAGGACCTCCGCCGGACGGCCCAGCGGATGGTCACCACGGCACCGTCCTCAACCAAGTTTGGCTTCTGCATCATCGTTCCCGCCACTCATAAATGAGCCACCCATAAATGACTGAAGGGACGCCTGGTACGTTTTATGCCCGCATTACTAGTTTTTAACTCCTCCGGCGGCGGATCGAATACGCCTCTCGCGCAATGGGTCCGCGCCGTCGCCGGGAGGTCGTAGGGTTCCTGCCATGACGCGACAGCCATACCCTCCTGCCAGCCGTGACGCGCTCGTCGACGACCTGCACGGCACCCCCGTCCCCGACCCCTACCGATGGCTGGAGGACCCCGACGATCCGGCCACCACGACGTGGCTGGCGGAGGAGGAGAAGCTCTTCGCGGCCGAGATGGGGGCACTCGCCGGACGAGAGGCGTTCAAGACGCGGATCGCCGAGCTGCTCAGGTCCGGCTCGGTCGGCGCACCGGTCTGGCGCGGGGAGCGCCGCTTCTTCATGCGACGGACCCCGGAGCAGGAGCACGCGGTGCTCTACACCGTCGACCCCGACGGCACCGAGCGGGCGCTGCTGGACCCGACGGCGCTCGACCCCACCGGCCTCACCACGCTCGACTCGTGGCAGCCCGACAAGGAGGGGCGCCTGCTCGCCTACCAGATCTCGGTGGGCGGCGACGAGGAGTCGAGCCTCTACCTCATGGACGTCGCGCTGGGCGCCCGGATCGAGGGTCCGATCGACCGGTGCCGCTACTCCCCCGTGGCCTGGCTCCCCGGCGGGAAGGCCTTCTACTACGTGCGCAGGCTCCCCTCCACCGAGGTGCCCGACGGTGAGGAGCAGTTCCACCGCCGCGTATACCTGCACCAGGTCGGCACCTCCACCGAGGACGACGTCCTGATCTTCGGTGCCGGCATGGAGAAGACCAACTACTACGGTGTCGCGGTCTCCCGCGACGGCCGCTGGCTGCAGATCTCCGCCTCCCGCGGCACGGCGCCGCGCAACGACCTGTGGGTGGCCGACCTGTCGGCCTCCTCCCCCGAGTCGCCGGACCTCGTCGTCGTCCAGGAGGACGTCGACGCCCAGACCGCCCTGAGCTTCGGCCGCGACGGCAGGCTCTACGTGTTCACCGACCGCGACGCCCCGCGCGGGCGGATCTGCGTGACCGACCCCACCGCCCCCCAGTACGAACACTGGCGCGACCTGATCCCACAGGACCCGGAGGCCGTGCTGTCGGACTTCGCGATCCTCGACGACCTGGACCGGCCGGTCATGCTGGTCGGCTGGACCCGCCACGCGATCAGCGAGATCTCCGTCCACGACCTGGTCGCCGGCGAGCGCGTGGGACAGGTGCCGACGCCCGGCCTGGGCACCATCGGCGGCATCAGTGAGCGCCCCGAGGGCGGCCACGAGGCGTGGTTCGGCTACACCGACAACACCACGCCGCCGACCATCCAGCGCTATGACGCCCGCACCGGCGAGACCGGCCTCTGGGCCTCCTCCCCGGGAGCCGTCGAGGTGCCCGCCGTCGACACCGAGCAGGTGACCTACCACTCGGCCGACGGCACCGAGGTCCACATGCTGGTGATCTCCAAGCCCGGCGTCGAGGGGCCGCGCCCGACCATCCTGTACGGCTACGGCGGCTTCGGCATCTCGATGACCCCCGGCTACTCGGCGTCGATCCTGACCTGGGTCGAGGCGGGCGGCGCCTACGCCATCGCCCAGCTGCGCGGCGGCGGCGAGCAGGGCGAGGAGTGGCACCGGGCGGGGATGCTCGCCAACAAGCAGAACGTCTACGACGACCTGCACGCGGCGGCCGAGCACCTGATCGCCACCGGCGTCACCACGGCCTCCCAGCTGGCCATCTCCGGCGGCTCCAACGGCGGCCTCCTGGTCGGCGCGGCCCTGACCCAGCGCCCCGACCTGTACGCCGCCGTCGCCTGCTCGGCCCCGCTGCTCGACATGGTCCGCTACGAGCTGTTCGGCCTCGGCGCGACCTGGAACGTCGAGTACGGCTCCGCCGAGAAGCCCGACGAGTTCGCGTGGCTGTACGCCTACTCGCCCTACCACCACGTCCGCGAGGGCGTGTCCTACCCGGCGACGCTGTTCACCGTCTTCCAGTCCGACACCCGGGTCCACCCGCTGCACGCCTGGAAGATGTGCGCCGCCCTCCAGCACGCCCAGTCCTCCGACCGGCCGATCCTGCTCCGCAACGAGACCGAGGTGGGCCACGGCGCCCGCGCGGTGAGCAAGACCGTCGAGCTCGCCGCCGACCAGCTCACCTTCCTCGCCCACCACACGGGCCTGACGGCGTAGTCGCCGCCCGGCGCGCCCCCGCCGGGGGCGCGCCACGGTTACGGCGCCCGGCTAGCGCGGGAAGACGATGGTCCGGTGGCCGTCGAGGAGGACCCGCTGCTCGGCGTGCCACCGTACGGCGCGGGCGAGGGCCTGGCACTCGACATCGCGGCCGATGGCGGCCAGGTCCTCCGCGGAGTGGGTGTGGTTGACCCGGGCGACCTCCTGCTCGATGATCGGCCCCTCGTCGAGGTCGGCGGTCACGTAGTGGGCGGTCGCGCCGATCAGCTTCACCCCGCGGGAGTGGGCCTGGTGATACGGCTTGGCCCCCTTGAACGACGGCAGGAACGAGTGGTGGATGTTGATCACGTTGCCGGCGAGCTTGACGCAGAGGTCCTCCGACAGCACCTGCATGTAGCGTGCGAGCACCACCAGGTCGGCCTGGTAGTGGTCGACCAGGCTCAGGATCTCCGCCTCCTGGCGGGACTTGGTCTCGGGGGTGACCGGCAGGTGGTGATAGTCGATGCCGTAGGACTGGGTCAGCGGGCGCAGGTCGGGGTGGTTGGAGGCCACCCCGACGATCTCGATGTCGAGCAGGCCCGAGCGTGTGCGGTAGAGCAGGTCGTTGAGACAGTGCCCGAACTTGCTGACCAGCACCAGCACGCGCGGCTTGACGGCCAGGTCGCGCAGCTTGAATTCCATGCCGAGCTCGGGGGCGAGCGCGGTGAAGGCCGTGCGGAGATCGGCGTGGGAGAGCGGGGAGACGAACTGCACCCGCATGAAGAAGCGCTCGGCGACGGGGTCCCCGAACTGCTGGCTCTCGGTGATGTTGCAGCCCCGCGCGGCCAGGAGACCGGAGACCGCGGCCACCACGCCGGGCCGGTCCGGGCAGGACAACGTCAGCACATACTGGGCGGCGGAGCTCATGCGGTCTCCCCCTCCGGTGTCCCGGAGCCCGTGCCGGGCCTTCTGACTCGCTCGTTCATGCCTTCACCCTCGAAGAGGTCGGATCGTCCGGTGCCTCCGCACCGACCTGGGCAGAGTACAGCGCGCCGGCCACCTCCACCCGCGCCACGCCCACCTCCGGGTCGGCGGCGCGGGTGCCGCCCTTTCACGAGATGCTCCGGAGCCGGTTCTGCCCCGGCCAGCCGCGCACGCCGGTCCCGGGTCCAACAGAATGAGCTCTTCGTCCATCATCCACCCGACCTCTGGGTAGGTATGTCCTCATCGGGGCACTGGGGACGCTACCCATGGACCACGAGCGAGGGCAGCCGTCATCCGCCTAGGCCGCCATAGCCGGACCGGCCTTGTCCTTCACCTGCCGTTCAGTTGGGATGTGGAAGCGTGAGCCTGGTCGCCCTGACGTCGCTCGCCGGACTCTTCGCGGTCGTCACCGGGGTCAACGACGGCGGCGCGCTCCTGGCGATCGGCCTGAAGATCCCCAGCATCCCGCCGGTGACCGGTGTGATCATGATGATGGTCACGGTCGCGCTGATGCCCCTGGTGACCTACCAGGTCGCCAGGACCTTCACCACCAGGCTGGCGGGCATGGAAGGCCCCTACGGCCAGATCACGCTGACCGTCGCCGTGCTGGCCGCGCTGGCCGTCGTCGCGGCCCTCAACAACCGGGGGCTGCCCACCAGCCTGACCCTCGCCATCGTGGGCGCCCTCACCGGTGCGCGCCTGGGCTGGGATCTGCCCGTCTCGGGCGGCGCCGTGCTGTTCGTGCTCGCGGTCGCGATGGCCGCCCCGTTCGTGGGAGGGCTGCTGGCGATCCTGACGATCCGGCTGCTCGTACGGCTGGCGCGCGGCCGCACGCTGCGGCAGTGGCACCGGGCCGGGTTCACCCTGCAGTGCCTGGCCTACGCGGCCAACGACGGCCAGAAGATGCTGGCCGTCTTCATGCTCACCCTCGGCCTCTCCAGCCCTCCGCTCCCCGTCTGCCTGGCCGTGGCGGCGCTGTTCGGGATCGGCGCCCTGTACGGCCTGCCGCGTGCCGGCCGTACGCTCAGCCGGGGGGTCATCGCCTCGCGCCCGCTGCACGGCGTGACCGCCGAGCTGGCCAGCGGCGCCGCCGTGATCGGCTGCTCGGCGATCGGCGCACCGGTGAGCATGACCCAGACGATCGCCGGCGCCCTCATCGGGGCCGGGATGGCCGAGAGCGCCGGCCGGGTGCGCTGGCACGCCGCAACGAAGATCGTCTTAGCCTGGATGCTGACGCTGCCGGTGAGCGGGCTGCTCGCCGCGGCGGCGGCGCTCATCCTCCGGGGGGTGATCGTGTGAAGCGGCTGCGGCGGGTGCGGGATCTGATGGCGGGCCGCATGGACAGCGTGCTCGTCGAGGCGCTGATCGGGCAGCTGGAGGCCACCAAACAGGGCGCCTGGCTGGCCATGGCCATGATCGGGGGTGACATGGGCCGGACCGACGCCCACGAGCGGATGCGCTCCATCGAGCACCGCGGCGACACCGAACGCGCCCGCCTGGTGGAGGAGCTGTCGGGCTCCCTGGTGACGCCGATCGACCGCGAGGACCTGTTCCGGCTGTCCCGCTCGATCGACGACGTGCTGGACTCCCTGCGCGACTTCGTCCGCGAGTCGCATCTCTACCGCGTCCGGGACCAGCAGCGCTTCGCCCCCATGCTCGACCAGGTGATCGTCGGCATCGAGGCTCTGGAGGCCGCGGTCAACGGCCTGGCGTCCCGCCCCTCGGTGATCACCCATGACGCGCTGGAGGCGAAGAAGGTCGGCGGCACCATCCGGCGCATGTACCAGTACGAGATCGCCCGCATCTTCTCCGACCCGATCAGCGCCGAGACCCTGAAGGAGCGCGAGCTGGTCCGGCGCCTGGAGATCGTCGGCATGGCGATCAGCGAGGCCGCCGACGCCATCGCCGACGGCGCGATGAAACGCTGACCCGCGCGGCACCGCGCCGGCGGCCGGCCGGAGCGCCCCCGGCGCCGGCGGACGGGCCGGACCCGGGCCGCTGGCCGTACGGGGACCCGCGCGGCCGGCGGTCCGGCGGGTCAGGTGACGCGGAGGTCGTCGACGGCCCAGTACCAGTTGTCGTCGGCGTCGTAGTAGCGGAACCGGACGGTCATTTTGGTGGCGCCCGCCGGGACGGCGACGGAGAGGGTCTCGGCCCTGGCGACGGCGTCGGCGGTGTAGGCCTTCACGATCTTGCTGCGGCCACGGTCGAAGGAGACCACGACCTGGGCCTTCTGGCTGCCCTCCTGCCGGTAGTGGGTCACGTACCCGATCCGCGCCGAGGACCGGCCGGCGACGGAGTACGGGGCGCTGACCAGGGTGGAGTTGAAGGTGCCGGTGCCGTGGCGGCGGTCGTCCCACTCGTCGGAGTCGGCCACGGCGAACACGCCGCGGCCACGGACGAACAGCTCCCGCCACTGGTCGCGCTGGGCGCGGGACCAGAACTCGTCCGTCGTGAAGGACCAGCCCCGCCACTCCTCGACACCGCCGGAGGGCAGCCCTCGGTTCTCCACCGACCAGCCGGCCGGCGCGGTGTGGGTGAACCCTCTGACCTCGGCCGGGATGCCCTCCTCGTCGGCCCGTCCGGCCAGGGGCAGTCGGTCGAACGGGTCGGCCGAGCGCAGCGCGACGGATCTGCCGTCCATGTCCGCCGGGAGCGGGAGGCCCAGCTGGCCGAAGACGGTGGCGGCCACGTCCACCGGGCGGGTGTCGGAGGGGGTGACCCCGGCGGCGATGCCCGGCCCGGCGGCGAGGACGAACGTGCGGCGCTCCTCGACGCTGGAGCCGCCGTGGCCGCCGGCGTCGGTGTGGCCGTGGTCGGTGGTGACGATCACCGTCCACCGCTCGTCGCGGTAGGTGGAACGGGAGCGGACCGCGGCGAGGAGACGGCCGACGTAGGCGTCGACCGTGGAGATCGCGTCCAGGTAGGCCCGGCTGCCGGCCCCGCTGCGGTGCCCGATGATGTCGACGCCGCCCAGATAGACGAAGGCGGCGTCCGGGTCGCGCTCACCCAGCACCTTCTCGGAGACCTGGACGATCCGCCCGTCCTCGGCGGGGTATCCGGCCGAGTCTCCGTTGAGGACGATCCGCGCGTCGATGCCGGCGCCGAAGGTGCCCTGGTCGCCGAGGGACTTCCAGTCCATGGCGGCGTAGGTGGAGTAGGACCGGTCGACCCTCTCCAGCCGGGTGAGGAAGTCGGGGTGGAGGTCGTAGCGGCTGCCCGCGAAGACGTTGTTCCTGACCTTGTGCTTGTCCGGCCACGTGCCGGTGGCGACCGTGGACCAGCCGGGGCCGCTGGAGGTGACGGCCATCGGGTGGGTGTAGAGCAGGCTGGTGCCGAAGGTGCCGTGCGCGATCAGCGAGGTGAGGTTCGGCGCGTCGGCCGCGGCGATGCGGTCGTGCCGCAGGCCGTCCACCCCGATCACCAGGACCTTGCCGGCGCTGATGCCGTCCGGGACGTCCGGGACCGGGACGGGGGCGGCCTGGACGGCCATGGTGTTCAGGACCTTCTCGGGGGTGGGGCCCGGGTCGGGGGACACCGGCGTGGGGGTGCCGGATCCGGCCAGGGCCGTCGCCGGGATCAGGACCGTGACCGCGACCGCCGTCGCCACCACCGCGTTGCGTAAGCGCATGGACGTCCTTCCTCACAGGGCCGGAGCACTCCGGCTCTGTGAGGGGACCTCCGGCACGGTTGACCGCGTAAAGGCTGTCAGGTTGGGAGCGTCTCCGCAGGTCATCCCGCTTTTCGGCAGGCGTTGTGGAAGGGTTGGACCCGATAGACGGTGATAACGTCCCGGACTTATGAGCGACTCTCAGGCGGACGGGGACGGCTTGCGGGCGGACGGCTCCCCGGTGAGCGACCGGGCCGCGGCACGGGTGGTCTGCGTGGACGGCGACGGCCGCGTGCTGCTGCTGCACTGGCATGACCCGGTCAGCGGCAGGACCCTGTGGGAACCGCCGGGCGGCGGGATGGACCCGGGCGAGACGCCCTTGGAGGCGGCGCGGCGGGAGCTGACCGAGGAGACCGGGCTGCCGGGCGAGGCGGTGCTGGACCTCTGGGTGCCGGTGCCCCGGGAGTTCGACTGGCTCGGCACCCACTACGCCAAGACCGAGCGGTTCTACCTGGCGAGGTTCGAGGACACTCCCGCGGTGGCCCCCGGCGCGTTCACCGCCGAGGAGGACGACACCTTCCTGGGCTCCGGCTGGTTCTCCCCGGCGGAGCTGGCCGGACTCCCAGACCCGCTGGAGCCGCCGGACCTGGTGGAGGTCGTCTCCCGGATCACCCGGCTGGGCTGACCACGCTCGCCTCCAGCCGCTTCAGCGTGCGCCCGGTGGCCGCGGTCCCGTATGCGTCTCTCCTCTCAGTGGCCGTGGGAGCCGGCGCTGCCGTTGGCGGCGCCGTGGGAGCCGCCGCTGTTGACGGCGCCGTTGGAGCCGCCGCTGCCATTGGCGGCGCCGTTGGCGCTGCCGCCGTCACCCTGAACGGTGACAACGGCCGCGGTGTCGGCGCCGGCGGACTGGGCCGGCGTCGTCGCGGGCGCGATGAGGGCGAAAGCCGCCATCGTTGCGGCCACGAGAGCGTTCCTGAGCTTGATCATGATGGATCACTCCATGCCGGATCGGTCACGTCCCGGGCGATGCCCGGGCCGGTGGAGCACCGGATCGGTACTGCGCAGAACACCGACACGGTGTCTGGATCTCACGCTAGGCGGGGTGCCCTCCAGGAGGGTAGGAGTGTCACTCCCAGGGACGGACCTCGCCGCCGACGGACGCCTCGGAGTGCCGGCGAGGGAGAATGCGCACGCTGCGCGTCGAGGCCGTCGCCGCCTCGGCGGGAGGGACCGGCCCGGGGGGTCGCGGAATACGGCACCTGGTCAACCGGTTTCCGCCACAAAGTGATGAATCCAAGCACACGCTCCACATGGTGATGAAATGGACAATCACAATCTTCTGGGTGAGTTCCTGCGCGCTCGACGCGAGTTCACCGCCCCCGAGCAGGTAGGACTGCCGCACTCCGGTCCCCGCCGGACCCCGGGACTGCGCCGGGAGGAGGTGGCGATGTTCGCCGGGGTCAGCACCGACTACTACATCCGTCTGGAGCAGGGGCGCGAGCGCCATCCGTCCGAGCAGGTGCTCGACGCCCTGGCCCGGGCGCTGGACCTCGACCCAGACGCCGCGGCGCACCTGCACGGACTCGCCCATCCCGGGCCACGGCGCAGGACGGCCGGCGGGACGGAGCGGGTCAGCCCGGACCTGCTGCGGCTGATCCGGAGCTGGCCGTACACCCCGGCGCTGGTGATCAGCCGCCGGATGGACGTGCTGGCCGCCAACCCGCTGGCCACCGCCCTCTACGAGGGGTGGGAACACGCGGACAACCTCCTGCGGATGGTCTTTCTGGCCCCCGCCGCGCGCGAGTTCTACCGCGAGTTCGGCCTGGACTGGGAGCAGGTCGCCCGCTCCAAGGTGGCACACCTGCGCGCCGTCGCGGGAGCGGACCTCGACGATCCTCAGCTGACCGAACTGGTCGACGAGCTCTCCTCCCAGAGCGCGGATTTCCGCCGGTTATGGGCGCGGCACGACGTGTCCCCCGTACCGCACGCGGCCATGCCCCTGCGCCACCGCGAGGCCGGCGACCTGATCCTCACCTGCGAGGTGTTCGACGTCAACAGCGCTCCCGGCCAGCAGCTGGTCACCATTGACGTCGAGCCCGCCGGCCCCGCCGGGCAGGCCCTGGTCCTGCTCGGCGGCGACGTGACGCCGTCCGGCCGGGAAGACCTCGGCCACGCGCTGCAGGCGGCTCACCGCTGATGCGGCCGGGCCCCGTCACTGGGCTGGACATTCGGAAAACACGCGGTCCTTCGCCGGCAAATGTCGTCAACCCCGAATTCATCTGATCGAAGCGGCCCGGTGGACTGGTCGTCGATCGGGTAAGACCGACAAATATCATGATTCAGTGCGTAAATCTCCTAAAAGGGTATTTTCTATGAGAAAACTCCGATTGCGTGCAGCGTCGGCGACCGCGCCGGCCCTGCTCCCCCTCAGCGCCCGCGACGGCTCCGGCACCACCGGCGGCATCGGCCTGATGTGGAGCCTGGTCGTCGGGGCCAAGGGGGCCGTCCCTGCCTGCCGCCGTCGGCGGCACACCCCTGAGCCCGTGGCCGGAGGAGCACTCCCTCCCCCGCCACAGGCGGGCGCCGCCAAGGCCTCCGCCCCGGTGCAAGGCATATCCACCCGGAGGGAAGACAGCACCCCCTCCGGGGGAGGATCCTCCACCGCAAACGGGGAAGGTATGGATAAATCCCCACTTAGGGTAAAAATCAACACCTGAGATTCATGTGGAGGAGAAAAGCCAACCGTGGAGGGGCTGGTCTCTTCTCCGGTGGGGTTTCTGTCCACCTTGCCCCAGTCTCTCCTCACCCAAGCGGCACCACCCCGCCCCCTCCCCCACCCAAGCCACCTCACCCCGCCCCCTTCCCGCCCAAGCTGCCCCACTCCGGCGCGGCCGGCCCCGGCAGCCACAGGCTCATCACCCTGCAGGTCGGCACCACGCTGGAGTCCTCGCTGTTCGGCCTGGAGCGCGCCGCCGTACTGTCGGTGCCGCTCATACTCCTCGCCGCGGGCGCGACCGTAGGGCCCGGACCACCGAACGGGCGGAGGAGATGCTGGAGCTCGTCGGCCTCGCCGAGCAGGGGAACCGGCTGCCCAACCAGCTCTCCGGCGGCCAGCAGCAGCGGGCGGTCGTCGACGTGACGGTCTTCCCGGGCGCCACCACCCGCCTCTACGTCCAGGCCGAGATCGACGGCTGCCCCGCCACCGTCTTCGCCGGCCTCCCCTCACGCGCCGCCGCGCCTCTCTCCCCGGCGACGGGGTACGGCTCAGCGTGGACCCGCTACGACCAGTTCTTCCCGCCTAGAGCCCGAGGGCCTCGCGGATGGCCGGGTCGTCGGGGTCGAGGTCGAGGGCACGGCGCAGATCCTCCCGCGCCGCCTGCCCCCTGCCCAGAGCCTGGAGGGCGGTCGCCCGGTTGAAGTACAGCTCCGGGCTCTCCTCGATCTCGATGGCCCTGGACAGATCGGCCAGCGCGCCCTCGGCGTCGCCGGTCTCGTAGCGGAGGATGCCCCGGTTGGCCCAGGCGGCGCCGAGGGCGGGGGCGCTCTCCAGAGCGGCGTCGAAGGCCCGCGCGGCCTCCTCGAACCGCCCGGACGCGGTGTCGAGCTGCCCCTTCACGGTCAGTAGGTGAGGGTTGCCCGGCATGAGCGCCAGCCCGGCCGCGACGTCGGCCCGCGCCTCGGCCTCCAGTCCGAGCACCGCCCGCACGCCCGCCCGGTTGATGTAGGCGTCCAGGTAGTCCGGGTCCAGCTCCAGCACGTGGTCGAGGTCGGCCCGGCCTCCCTCCAGGTCCCCCAGCGCGAGCCGGAGCTCGGCCCGGTTGTAGTACGCCTCGGGCAGGGGCGGGCTCACCCGGATGGCGGCCTCGTAGTCGGCCAGCGCCTCATCGGTCAGCCCGAGCCGGAACAGGAGGTTGCCCCGCTCCAGATAGTGGTCGGCGAAGAACGGGTCGAGGGCGATCGCCGCCGCGTACTCCTCCAGCGCCTCCTTGGCCCGGCCCAGCTCCGCCAGGAGCCGGCCGCGGTTGGCGTGCAGCACCATCCGGTGCACCGGGTGCCGTCCCGGCGGCAGGCCTTCCCGCGCCAGCTCGATGGCCGACTCGACCAGCGCCAGCGCCTGGCGCGGCCGGCCCAGGCGCGCCTCGACGAGAGCCTGGCCGTTGCGGTCGAACCCCAGCTTGAAGGCGCGCTCGCCCCGGTCGGGCAGCAGGGTGGAGATGGCGACGGCCTGGTTGATCCAGCCCGTCGCGCGCCCCAGGTCCCGCTGGGCCGGGTCGGGGTGGCGGGCGTCGAGCATGGCCGTGCCGTAGGCCGAGGCCGCGTGCACCGCGGGGTCCTGACTGCCGCGGCGGGCACGCTCGTAGAGGTCACGGGCCTCCTCCTGGCGGGACAGGGCCCCCAGGGCGGTGGCCGTGCGCTGGATGAAGCGCCACCACAGGTCCGAGCCGGGCTCGGCCAGCCGCGATCCGCGCCGCCCCAGCTCGGCCACCGCGTCCAGGAAACCCTCCCTGACGCAGTGGTCGACGGCGGTCCAGAGCGCCCCGGCCCCGCGTCCGCGGGGGTCGGAGCCGTGCTCGCGGTGGAAGGGGACGGCGCCCAGGCGCGCGGAGAACTCACCCGCGGCCTCCAGCTCGTCGGCCCGCAGGTCGTGCAGCAGCGCCCGCTCCGCCGGGTCCAGCGCCTCGTAGGCGGTCCGCGACCACTCGTCGGTGCACTCGGAGGCCACGTGGGCGGCGGCGACGGCATCCGGCGGCATCCCGTCCGGGCCCGCGGGCACCCGGGCGGGCACCGGTCCGCCGGCGCCCGCCACCCGGCCGCGGAACCAGGGCGGTGGCGCCTGCCCCGAGCAGAGCACCATCGTCAGCAGCGCGGGATCCAACCGCCTGACCAGCACCGCGAGCAGTTCGAGGTCGGTCGGGTCGGCCTCGTGGACGTCCGTCACGACCAGCGTGCGGGGCCCGCGCAGGCAGGCGCCGAGGAACTCCGCCACCCCGTTGGCGAGCCGCAGGGTGCGGCGGGGTGCGGGCACGAGAATCCGCTCGTCGTCATCGAGGTGCGCGTTCACGCCCTGCCGTCGCGCGGCTACCCGATCCCGGAGATCGGGGGCCACGCTGCGGATCTCGATGTCGTGGGCGGTGACCTGCGCCGGAGCCCTCTCCAGGACCTCGGGGACGACCTCGCGTAGGATCGCGCCGCCGACCGTGTAGGGGCCCCGTGACCGCCGGTGCCCGTGCACCACGAGGGCAGACGGATCCGTGCGGTCACCGGGGAGCGACCCGGTCAGCCAGAGATGCTCCCTCACCCCTTGTGGATGACGCTGGCGGCCCCGCTCAACGTGGCGGTGCCGGGTTTACGGACAATGATCTTTTTCATCGTACCCCCCACGGGAAATGACTACAGGTACGATGAATAAGTATTCTGGCATTTCGCCGGATCGCAATGCTCAGCGTTAAATCAGTCTTAGGTCACTTAAATGGAGCAAGCTGCGACATGACCTCAACGAGATCTTTTTCCCCATAAAGCACGATGCACCCCCCGCGCTCTTCCCGTCTGATCTCCCGCCAGCCATACTTGCGGTAGAGCTCGATGGCAGCCGGCTGGTTCATTGTGGTGTCGCCGCGCAGGCGCACGTAGCCCAGCTCGATCGCCCGCTCCTCCAGCGCCTCGACCATCCGGGCGCCGAGCCCCCGCCGCTGAAACTCCGGATGGACCCGCAGCCGGCACATCTCCACCGTCCGGTCGTCGACACGGCGGAGCCCGCCCATCGCGATGACGCGTCCACCGGGGACCTCACCCACCAGGAACTCCCCCCGGTCGGCGATGTAGATCTCGTTGATCTGCGGGAAGTCGTCCTCGTAGTAGACGCCGTCCCCCGGCGCGAGGCCGACCTGAGCGAGACAGATCTGATGCAGTGCCCAGACGGACTCCAGGTCGGACCAGCGATAGCGCCGGAGCCTCATGTAGCGGCGTCCGCGACGGGGTCCACCGCCGGCGTGGCGCGCAACGTCTCAAGGTAGTCCTTGAGCGCGGGGTGGCCGGGGGCCCTGGCCTCCGCCGCCCTGGCCACCTCGTGGGCGCGCTGCATGAGGATGTCGGGCCGGCAGCCCTCGCCCAGCCCCGCGAGCGCCGTCTTGGCTATCGCCAGCGCCTCCTCCAGCTCGCCTTCGAGAAGCTTGCAGGTGGCCCGGTCGAACTTGATGATCGTGGGATCGAGCCAGTCGCCCGGGCCGTATTTGGTGAGGGCCTGCTCCAGGATGAGATCGGCCTCCATCGCCTGCCCCAGCTTCACCAGCGCGTCACCCTGGTGGAAGTAGAGCTGACGCTCGGTGTAGCCGAAGGTCGCGTCGTCCTGGTCGGCCGCCGTCATCTGGGAGAAGGCCGCCCTGGCCCGCGACAGCGCCCGCTTGGCCTGGTCGACCACGTCCTTCTTGCCCGCCCCCGACATCATCGCCAGCGCGCGGGCCTCGAAGACCGGGGCCATCGCCTGGGCGGCGCACGGCGTCTGACCGGCCAGGTCCCGGCTCTTCCTGGCGAGGTTGAGGGCCTCGCGCGGATCCCCGTAGTAGAGCGGGACCAGGGCCTCCCTGGCCAGGACCCAGGCGCGGAGCGCGCGGTCCCCGGTGTCGTCGGCGGCCGTCCGGCCGGTCCTGAAGAAGGACCGGGCCATCCTGTGGTCGCCGAGGTTCACCATGATCATGCCGCTGAGCCCGGCGAGCTGCGCCGCCATCCGGCACAGCCGTTCCTGCAGGTCAACCGGCTGGCGCCGCTCCATGGCCTTGCGTACGGCGCTGAACTCCAGCAGCACGTCGCACAGCAGCCGCAGCGGCGGTGTGTTCATGTACTGCCGGCCGAAGCCGATGGTGGCTTCCTCCCACTGGTCGAGCATCGCAGGCGAAACGGTGGCCGACACCAGGGTCTCGTCCATCCTCCTGCGGATGTTCTCCACAGATCCAAGCACCTGTCCGTCCAGCGCCACGCCGGTGCCGGCCAGGAGCTGCAAAAGCGTCCTCCGTAGCACGTTCTCGTCCTCCTCGCCCCCGTCCGCGGAAGGGTCGCCACCGGTCGGCTTGATCGACAGCTCGCGCGGACCAGGGGAAGTGTCGGGTCTTCCATCCTGGAGATCACCTCGGCCGGCGCCGGGCATCTTGTGGCCGTGGCCGCAGATGCACGGACCGTCGTATCCGAGGGAGGCCGGCTCGACCCGGTAGGCGGAACACAGGTAGTGGAGGTATTCGGGCCCCGGACGCTTCAGCCCGCTCTCATAGGCGGACAGGAGCGTCTCTCCGATACCCGGCGCCGACTTGCCGTCGCGTTCGAACAGCGCCCGTATCTGTTCGATCACGTCGGCGAGAGCGACACCGTGCGCGAGGCGATGACCCTTGATCCGCGTGGTCCCGAACTGGGGACCGCACCTGTCGTGGATCTCCTCGGCGATCTGAGCCGGCTCGCGCCCCGCCGCCAGACCTCTGGCCCGGATCTGCCGCGCCAACTCCGTCTCCCTGTGCTGCCTGCCGGACATACCGGCCCCTCTCTCGCGGCCAGCTGGGCTGGCTGGCACACTAGTCCCGACCGGTCCTCTCCCGCTGACTCAGTGTGATTCAGTTGTCGCACTGTGCCTACCGAGAATGATGGACCAACTTTGGCTCACCAGGAACGCGCGAATAGAGCCATCGGCTAAGGATCGTCCACCAGCGGACTGCTTCTTTCAACCTACTTGGGAGAAGGCGCATCCTGATCTTGGTTTCCCCTCCGTTGACCCATCGGCCCAGGTGAGTCATCTTTGGCCAACCAGCACTGATTCGCGTAATCAAACGGACACGATCCGGTGCGGGACAGGCGATATGAGGAGGGACGAGGTGGGGGAAGACGACTTCGGACACCTGGAGCGATTGGTGTCAGAACTCGACTCGCGCGGACTTCACGCCCGAGTGGTGCGGACCCAGTCGGGGCGCGCCTTCGTGCGCGTGATCAACCCGAACGCCACCAGCCTGGCGGAGAACGTCACCTGCCGAGCACAGGCCGCCCCCAGCCACCGGGACTGGTACTACTGGTGGTCCTGGGGAGAGCGGATGCACACGGCGAAAGACCCGGCCGGTGCCGCGACCAAGGTCGCACGCGTGCTCGCCGCGGTGGGGGAGTGAGATGAGCGGCGGCCCGGAGGGAGTCGCAGCCCTCCGGTCCGCCGCCCCCACCGCGGCTCGGCGGGGCCGGCGGGGTGACCGGTGCGGAGCGTCCTCGGACGCTGGGCACCCCACCGGCCCCGGAACATCAAACGCAGACTGCCGTCCGGACCCGTCCGGACGGTGATCGGAGGGATCCCCCTCGGAAACGGCACGGGACACGCTTCCGGGTGCGTGCCCCGTCCGAGCCGCCCGTCACCGGAGTGTCCGGCCCCGCCCCCCGCGGCCCCGGGCCCTGACCTCCCGTCTCCCCGGCGTGATGTGACGGCGGCCGGTTCGGTCGGCAATATGGGTAGGCAACGCGAGTTGCCCGTTCTGCCCACCGACCCGATCCGAGAGGGATCTGCTCCGTGTTCTTGCTCGCCCCCACCCCCGCGCCCACCACCGATGCCACCGGCGGACCCGTGGTCGATGACATTCTCAGGATGGGCGCCGGCCTGACCAACGGGTGCGAGAACGGCGGCGGGGTAATCTGCAGCCTCATGCAGTCCGTCCTGCCCGCCGCCTGGGCACCCGTGATCGCGAGCGCGATCGCCATCGTTCTCATCGTCGCCATCGCCCTGCTCCTGCGCAACGTGGCCAACCGGCTGATCACCCGCGTGGTGAAACGCGCGTCCTCGGCCAGCGGCGGCTCGATCGCCGGCCGGCTGCGCGGCAAGCAGACGGTGACATTGGAGGGGCTCGACGCCGTCGCCGCCGAGCGGCGCAGACAGCGCGCGGAGACCATCGGCTCGGTGCTGCGGCCCGTCGCCTCGATCGTCATCCTCGGCACGGCGGCCCTGACCGTCCTGGAACGGCTCTCCGTCCCCATCGCCCCCCTGCTGACCAGCGTCGGCATCGTCGGCGTGGCCGTCGGCTTCGGCGCCCAGGAACTGGTCAAGGACTTCATCGCCGGCATGTTCATGCTCCTGGAGGACCAGTACGGCGTGGGCGACGTGATCGACGCGGGCGCGGCGATCGGCACCGTGGAGGCGGTCACCCTGCGCATCACCCGCCTGCGCGACCTCGACGGCCGGGTCTGGTACGTCCGCAACGGCACCATCACCCGGGTCGGCAACGAGTCCCAGGGCTGGTCCCGCGCGACCGTGGACGTCCCGGTGGCCTACGCCTCCGACATCCCGGCCGTCCGTGACCTGCTCAAGGACGTGGTCGAGGACATGTGGAACGACTCCTCCTACCGCGACAGCATCATGGTCGAGGAGCCCCAGGTCTGGGGGATCGAGCAGATCTCCGACACCGCGCTCGTCTTCCGGATCAGCGCCAAGACGATCCCCTCCCGGCAGGCCGAGGTCGCCCGCGAGCTCCGCATCCGGATCAAGTCCGCCCTCGACCGCGCCTCCATCGCGATCGCCGGCTGACCTCGCCCAGGCATGGGGCCGGCCGGAGTCGCTTAGGCTTGGAGGCGTGTCCGCTATCCCCGAGGAACCTCAGTCCTTCTACGACGCGGTCGGCGGCGAGGAGGCCTTCCGGCGTCTTGTCCACCGCTTCTACCAAGGTGTCGTGGACGACCCGTTGCTACGACCGCTCTATCCCGAGGACGACCTCGCCGGAGCCGAAGACCGGCTCCGGCTCTTCCTGATCCAATACTGGGGTGGGCCCAACACCTACAGCGCCCAGCGGGGGCACCCGCGGCTGCGGATGCGGCACAACCCCTTCGTCATCGGCTCGGCCGAGCGCGACGCCTGGCTCAAGCACATGCACGACGCGGTGCTCTCGCTGGAGCTCCCCGACGACCTGGAGAAGCGCCTGTGGGACTATCTCGTCTACGCAGCGCACAGCATGGTCAACGCCCCTGACGCATAAACCCCACCAGGTGAGGGCAATCCATGCACATGGAGACCCCCTGGTGGCGTGATGCCGTCGTCTACGAGATCTATGTTCGCAGCTTCGCCGACGCCTCAGGAGACGGCGTCGGCGACCTGACCGGTGTCCGGCAGCGCCTGCCCTACCTCGCCGAGCTGGGCGTGGACGCGATCTGGCTGACCCCTTTCTACCGCTCCCCCATGGCCGACGGCGGCTACGACGTGGCCGACTACCGCGACGTCGACCCGCTGTTCGGCACCCTGACGGACTTCGACGCGCTCGTTGCCGACGCCCACGCCCACGGGCTGCGGGTGATCGTGGACATCGTGCCCAACCACAGTTCCTCCGAGCACGAGTGGTTCAAGGCGGCGCTGCGCGGTGAGGGTCGCGAGCGCTATCTGTTCCGGGACGGCGGCGAGCTGCCGCCCAACAACTGGCAGTCGACCTTCAGCGGCCCGGCCTGGACCAGAACGCCCGACGGGCAGTGGTATCTCCACCTGTTCGCCGCCGAACAGCCCGACTTCAACTGGCGTAACCCCGAGGTGCAGGCCGAGTTCCTCGACGTGCTGAGGTTCTGGCTGGACCGGGGGGTGGACGGGTTCAGGATCGACGTGGCGATGGGCCTGCACAAGGCCGAGGGCCTGCCCGACACCCCCGCGGAGGGCCAGGCGTTCAAGGCCGAGTCGCCGATCTGGGGGCGGCCCGAGGTGCACGAGGTCTACCGCGAATGGCGCAAGGTGCTCGACTCCTATCCGGGCGAGCGGATGGCCATCGGCGAGGTGTGGACCGACTCCGCCGAGGACCTCGCCCGCTACGTCCGCCCCGACGAGCTGCACCAGAGCTTCAACTTCGCCTGGCTGGAGGCGCCCTGGTCCGCGACGGCCTTCCGGAAGGTCATCGATGACACCCTGGCCGCCGTGACCGCGCCCACCTGGGTGCTGTCCAACCACGACGTGGTCCGCCACGTCACCCGGTACGGCGAGGGCCTGGACAACTCCACGACGGGCCTGGCCCGCGCCCGGGCGGCGCTGCTGGCCATGCTCGCCCTGCCGGGGTCGGCATACCTGTATCAGGGAGAGGAACTCGGCCTCCCCGAGGTCAAGGACCTTCCCCCGGAGTCGCGCCAGGACCCCATCTTCGCCCGCTCCGAGGGGAAGCTGCCCGGCCGGGACGGCTGCCGGGTCCCCATCCCGTGGTCCGGCGCCGCCGAGCCGTACGGCTTCTCACCCGACGGCGCCCGGCCGTGGCTGCCCCAGCCGGTCGAGTGGGCCGCGCTGAGCGCCGACCGCCAGGCGAGCGACCCGGGGTCGACCCTGAGCTTCTACCGGGAGGCCCTGCGCACCCGCCGCGAGCTGCGCGGCTCGCTCACCGACGAGATCACCTGGCTCGACTCCCCCGAGGGTGCGCTCTTCTTCACCCGTGGCCCCCTGACCTGCGTCATCAACTGCGGATCCGAGGCGGTGCCGCTCCCGGCGCACGACCGGGTCCTGATCGGCAGCGCCCCCGTCGACGGCTACCTGCTCCCGCCGGACACGGCCGCCTGGCTCAGTACCCCCTGAGGGAGCCGTCCCCGGCGCACACGTCCCGGACCGCCGTCGGCGTACCCGCCCCGAACCGCCGACGGCGGGTCCGGCGCGGGTCTCGCCGTACGGCCCGGCGGGAGAGCGTCCCGGGGCCCGCAGCGCACGGCCCCCTCCCCCTCGGGATGCCCGCCCGGGTGGAGGGGACCGCGACCTCCCCTGGGACACCTCGCCGTACGGCCAGCGACGGAAGAGCGTTTCGGGGCCCGGCGGTCAGCGGCGGGGCGGCGAGGTCAGCAGGGCGATGACCATCTCCTGCACGGACGCGGTGAAGCGTCGTGGGTCGTCGCGTGTCAGATGCCTGATCAGATTGCCGTCGAACACCGAGAGCAGCGCGTGGGCGAGGAACTCCGTGTCGAGGTCGGGACGCTCCTCGGCCAGCAGGTCGCGGATGTGGCGGTGCCAGAACCGGTAGCTCGGGTCGGCGTGCTTGTCCTCCGCGCACGCCTGCTCGTGGGCGGTCAGGAGGGCGGCGTTCTGCTCGGCGATGCCTCCCAGCCCGTCGAGGAAGGCCAGCAGGCGCTCTGTCGCGGGCGCCCCCGGGCCCAGCGGCGGAGGCCCCTGGCTGACGGCCTCCCGTAAGGCGAGCGACCGCTCTTCGAGGAGTGCCTGCATGAGGCCGGCGCGGCTGCCGAAGCGGCGGAAAACCGTGCCCTTGCCGACACCGGCGAGAGCCGCGACCCGGTCGAGGGAGACGTGCTCGCCCCCGCCCTCCTCCAGCAGCCGCTCCGCTGCCTGAAGGACCGCTCGCCGGTTCCGTGCCGCGTTGGCGCGCTCATGACGCTGTTCGGCCATCCGTTGTCCTCCACTTAGCGGACCGTCAGTCCGATATGATACAACCACTCCTTAGCGGACCGTTGGTCCGATAACAGCGTCAGGGCAGAGATCCGTCGCCTCACGAGGAGGACCAATGAGCATCCGTGCGCTCGTCGTCGACCCGACCGCCCCCGCGGCCCTGCGGGTGGACGATGCCGCAGAGCCCACACCGCGCCCGTACCAGACAGTGATCGACGTGCGTCACATCTCTCTCAACCACGGAGAGATCGCCTTCGCCCGGCAGCAGGAGCCGGGGACCGTGGCCGGCTACGACGCCTCCGGCATCGTGGCGCGGGCCGCCGCGGACGGCAGCGGCCCGGCCGTCGGGACCCGCGTCGCGGCCTTCGGGCCGGGCGCCTGGGCGCAGCGCATGGTCGTCGACGCCGATTCCGTCGCCGAGGTCCCGGACGGAGTCGACCTGGCCGACGCCGCGGCCCTGCCGATGGCCGGCGTCACCGCGCTGCGCACGCTGCGGGCCGCCCCGATCCTGGGCAGGCGCGTCCTGATCACCGGCGCCTCCGGCGGCGTCGGCCGGCTCGCCGTCCAGCTCGCGGCGCTGGGCGGTGCGCATGTCATCGCGTCGGCCGGCTCGGCGGCACGCGCGGAGGGCCTGGCCGAGCTGGGCGCCCACGAGGTGGTCATCGGCCTGGAGGGCGTGGACCGGCCGGTGGACGTGATCCTGGACAACGTCGGCGGGCCCCAGCTCACCGCCGCGTGGGAGCTGCTCGCTCCCGGCGGGAGCGTCCAGAACATCGGCTGGGCCTCCGGCGAACCGGCCGTCTTCGCGCCGTACTCGTTCTTCTCCCTCGGCCCGTCCAAGTCGATGAACAGCTTCGGCGACACCACCCGGTTCGGCGCCGACCTGTCCACGCTGCTGCGATTCGTCGCCGACGGCAGGCTCCTGCCCGAGGTCGGCTGGCGCGGCCCCTGGGAACGCATCGCCGACGCCGCCCAGGCACTGCTCGACCGGAAGATCCCCGGCAAGGCCGTACTGGACGTCGGCCCTCGGACCGGCGGCTGACCACGGCATCCGGCTCAGGACCAGCTACCGCATCCGGCCACGGACCGGCCACCCCATCCGGCTCCGGCCCTCAGATCCGGTCCGGGCCGCCCGCTCTGGCCCCGGATCGGTCCGGGCCTGCTGTCCGGCCCCGGCCACCGGCCCGACAGGGCAGGGCGCGTCGGCCGCCGGAGCCGGCGCTCCCCCGGCCCGTTACTCGGCGGCGAACCTACGCAGGTAGCTCAGCTCATAGGGGTTCAGCCGCCGGGGGGCGGCCTTCTGCACGTCGTAGGCGACCATCACGGAGCGGGCCCGCACGAAGACCTCTTCGCCGTCGCGGATCTCGTAGTCGAGGGTGAACCGCACCGGCCGGATCTCCGTCACCCACGTCTCCACCCGGACCGGGTCGGCGCGGAAGGTCAGCGGACGTCTGTAGTCGATCTCGTGCCGGGCCACCACGAGCCCCCGGAAGGGGGTCGCCCCCTCCCGGTGGAGGTCGATGTGGAACATCTCCAGGCGGGCGTCTTCGAGGTAGTCGAAGAACCGGACGTTGTTGACATGGCCCAGCGAGTCGATGTCGGCGAACCTGACCGCCCTGGGGAACACATGCCGGTGGGTACGGCTCACGTCGCCGGTCACGCTCTGTCCAGACACATCGGAAACGGTAGCGGGCCTCCGGCCCCCGCCGTACGGCGGGGGCCGGAGGCCGCTTGAGGCCCCGCGTCAGTCGCGGGTGAGCTTACGGTAGGTGACGCGGTGCGGACGGGCCGCGTCGGCTCCCAGTCGCTCGATCTTGTTCTTCTCGTAGTCGGCGAAGTTGCCCTCGAACCAGAACCAGTTCGAGCCCTCCTCCCACGCGAGGATGTGGGTGGCGATGCGGTCGAGGAACCACCGGTCGTGCGAGGTGATGACCGCGCAGCCCGGGAAGTCCAGCAGCGCGTTCTCCAGGCTGGAGAGCGTCTCGGTGTCGAGGTCGTTGGTCGGCTCGTCGAGCAGCAGCACGTTGCCGCCCTGCTTGAGGGTCAGCGCCAGGTTGAGCCGGTTGCGCTCGCCGCCGGACAGGACGCCCGCCTTCTTCTGCTGGTCCGGGCCCTTGAAACCGAACGCCGCGATGTAGGCGCGCGACGGCATCTCGACCTGCCCGACCTTGATGTGGTCGAGCCCGTCGGAGACGACCTCCCAGACGTTCTTCGTCGGGTCGATGCCACCGCGGCTCTGGTCGGCGTAGGAGATCTTCACGGTGTCGCCGACGACGATGCCGCCGTCGTCCGGGGTCTCACTACCGGTGATCATCCGGAACAGCGTGGTCTTGCCGACGCCGTTGGGGCCGATGATGCCGACGATGCCGTTACGCGGCAGGTCGAACGAGAGGCTGTCCATCAGGACGCGGTCCTCGAAGCCCTTGGTGAGCTTCTCGGCCCGGATGACCGTGGTGCCCAGACGCGGGCCCGGCGGGATCTGGATCTCCTCGAAGTCCAGCTTGCGGTGCTTGTCGGCCTCCGCGGCCATCTCCTCGTAGCGCTGCAGACGCGCCCGGCTCTTGGTCTGGCGGGCCCGGGCGTTGGAGCGGACCCACTCCAGCTCCTCCTCCAGGCGCTTCTTGCGCTTGGCGTCCTTCTGGCCCTCCAGCTTGAGCCGCGCCGCCTTGGCCTCCAGGTAGGTGGAGTAGTTGCCTTCGTAGGCGTGGCAGCGGCCGCGGTCGAGCTCCAGGATCCAGCCGGCCACGTTGTCCAGGAAGTAACGGTCGTGGGTGACGGCCAGGACGGTGCCGGGGTATTTCTCCAGGTGCGACTCAAGCCACTGGACGCTCTCGGCGTCCAGGTGGTTGGTGGGCTCGTCGAGCAGGAGGAGATCGGGCTGCTCGAGCAGGAGCTTGCACAGCGCGACCCGGCGCCGCTCACCACCGGAGAGCTGGGTGACCTCGGCGTCCGGCGGCGGACAGCGGAGGGCGTCCATCGCCTGCTCGAGCTGGCTGTCGAGATCCCAGCCGTTACGGTGGTCCAGCGCGTCCTGCAGCTTGCCCATCTCGTCGAGCAGCTCGTCGCTGTAGTCGGTGGCCATCAGCTCGGCGATCTCGTTGAACCGATCGAGCATGGCCTTGGTCTCGGCGACGCCCTCTTCGACGTTGCCGAGCACGGTCTTGGATTCGTTGAGCGGGGGCTCCTGCTGAAGCATGCCGACGGTGAAGCCGGGCATGAGCCGGGCGTCGCCGTTGGACGGCTGCTCCAGACCCGCCATCATCTTCAGCAGCGTCGACTTTCCGGTGCCGTTGGGACCCAGGACGCCGATCTTCGCGCCCGGCAGGAACGACAGCGTCACGTCGTCGAGGACGACCTTGTCGCCGTGCGCCTTGCGCACGCGCTGCAGTGTGTAGATGTACTCCGGCATGCCTTCTAGCTTAGGGCCTGTCAGCCTTAGCTAGGGGCGGCCTCGGGACCCGGCCTGCGGGCCGGGGGCACGGTGGTGACGGGCAGGCAGATCCGGTCGCGGCCGAGCTCCTTGGCGCGGTAAAGGGCCAGGTCAGCAGCGGCGAGCAGCTCGATCAGGTCGTCGCCGTGCATGGTCATGACCGCGACGCCGACCGAGATGGTCACGGTGACCATGTTGTCGTCGGCCGGGACCGCCATCCGCCCGATGCGCGAGCGCAGCCGCTCGGCGACCCGGCGGGCCTCGGTCACGTCCGCCCGGGGCAGCAGGACGACGAACTCCTCGCCGCCGAACCTGCCCACCACGTCGTAGTCACGGAGCTGGCTGCGGATGGTGGCGGCCACCCCGACCAGGACCTGGTCGCCGATCAGGTGGCCGTAGGTGTCGTTGACCCGCTTGAAGTGGTCGATGTCGACGATCAGCAGGGCGAGCGTCTCGCCGGTGCGGCGCGCCCTGACGATCTCGGTGTCGGCCTCGCGCTGCCAGGCCGCGGCGTTGAGCAGTCCGGTCTTGGAGTCGGTGCGGGCCGCGGCCTGCAGCTGGGCGTGGAGCAGGCTGCGCTGGAGCAGGACCACCGGCGGCAGCGCCAGCAGCAGCAGCGCCGGGTTCAGGCCGCAGGTGATGGCGACGAGGACCCCGAGGCAGAGCTCGACCACGTCGAGCAGCAGGCTCTCCCGGTTCCACAGGACCTCCCGCCAGCGGCTGTCGGGGGCGGCGGTGTGCGCGGCGACGGCGATCAGCGCCGTGTTGAGCACGGTGAACAGGACGGCGCAGCCCACGGCGACGAGGATCGGCCCCCCGGCCCCCGCGGTGAGGGCGGTCAGGTCGCCGACGACGGTGTGGAACAGCACCGAGGCCGCGCACCCGGCCAGACCGATCGCGGCCGAGCTGAAGACCCTCCGGTAGACGACCGTCTCGCGCACCCGTTTCTGCAGGAGGAGCTGTAGCGGGATGGGGGCTAAAAGCGCGTAGACGGGGGGCAGGAGCAGCGCGGCGGGCAGCCACCAGGCGGACAGCAGGTCACGGGAGACCCCGGCGGGCATGCCCAGCCTGCGGGTCGCCTCGATGCAGACGGCTCCGCACGCCATCAGCGCGGCGAAGGTGAGCAGGTCCTGCCGGCGGAAATCGCTCGACAGGGCGGAGAACCCGATCGCCACCAGATCCAGCGCCACGATCCCGCAAAGGTAGACGACCAGCGCACGGCGTTGCCCAAGCAAGGGCCACCGATTGGCCAAGGCCGCCACGCCGCCGCGCCGTTTGACCGAGGTGTGAATGGGTGCCGCCATGTCGCCCCCTTCTCCGACTAACGATGTGTAACACGATAGTTGCGGAGTGTGCGCCGCGCGACAGCAACCGCTACCTTTGGCAGAGTGGGTCTCCCATCAGGTGGCCCACGACTGGGAATCGCTCACTCCGCGAGCGGACCGTGTGGGAAAGGAGCAGCCATGCTGCGGGGCGTGACCTGGACCTAACAGGTGCTTCGGGCATCTGACACGGGCAAGACCATCGGCCGTTTCCTCGGCGTCTCCGCGCTTGTCTGGCGGGGCACCGACCGCGCTCGGCCGATGCCCCCTCCTCTTTCGCTCCGGTCCTCTTCCGGGACACACCTCACTTCACTCCTCGTCGGAGATGCGCGGACCGCCGCCGGGAGGCCCCTGCCTCCCGGCCGTTGGGAAGCCTCTGCCCCGCCTGCCGTCAGCGCCCCCGCCGGCGGCGGCCGTCTCGGGCCCCGTACGCGCCCCTCGCCGGCAGTGGCCCGTCCAGGCCGTCATGCCTCAGGCCCCCACCATGCCTCAGGCCGCCATGCGCGCCTCCGTGGGCCACGGCGTCTCGTCCGTGGAATCTCCGTCGGTCATGTCCGCCTCCCTGTCGATCATCTTCTCCTGTTCGGCGCCCGTCTCCCCCTCGGACACGCCGTGATCTTCCGTGTTCGGCCCGGTCTCGGCGGCGCCCGCCCACACCGGGCCTCTCCCCGCCCCGGACCTCTCCCCCTCGTCCGGCCCGTCCTTCACCAGGCTCAGCGCGCCGGAGGCCCCTGCCGCCGCGGGGGCGGCGCCGCCCATGGCCCAGTCGTAGGTCTCACGGTCGAGCTCGATCCGCTCCTCGCGGCCCAGCGAGGGGGCCGCCCCCTGCCGCTGCGGCTTGCTGAAGCTCCCCAGGCCCCAGCGCAGGTCGTGCCCGAGCGAGCCGGCCTCCACCTCGGGCATGAAGCGCCGCTGGCCCTCGTGGGTGAACTCGCGGATCCGCAGCCGCCCCTGGACCACGATCGGCTGGCCCACGTGGACCGACTGGGCGACGTTGTCGGCGAGCCCGCGGAAGCAGCGGACGCCGAAGTAGGTCGTCTCACCGTTGCACCACTGCTGCTTCTCCCTGTCGTAGTAACGGCTCGTCGAGGCGACCTTGAGCGAGGTGACCCGTGAGCCGTCGGGGAAGGTGTGCTGGCGCGGCGGAGCCGCGACGTTGCCGGTCAGCGTGACGTAGATGTCGTTCATCGTGTCTCCCTTGAGAGCGGGCGGACTGCCCGTGGCCTGGAAGACACGATGGCCCGCGCCGTCCCCGGCACGGGCCGCCGAATCACGCTCTGTGGATTACCCCCGGCGCGGGACGGGAGCTGTGGACGGCGCGGGCTCAGCCCTGCACGCCCCGCATGGCGGAGTAGAACTCGTTGTATCGGGCCAGCTCGCGTTCCACCGGCTCGATCACCATGCTCCCGGCGACCCCGCCGACCCTGCGGCGCATCTCCCGCTCCAGCCGGTCGCGCTCGCCGCCCGCGCCGAGCGCGACGAAGTTGCGGCTGGCCACCGCGGTGAGCAGGCCGAGCCCGAGGACCGAGAACACCATCAGCCCGACCCACGGCAGCGAGGCCGCCTCACCGAACACCGCCAGGCCCGCCGGCAGCGTCCCGACGCCGAACACACCGTAGGCGAGAGCCGTACCGCACCAGGCGAGACCCGCGACGAACAGCAGGACCAGCAGGTACTGCCAGATGAGGAGCAGCCGCCACCAGGAGGGGACCCGGTCCAGGCGCGGGGCGACCTCCGACAGCTCCTCCGACAGCACCTGCGGCAGCTGGAGCGAGCGGGAGCGGGCGGCGTCCCTGATCCCGTTGCGCCAGGCCTCGTGCATGCCGGAGGTCAGCCCGTCGACGAGAGCCTGCACCGCGTTGTCCACCTCGGCCGGCTGCGCGCTGACCGAGCCGCCGGTGAGACCCCGGATCTCGTCCCTGAGGTCGCCCAGTCGCAGGCTGTTCAGCGGGTCGGGCCGGAGCTTGGCGGCCCACCGGGTGTACGGCCAGCCGACCCACTCCATGGACCGCACACCGTAGACGTTCTCCATCGCCTCGCCGACCGCCGGCACGCCGACGGCGTCGCAGAGCGCGTCGGTCAGGCCGAGCCGGCGGGCGTCGTCGATGGAGGCGGGGGCGGCCGGGACCTCACCGTCCGGCATGATCTTCGCCAGGCGGAGCGTGAGCCGGTCGAGGTCGGCCTCCAGCCGCTGGACCGCGGCCCGGCGCCTGGCCACGGTCTCGGCGAGGACCGCCTTGAGGCCGTCCACCCCCCTGCCGGTGATCGCCGAGGTGGTGACGATGACGGGATTCTCGACGCCCTCGCGGCGGAGCAGGTCCTCCAGGTCCGCGACGCACTCGGCCAGCTCCTCCGGCTCCAGCCGGTCGGCCTGGTTGAGCACGAAGATCGTCACCGCGTCGTGCCCGGCCAGCTCGGTCACGTAGCGGCGGTGTGTGGAGGCGTCGGCGTACTTCTGCGGGTCGAGCACCCACACGACGAGGTCGGCGACCTGGATCAGCCGGTCGGCCTCGGTGTCGGTGAGCGCCCGGATGGAGTCGTGGTCGGGCAGGTCGAGCAGGATCAGCCCGTGGAGGCGGCCTTCGCCCTTGTCCAGGGCGCTGGCCCGGGCGAAGCGGTGCCGCCACTGGATCTGCAGCCAGTCGAGCAGCGGGCCGGCGCCGTCCAGGCCCCAGACGCAGGCGTGGGTGCGCGCCGTGGTCGGGCGGCGGACGCCGGTGGGCGACAGCTCCAGCCCGGAGACCGAGTTGAACAGGGTGGACTTGCCGCTGCCGGTGCCCCCGGCGAGCGCGACCACGGTGTGGTCGGAGGAGAGCTTGAGCCTGTCACCGGCGCGCAGCAGCAGCTGCCCCGACTCGGCCAGGAGCTTGGGGTCGACTCTGCCCGGCCCCAGCTCCACGATCCGGGCCAGCGCGGCGAGCCGGCTGCCGATCCCCTGGCGCGTCTGGGTGGTGCCAACAGTCGTCATGCTCGCTTACCGTTCCTCTTCCGCTGCGCGGATCGCTCGTATCTCACGGGCCGTCGTGCCGGAGGCACGCTCCGGGAACACTCCGCTCACCACGCCGGGCCCGCTCCCCGCCGCCGGCCGCTCCCCGCTCCCGGCCGGCTCCTCATCGGGCGACCTCAAGGCTGTAGGTCGCCTGGTGAAGGCGGGTGGCGGCGGATCCGTCGGGGATGCCCGCCCCGTCGAGGGCCTGGACGTAGCGCGACATCTCGTCGTCGAACAGCATGCCGATCCGGGCGCGCAGATCGCTGCGGGCCTTGGCGCCGATGTTGCGCAGCGACTCCGCGCCGAGGAGCGCGTGGACCAGCCGTTGCGGCAGCGCGCCGGTGACGGCGTTCTCGCCCTCGGCGGCGCCGTCGCCGAGCAGCCCCACCGCGAAGATCAGCGACAGGGACTCGACGTCGAAGGAGACCAGCCTGGCGACCGCCCGCTTGGTGACGCCCTCGGTGCGGATCAGCTCGATGATGTGCTCCTGCCAGGCCGCGACGGTCCGGCCGGTCCGGCGCAGGAGCTCGTCGGAGGCACGGCCGAGACCCGGGACGGCGGCCAGGCTCTCCCCGGCGCCGGGGCGGTGCAGCCACCGGGCGACGGCCTCCTCCGCGGCGCGCTGCGCCGCCGAGATGACGACGGACTCCACCGCGGCGCGGAGCGCGGACTTCAGCGCGCTGAGCCGCTCGGGGGCCTGGTGACTCGCCTTCCCGGCGAACCGGCCCGGCTTGCGCAGGTGCAGGGTCCTCATGAGATCGCCCGAGCCGGCGAAGTCCTGCCAGCGGGCGAGCACCTCTCCACGCAGCAGCGAGCCGTCCCTGGTCGCCCCCTCGATCTCGGCCAGCGCGCCGGCGTAGGCGGCGTCCACATCCGCGCGCAGCTCGCTACGGAAGACCACCTGGGCCTCCAGCTGCCTGGCCAGGGCCGGGATCCGGGTACGGAAGCTGTCCAGCACCCCGGACAGGGTCGCCTGTACGGCCTGCGCCCGGCGGCGGTCGTCGACCGACAGCTCGGTCAGCCAGAGCCGGAGCTCGGTGACCTCGTGGTCGGGGAGCATGCCACCGGTGACCTTGCTCTCGTCGACGACGAAGCGGTCGACCTCGCCGAGGCCGTACTCGGCGAGCATCCTGAAGAAGTGCTTGGTGACCACCTCCCGGGACCGGGGGGGCACCCGGGACAGCACGATGGCCAGCCGGGCGCCGCGCTCCTTGGCCAGGCGGAGGAGCCGCCAGGCGGGGGCGTCGGCGTAGCGGGCTGCGGTGGTGACGAAGATCCACAGATCGGCCGTGTCGAGCATCCGGTGGGCGATCTCGTGGTGCTCCTCGACGACCGAGTCGATGTCGGGGGTGTCGAGCAGGGCCACGCCCGGGGGGAGACGCTCGGCGGAGGCGAGCACGAGGCTGCCGGGATCCGCCTGGGGGTCGGGCGCGTCCCGCCGCCGCAGGCTGCCGAGCAGATTTCCCCCGGCGAACCACTCGTGGTCGTCGGGGTGGCAGACGAGGACCGGCGTGCCGGTGGTCGGACGGCGCACGCCGGTGGCGCTGACCTTGGCGTTGGCCAGGGTGTTGATGAGCGTGGACTTGCCCGCGCCGGTGGATCCGGCGACCACGACGAGCGCCGGCGCGGTGCTCATGTGGACCCGAGGGATCACGTAGTCGTCGAGCTGGGCCAGGATCTCGCTCTGGGTCCGCCTGGCCTCCTCCGCTCCGGGAAGGTCCAGGCCGAAGCGGAGGTCGGTGACGCTGTTCCGCAGGACGTTGAGCGCGTTGGTCAGGGCCTCCGAGACGACATCGGGCAGCAGCACCTCCCGCACCCGGTCGTCCCACGCCTCCTCGGCCGCGTAGGTGCCGTCGGAGTCATCGTCGACGGAGCCGCCGGGCCCGTCCGGTCCGGAGGAGTCCCCCGGCCCGTCCGGATCGAGGGAGCCTGCGTCGTCCGGGGACGCGTCCGGGGCGGAGAAGCCTGCGCCGTCCAAGGAGGCGTCCGGGACCGAGGAACCTGCGTCGTCGAGACCCGCGCCCGAGGCGAGGAAGGCCGCGCCGTCCAGAGACGCGCCCGGGGCGGAGAAGCCTGCGCCGTCCAGGGAAGCGTCCGGGACCGAGAAGCCTGCGTCGTCCAGGGAAGCGTCCGGGTCCGATCCGGTGTCGGTGGCCTGGTCTCCCGTTCCGGTGTCGGTGCCGGCCGGGACTCCCGCTCCGGCTCCGGGAAGACCTGCCCCGGTCTTTCCGTCCTCTCCGCCCATCCGTTCCGCGCGGAGCGGAGGAGCGTCACGGCCGGCGCGGGAGCCGGCGGGGCCACCGTCCAGAGACGGAGCAGCGGGACTCGCGGCAGGGAGCCCCACGTCGACGCCGGATGCCCGTCCGCTACTCCCCACCTGGGGAGAAGGGCCTTCGGCGTCTGCGCGAAAAGGGGTGAACACCTCGGCCGGCGGCGTGGCACCGGCCTCGCCCGCCGTACGGGAGGCGGCTGTGGCGCCCGGAGGCGAGCCTGCGGCGCCCTGGGGCGAGCCTGTGGTGTTGCTCTCCTCCCGGGGAGCGGGCGTCCCGCCGGTCAGGGACGCGATGGTGGCCTCGGCGGCGGCCGCGGCCGCGCGGAAGGCGGCGAAGGCGTCGTCCGGAGCCGGAACGGCGGCCCCACCCGCCCCAGGGATGACCGCGCCGCCTGGAGACGGCGCGGAGGCGCCACCCGGCTCACCGGGACCGGCCGCATGACCGCTCGGAGCGGGAGCGGTGGCGGAAACGTCGCCACCCCACACGGAACCGGCCCCGCCGGCCGGGGGCGAGGACGGGAGAACGGCCCGCTCACGAGGAGCGACCGCACCACCGGCTGGAGAAGGCGCCGCGGACGCGACACCCCGCTCGCGAGGACCGGCCGCATGACCGCCCGGCGCGGGAGCAGGGGCGCCGTCCCGCTCACGGGGACCGGCCGCACCGCCCGGAGACGGAGCGGGCGCGTCACCGGGCCGGGGAGCGGCGGGCGTCCCGCCGGTCAGGGACGCGATGGTGGCCTCGGCGGCGGCCGCGGCCGCCCGGAAGGCGGCGAAGGCGTCGTCCGGAGCCGGAACGGCGGCCCCACCCGCTTCGGAGGGGACGGCCTCACTGCCCGGGGGCGGGGCGGACACCTCACCTCGCCACGCGGAGCCCGGCCCGCCGCCCGGCGAGGGCGGAGCACCGCCCCGCTCACGGGGGCCGAGCGCGACACCGGCCGGGGCAGCGCCCGCAGTCGTGACATCCCGATCACGCGGACCGGTCGCGTGGCCGCCCGGGGAGGGCGCGGGGGCACCACCGCCGCGCGCGGGACCGGCGACCGGGGGCAGACCGGCTCCGCCGTCCCGCTCACGGGGACCGGCCGCACCGCCCGGAGACGGAGCGGGCGCGTCACCGGGCCGGGGAGCGGCGGGCGTCCCGCCGGTCAGGGACGCGATGGTGGCCTCGGCGGCGGCCGCGGCCGCCCGGAAGGCGGCGAGGGGATCCTCCGGAGTCGGAGGCGGGGCGGCGGGGTGGCCGGTCTCGTGGATGGCCTGCGGGCGGGGGGTGAAGGCGTGGAGGGGCGCCACGTCATCGTCGGGCGGGATGGCGCTGAAGGTGACCGTCTGCTCGCCGGGGGACTCGGCGTCGTCCGACGAGATGTCGTCGGATGACTCCTGAGGGGCGCCGGCGAGGCGGTGGTCGCGCTCGCTCGGATGAGTGGGCCTGTTGGCAGCCGACTTCACGGTACCCGCTCCGCTCGAACCATCTCGACCTCCTGGCCGACCTTCACGACATCGCCGACGATCACGATCGCAGGTGGCCGAATCCCAGCCGCGGTCACGCGCTCGGCCACGGTGGAGAGCGTGGCGTAAAGAGCGCGTTGGGTGGGAAGAGTACCGTCCTGTACCACCATTACGGGAGTTTCTGGCGAACGTCCGTCTCGGATAAGCGTTTCGGCGATTGTTCCGATCCGTTCGACGGCCATCATGAGCACCAGGGTTCCGCCGGATCGCGCCAGATTCGGCCAGTCGACGGTGGATCTGGCATCGCCGGGCGGGACGTGCACGGAGATCACATGGAACTCCTGGCTCACGCCACGGTGCGTCACCGGCACGTTGGCCGCGGCGGGCACCGCGACCGGGCTGGTGATCCCCGGGACGACGAGGACCGGGATGCCCTCACGGGCGCAGGCGAGCATCTCCTCGCCGCCCCGGCCGAAGACGAACGGGTCGCCCCCCTTGAGCCGGACCACGAACTTGCCCTGCTTCGCATGCTCGATCAGCAGCTCGTTGATCTTCTCCTGGGCCATATAGCGGCCGTAGGGGATCTTCGCGGCGTCGATCAGCTCGACGTCCGGGGAGAGCTCGTCGAGCAGGGCCTGTGGGGCGAGGCGGTCGGCGACGACCACGTCGGCCTGGGCGAGCAGCTGCCGCCCCCGGACGGTGATCAGGCCGGGGTCGCCGGGACCGCCGCCGACCAGGGCGACGCCGACCGGCTTGGTGCGGTTGCGCCGGGCGTCGACCGTGCCGTCGCGGAGTGCTCCCACGACGGCGTCCCTGATCCCCGCGGCACGGCGGGGGTCGCCGCCGGCGGTGATCGCCACGCTGATCTCGTCCACCCGGCCGCTGGCGGGGGTCCAGGCCGCCGACGCGTCCTTGTCGTCGGCGCGCACGCACCAGATCCGCTTGGCCTCCGCCTCGGCGGCCACCGCGGTGTTGACCGCGCGGTCGTCGGTGCAGGCCTGGACCAGCCAGGCGCCGTCCACGTCACCGACCTGGTACGGCCTGGCCTCCCAGGTCACGCGGCCGGTCGCGATGAGATCGTCGAGGGCGTGGGTGACGCTCGTCGAGACGATGGTGACCAGGGCACCGGCGTCCAGCAGCGCCGGGACCCGTCGCTGGGCGACGCGTCCTCCGCCCACGACGAGCACCCGCCGCCCGGAAAGTTGCAAACCGAGCAGATAGGGCGACATGGTGACAGATCTCCCGTTCGCGATGAATGGTGAAGCATGGGTGTTAAGAGGTAAACCTACCGGCTAATGGTCTGCTGTTTGCTGCCCCCGTGTTAACAGGGTAAAGAAAGGGCTGACCGCGATTCACCGGTGGTGTCCGGACCGTGCGCAGGTCACGCCTCCTTGTCGGTGACCCCGGCCGAGTCGAAGGTCGCCACCTCGTGCATCACCCTGACGGCCGCGCAGACGATGGGGTGGGCGAGCAGGCCACCGGTGCCCTCCCCGAGCCGGAGTTCCAGCTCGACCAGGGGGCGCAGGCCGAGGTGAGCGAGCGCGGCGGCGTGGCCGGGTTCGGCCGAACGGTGTCCGGCCACGCAGTGGTCCACCACGGCGGGGGCCAGCGCCGCCGCCGCCAGCGCCGCCGATCCCGCGATGACGCCGTCGAGGATGACCGGCACCCGGAGAGCCGCCCCGCCCAGGATGAACCCGGCGATCGCGGCGTGCTCCAGGCCGCCCACCGCGGCCAGGATCTCCAGCGCCGGCACCGCCCGGCCCTCCGCGGACGCGCCGCCCGACCCTGTCGACGGGCCCTCCCCGGACACGTCATCCGACCCTCCCGGCAGGCCCTCCCCGGACACACCGCCCACCCCTCCCGGCAGGCCGTTCACCCGCAGGGCCCGCCGGACCACCTCGACCTTGCGGGCCAGGGTCTCGTCGTCGACCCCGGTGCCCCTGCCGGTCACAGCGGCCGCGTCCCGGCCGGTGAACGCGCAGATCAGCGCGGCCGAGGCGGTGGTGTTGGCGATGCCCATGTCCCCGGTGACCAGGCAGCGGGCGCCCTGCTCCACGAGGTCGCGGGCCACCGCCATCCCGGCCTCCAGCGCCGCGACCACCTGCCCGGCGGTCATCGCCGGCCCGAGGGACAGGTCGGCGGTGCCGTAGGCGATCTTGCTGACCGTCAGGCCCGGCGCGGGGGGCAGGTCGGCGGCCACGCCGACGTCCACCACGGTCACCGAGGCGCCGATCTGGGCCGCGAAGGCGTTGGCCACCGCGCCGCCGGCGAGGAAGTTGCCGACCATCTGCACGGTGACCTCCTGCGGCCACGGGCTCACGCCCTGGGCGTGGACGCCGTGGTCGGCCGCGAAGATCGCCAGAGCCACCGGGACCGGGAGCGGCGGCGGGCTGACGCCGGCGGCCCCCGCCAGCCGTACGGCCACCTCCTCCAGCACGCCCAGGGCACCCCGGGGCTTGGTCAGGCTGTCCTGGTGGGCTCGGGCCCCGGCGAGAGCCGCCGGGTCGGCGGGCCGGATCGCGGCGACGGTCTGCTCAAGGATGGTCATACCGTCTAGTGTCCCCTGGAAACGGGGCCTGCCGGGAGGGTCACCAGGCGATGCCGCTGAGCGCCTCCTCGTAGCGCTCGATGACCACGTCGGCCAGGCCCTCGCAGTCGCCGATGACGTCGGCGCAGCGGACGTCCAGCTCCGGGTGGCCCGCGGCGTAGGCCATGGCCTGGGCCCAGACGCGGTCCAGCACGCCGCCGGCGAACAGCAGGTAGGGCACGACGATCACACGCTTGGCGCCGAGGCGGCGGCAGCGTTCGATGCCGCCGGGGACGCCGGGCGGGGTGAGGGAGACGAAGGCGGTCTCCACCGTCATGTATTCGTGGGCGTGGGTCTCCCAGAACAGGCGGGAGACCCGGTGCACGTCGGCGTTGGAGGCGGGGCTGGTGGAGCCGTCGCCGACCAGGACCACCGCGGTCTCGCCGATCTCGATGTGCTCGGGCTCGTCGTCCAGCGGTCCCGCGGCCGCCGGGACCAGGCGGAGGCTGGCGACCTCGGCCGCGGCGTCGGCCAGGCGCTCGGCGAGCAGTGCCAGGATGCGGGGGTCGGAGCCCAGGGGGCGGCCGTAGTCGCAGGTGAGCATGGGGTGCCGCGCATGCTCGCGGGCCATCGCCGCCGGGATGTCGGCGCCGATCCGGGCGTCTCCGGTGAGGGTCAGCGGCAGCGCCACCATGCGGTGGTGCCCGTGCGCGATCAGCGAGGCGATCGAGTCGCTGAGGCGCGGCCTCGCCCTGGAGACGTATCCGCCGGACACGGCGGCCGCCGTCTGGTCCAGGCGGCAGCGGAGCCGGTGGACGAACCTGCCGAATTCAGCAGATCCGTTGTCGTCGTGTGAGCCCTGCCCGATGAGCAGCAGCGGCGGCTTCATAGAAACGGGACTCCAATGACCTTGACCTGGGAATACGCAACGGCGACTCGCGAGGATATCCGATAACGCCGCGGCATGGACAGGTAACGGATATGTAAAGTCGGCCGGAACGCGGACCGACGCTCCCCGCCGGCGGCGCCGCGGACGGCACCGGCACGACGCGCGCCTGATCAGGCCAGGTCGCTTCTGAGCAGGCCGAACACCACGACGTCGTGCGGGCCGTCGTCCTCCATCTCCGCGGCGCGCAATACGCCCTCCCTGACGAACCCGGCCTTCTCCGCGACCCGGAGGGAGGCGGTGTTGTCCAGGTGGGCGCGGAGCTCGATCCGGCGCAGGGCGGTCGTCTCGAACGCCCAGCGGGTCAGGCCGCGCACGGCCTCGGGGGCGTAGCCGCGCCCCCGGTGCAGCGGGTGCACTCCGTAGCCGATCTCGGTGGTCCCGGCGCCCCACAGGGTCTTGAACAGGCTGATCGCGCCGACGATGAGCCCGTCGGCGTCCATCGCCAGGTGCACGCCCTGGCCGGAGCGGCGCAGTTCGTGCACGCCGTGGGCGAGCCACTGGGCGATGCCGGACGGGTGACCGGGCGCACCCGGCGGTAGGAAGGCGTGACGCGCCCCGATCACGGCGCGGATCCGGCCGGCGTCGGCCGGGGCGAAGGGGCGGAGCGTGAGCCGTCCGGTCCGGACGGACGTGTCGGGTGCTAAGGCGGTCACATGCCCTCCCTGCCACACGGAGCGGGTGTCCCACGGCCCGTCGCCGCCGGGCACGTCTCCCAGCTCACCGCAGCCGGGCGCGCCCGCGCAACCGGATGCCCGCCCGCCGAGGGAGCCGAGGAGGCCGGGGAACGGGTAAAACGAGTAAGGGGCCGGTCCGGACGCGGAGGAACGGTGACGGTCAGCGGGCGATCACGACCTCCAGCGTCCGGGGGCCGTGCACGCCCTCGACCCGGTTCAGCTCGATGTCGCTGGTCGCGGAGGGACCGCTGATCCAGGTCAGCGGCCGTGACGGGTCGAGCCGGCCGACGGCCTCGGGCACGCCCGCGACGATCTGGTCGGCCCGGACCACGCACAGGTGGTAGTCCGGCACCAGGGTCAGCGCCCGCCGCCCCTGCCCGGGGCCGGCGTCCAGCACGATCGTGCCGGTCTCCGCGATCCCCACCGCGCAGGAGGTGACCACGCCGTCGGCCGCGTCCAGCTCCGCCGCGCTCAGTGCGGGCACGTCCCGCATGATCGCGGCCGCTCCGGCCCCGGACGCTCCGGTCCCGGACGTCCCGACCGCGGACGCTCCATGCCCGGGGGGTACGGCTCCCGCCTCGACGGCCGACCGCACGGCCCGCGCCCACTCCTCCGGCAGTCCGTCGGGGACGACCACCCGGCCGGCCGCCCGGCGTCCCAGCGCCGCCGTGATCGCCCCGGCCACCTCGTCCGCGTCCACCACGTGCACGACGGCCCGGTAGTCGGCCACCCGCTCGGCGAACAGCTCCACCGCCCCGGCCCGGTCCGACGACATGCGGTAGGCGCGGGTGATCCCGGGCTCCGGCGCCCCGGCCACCGCCGCGCGGATCCTCGACAGGATCAGCTCCCTGCTCCCCGTGCCGGGGCCGCCCGCGGCCGCCCCCGTGCCGGGTCCCGTCCGGCCGCCCGGGTCCGGGCCCGCCGCGTGCGCCCGCGCCGTCGGGCCTGGTCCGGCTGCTCCACCGCTCATCGGGCGCCTCCGTCGGTACGGTCCCACCAGTCGCGGAACGACTCGGCGGGAATGTCGGGGATGTCACGGGTGTCGGTCCAGCCGGCCAGCGGGCCGGGCAGGCGTCCGGGGACGAACCTGCGCAAGCGTGCGCCGAGCCGCTGGGCGCCGGCCAGCCGTGCCGGGCGGTCGAACACCCATCCGGCCGCGCGCATGCCCAGCCGTTCGGCACGCGGGTGGCGGGCCTTGCCGCGCAGGTGGACCAGGACCTCGGGGATGTCGATCGCCACCGGGCAGGCGTCGAAGCAGGCGCCGCAGAGCGTGGAGGCGTAGGGCAGCGAGGCGTCCAGCGCCGAGCCCATGCCGCGCAGCTGCGGGGTGAGGATCGCGCCGATCGGACCGGGATAGACCGAGCCGTAGGCGTGACCGCCCGCGCGCTCGTAGACCGGGCACACGTTCAGGCACGCCGAGCAGCGGATGCACCGCAGCGCCTGGCGTCCGACCTCGTCGGCGAGGACCCGGGTGCGGCCGTTGTCGAGCAGCACCAGGTGGAACTCCTGACCCTCGACCGCGCCGGTCCAGGTGGAGGTGTAGGGGTTCATCCGCTCGCCGGTGGAGCTCCTGGGCAGGAGCTGGAGGAAGACCTCCAGGTCCTGCCAGCTCGGCAGGAGCTTCTCGATGCCGACCACGCTGATCAGCGTCTCCGGCAGGGTCAGGCACATCCGGCCGTTGCCCTCGGACTCCAGCACCACCAGCGTGCCGGTCTCGGCGATCATGAAGTTGGCGCCGGAGACGGCGACCTTGGTGGACAGGAAGCGTTCCCGCAGGTGGAGCCGGGCGGCCTCGGCGAGGGCGCGGGGCTCGTCGGTCAGCCCCTCGGGGGCCGCGCGGCCGTAGGAGGCCATCTTCTCCTGGAAGATCTCGCGGATCTCCGAGCGGTTGCGGTGGATGGCGGGGACCAGGATGTGTGAGGGCCAGTCGTCCCCGAGCTGCACGATCAGCTCGGCCAGGTCGGTCTCGTAGGCGGTGATGCCCTCCTCCTGGAGGGCCTCGTTGAGGCCGATCTCCTGGGTGGCCATCGACTTGACCTTCACCACGCTGGTCTCGCCGGTCGCCTTGACCAGGTCGGCGACGATCCGGTTGGCCTCCGCGGCGTCGGCCGCCCAGTGGACGTGGCCGCCGGCCGCCGTGACGGCCTCCTCCAGCTGGAGCAGATAGCGGTCCAGGTTGCGCAGGGTGTGGTCCTTGATCTCCTTGCCCGCGGCCCGGAGCTCCGCCCAGTCGGGCACCTCGGCCACCACGGAGGCCCGCTTGCCGCGGATCGTGTGCGTGGCCTTGCGCAGGTTGAACCTGAGCTGCGAGTCCTGTACGGCCGCCGCGGCGTTGCGGGGGAAGGCGGGCATGCCGAGGAAGGTGCCGCCGCTCATCGGGTGGCCTCCGTGGCGGCGAGGATCTCGGCGAGATGCATGATCCGGACGCCGGTGCGCTGGCGCTTGAGCGTGCCGCCGATGTGCATCAGGCAGGAGTTGTCGGCGGCGCAGAGCACCTCGGCGCCGGTGCTCGTGACGTTGCGCACCTTGTCGCCGCACATGGCGGCGGAGACGTCCGGGTTCTTCACCGCAAAGGTGCCGCCGAAGCCGCAGCACTCCTCGGCGCCGGGGAGGGGGACCAGCTCCAGGCCCCTGACCTGCTCCAGCAGGCGGGTGGGACGGTCGCCCAGGCGCAGTCCGCGCAGGGAGTGGCAGGTCGGGTGGTAGGTCACGCGGTGCGGGAAGTAGGCGCCGACGTCGGTGACGCCGAGGACGTCGACCAGGAATTCGGACAGGTCGTGGACCTTCGGCACCGTCTCGGAGACCTCGCCGGCGAAGGAGGCGCCCCCGGTGCGGGCCAGGCGCGGGTACTGCTCGCGCACCATCGCGGCGCACGACCCCGACGGCGCGACGACCGCGTCGTATCCGGCGAAGACGTCCACGAAATGCCGTGCCAGCCGCCTCCCCTCCTCGGGGTATCCGGTGTTGACGTGCATCTGACCGCAGCAGGTCTGCGCCCGGGGGAACTCCACGTCACATCCGAGGCGGCGCAGCAGCGTCACGACCGCCCGCCCGGTGCCGGGGAACAGGGTGTCGTTCACGCAGGTGATGAACAGGGCGACACGCACGGCACTCCTTCCGTTCTATGGTCTGACCACAGTATGGTCTGACCATATTCGGTCACAAGAGGAGGCTCCTTGAGCGGATGGCAGCCCGTCCGGCGCACCCGGGCGTTCGAGGACGTGATCGCCCGGATCGAGGAGCGCATCGCCGACGACGGCCTCACGGTCGGCGACCGTCTGCCGGGCGAGCGCCAGCTCGCCGAGCAGCTCCAGGTCAGCCGGTCGTCGGTGCGCGAGGCGATGCGCGTGCTGGAGACGTTGGGCGTGGTGTCCTCGCAGGTCGGCCGGGGTCCCGACGCGGGGGCCGTGCTCACCTCGCGGCCCGCCGGAGCCCTGACCGACCTGCTCCGGCTCCACCTCGGGCTGGCGAGCCTGTCGCTTGAGGAGGTCATCGACGCCCGGCTGATGATCGAGCAGTGGTCGGCCGCGCGCGCCGCCCGGCAGGGGGCCGACCTGTCGGCCCTGAGCGGCGCGCTGGAGCGGATGGAGCGCGCGGCGACGGCCGAGGATTTCGTCGAGCACGACACCGCCTTCCACGTCGCCATCGCCGAGGCGTCGGGCAACCGCCTGATCGCCGCCATGATGCGCTCCCTGCGCGACTCGGTCCGGCGCTACGCCATCGAGGCGGTCGAGCGCCTCGGTGACACCGGCGGGCTCATGGCCGACCACCGCCTCATCCATCGGGCCATCGCCTCCGGGGACCCCGAGAAGGCATCGGCCGCCGTCGAGACCCACCTGCGGCGCGCCTACCCGGACATCTCACGGGCCACGGTCATCTCAGGGACCGGACCCGAGGACCGGGGTCGGTTCGAGGACCGCCCACGGGCCGAGGACGGGGGGCGGGGCGAGGGCGGGCGGGTCGAGGACCGCGGGCGGTCCGAAGTACGACGAGGGCCCGAAGAACGATGACGGCGCGGTGAACGAGGGCGGCCGGACGGAGTCGGCCGCACGGCAGTTCGCGCCGGAACACGCCGTCAGGGCGTCGAGCTGCCGGTCGAACTGGGTGATCACCGAGGGCGGGACCTTGGCCGCGAGGTTGTGGAGCTGGTAGGGGTCCTTGGCCAGGTCGTAGAGCTGGTACTCACCGGTCGAGTAGCGGACGAAGGTGTTGCGCGCGGTCCGCATGCCCTGGTAGGCGGGGACCGGGGTCTGGCGGGCCGACGCCTGGCTGGTCGGGCGGTAGAACTCGAGCAGGACGTTCTGCCGCCACGGCGCGGGCGTCCGGCCGCGCAGGAGCGGCACCATCGACCTGCCCTCGGCGAAGTCCGGCAGCTGGGCGCCGCCGAGCTCGGCGAAGGTGGGGGCGAGGTCCACGTTGGCGCACAGCTCGCCGACGGCCCCGCCGGCCTGGATGCCGGGTCCCCGGGCCACCAGGGGCACCTTGATCGACTCTTCGAACGGGGTCGTCTTGCCGTGGGCGAGCCGGTGCTGGCCCAGGTGGAACCCGTTATCGGAGCCGAAGAATATGTAGGTATCGTCCAGTTTGCCGGTGGCCCTCAGGGTCCCGATCAGAGCGCCGACCATGTCGTCCACGCCGAGCATGGCCCGCATCCGGCGGCGGTAGCGCTCGTCGATGCCCTCGATCGTCCTGGCGCTGAAGCGCGGGCGCGAGCTGAGCCAGCGGGGCTCGGCGCTCACGTCCGGCTGGTCGAAGGACGGGGGCCGGGGCGCGGTGGCGCCGGCGAAGGCCTCGGCGTGCCGGGGCGCGTAGTTGGCCGGGTTGTGCGGGGCGACCGGGGCGAGGTAAAGGAAGAACGGCTCGGCGCCCTGCCGGGAGACGAACGCTCCGGCCTTCTGGCTGAGCACGTCCGTCAGGTAGTCCTCCGGCGCGGAGCCGTGCGCCGTCAGCAGGCCGTTCTCGTTGAGGGTGTAGTCGTACTCGTCGTAGAGCCGGGTCACCGGCACGGCCCAGTCGTCCCAGCCCGGCGGGACGTAGGTGGCCGCGGCGACGCCACCGGGATAGTGGTTGAGGTATTTGCCCATCAGCCCGGTGCGGTAGCCGGCCGACTTCATCCAGGTTCCGAGCGTGGAACGTTCCAGATCGGAGTCATGGAATTTCGTGAAACCGCCTTCGGGCGCCGTATTGGTCAGCACACCGTGGCTGTGCACGTACTGCGAACGGAGAATCGACGAGCGCGAGGGGCAGCACCAGGAGTTCGTGACGAAGAAATTATCGAAACGCGTACCTCCGCGGACAAGATGGTTCCAGATATTAGGAAACTTCTGCAGGTCCACTGCGTCCAGATCATCTGCGAGGATGAAGATGATGTTCGGCCGTCCGGCCGCCTGCGCTCTCACGGGAGCGATCCCCGAGGCGCCGACGATGAACAGCAACATCAGACACAGAGCCTTGCGGACAGCACTAAGCACAGGTTCAGGTTTCCCGGAAACGGGAATACTGACACCTCGCTCTCGACCGGCCAATCTAGAACGTGTTCTAATCGCGGTGCGCATATCTGCATGGAGGCCCCGATGAGCACCGATCTGGAACTTGGCCTGAATCTCGGTTACTGGCAGCGGAACGCCGACGACGCCACCGAACTCGTCCAGACCGCGGAGCGGCTGGGTTACGGGTCCGTCTGGACCGCGGAGGCCTACGGCAGCGACGCCTTCACCCCCCTGGCCTGGTACGGCGCGCGGACGTCCCGCATCAAACTCGGCACCTCCGTGGTGCAGATCTCGGCCAGGACCCCCGCGGCGACCGCGATGACCGCGATGACGCTGGACCACCTGACCGGCGGGCGGCTGCTCCTGGGTCTCGGCGCCTCCGGGCCGCAGGTGGTCGAGGGCTGGTACGGCAGGCCGTTCCCCCGGCCGCTGGCCCGCACCCGCGAGTACGTCGAGATCATGCGTAAGATCTGGCGCCGCGAGGAGCCGGTGACCAGCGACGGCGAGCACTACCCGCTCCCCTACCCGGGCGGGGCGAACCTCGGCAAGCCGCTGAAGCTGATCACCCATCCGCTGCGCGAGGAGATCCCGCTCTACCTGGGCGCCGAAGGTCCCCGGAACGTGGCGCTCGCCGGTGAGATCGCCGACGGCTGGCTGCCGCTGTTCGTGTTCCCGGAGAAGGTGGAGCAGATGTACGGCCCGTCGCTGGCCGGGGCCGGGCCGGACTTCGACATCGCCGCCATGGTCATGACGCTGATCACCGACGACGTCGGCGCGGCGCTGGACGGCGTGAAGATGATGCTGACCCTCTACATCGGCGGCATGGGGGCCAAGAGCCGCAACTTCCACGCCGACATCATCGGCAGGATGGGCTACGCCGAGGCCGCCGAGGAGATCCAGGCGCTCTATCTGGCCGGCCGCAGGCAGGAGGCGTTCAACGCGATCCCGGACGAGCTGGCCGACGGCATCTCCCTGGTGGGTCCGGCGGGCCGGATCCGCGAGCGTCTGGAGGCCTGGCGCAAGAGCCCGGTCACCAGCCTGCTGGTGATGGGCCCCCGCGACGAGACCTCGCTGAGGACGATCCGCGATCTGGTCCTGGGCTGACCCGGGTCAGGCGACGACCTCTTCCAGCTCGGCCGCCACGATCCGGTTCAGCGACGGCACGACCGCCGCCGCCGGACACCAGCAGCGCGCCGTAGCCGGGACGCGGGGCCGACACGGCCGCGTAGGCGACCGGCAGGCGCGCCGCCTGGGCGGCCAGCGACGAGGTGGACCCGGCGCCGCCGAAGTCGATCACCCCCGCGGCGAGGAGCTCGCCGGTGCGGGCGGCGTCGGCGTAGCGGTGGACCTCGATGCCGTCGAGCAGGTGGTCGAGGCGGGACAGCAGGTGCAGCCAGGGGTGGTGGGCGTGCACCCCGATGCGGATCGCCATCGAATCGCTCCCAGGTCTTCTTTACGGGCCCCGAAGAGGAGCCGCCGGGCGAGGGGGCCTCCTGCCCGCCGGCTCCGTCCTCGTGAGCGGCACCCGTGACCATGAGGTCCGCCCCCGTTCACGGGAACACCCGGCCGGGAGGTCTGCGCCCGCCGCGCGGGTCCGGCCCCGCGACTCCTCCGCCGGCCGGGGTCCCCGTGCTCCTGACGGTAACGATCCGCCTCCACATTTGCAAGTTTCCCTACTGGTTAAATAGGAATCTCTAGTCCGGGCGGGGCGCGGGGTCGGCGGTCACCGAGCGCAGGAGCGGGGCACTCGCCGCTCCGGCCCCGACCACCCCGGCGAACCCGAGCACCACGCAGACCAGCAGGGTGACCACGCCGGTGACGTTCATCGCCGAGATGGCGAACGGGGCGGCGCAGAACATGCCGACCGCGATGGCGCCGCCTCCCATGACCGCCAGCGGGATGAGCGTCTCCGCGCGGCGGGCCCTGTCGAGCACCTCCAGCGGGGTGCCCGCCAGGCGGAGCAGGGCGTAGGTCTGCCTGCGGTCCAGGACCGAGGAGGCCGCGGTGATCCCGGCGCTGGCGATCGCCACCAGGAACGAGACCGCGAGCACGGTCACCGTGCCGGTGCCGATGTCCTCCAGGACCTGGATGCCGGAGCGGTCGTCGTCGGCGGCCGAGGTGGCCACGTGCCCCGGGACCAGGCCGTCGAGCGCGGTCCGCGCCCGGTCCACCGACGCGGCGTCGCGCTCGCGGAGCGAGGCGGTGAGCAGCCTGCTCCCGCCGTCCCCACCGGCCTTGACGGTGGCCGGGACGCCCGCCGCCGACAGCCGCTCGCGGGCCCCGGCGGTGACCTCGGCCACCTGGGCGGCGGGGACCGACAGCCGCAGTTCGGCGGGGTCGGCGTCGCCGAACAGGCCGCTGCCCGGGCTGAGCAGGCCGATGAACCCCGCCACGAACCCGGTCAGGGCGACGCCGCTCACGGTCCGCCAGGCCGCCTTGGGGTCGTCCACCAGGCGGCGCCCGGCCAGCAGCCGGGCCGGGCCGCGGGCCATCCGCGAGACGATCCGGCCCAGCATGCCGACCACCCACGGGCCGGCCAGGTTGATGGCGAGGAAGGCGAGGCCGAGGACCACGGCGACCACCCCGACACCGGCCCCCAGCCCGAGCGCGGGCACCACCGCGAGGATCGCCAGCAGCGCGACGACCCGGACGAAGCGCATCGCCGGAGGCGTCTCCCGCTTGGCCACGCCGAGCGGGCTGACCACGACCCGGCGCAGGCCGACCACCGCCGACAGGCCCACCAGCAGCGGCACGGCCACCAGCACGCCGAGTACGGCGAGCACGCCGGGCCACATGTCGGACAGGAACCAGGAGCCGCCCGCGATCTCGATCCCGGTCAGCAGCGGGACGCCCAGGCCGTACAGCGCCATGCCGAGCACCGCGCCGCCGAACGCGGTGATCACCGCCTCCGCGACGGTCATCGCGACCACCTGGCCGGGGGTCGCGCCCACCAGCCGGAGCGCGGCCAGGCGCTGGTCCCGGCGGGCCACGGTGAGCCGGGCCGCCGCGCCGCCGAACACCAGCAGCGGCACGACCATGAGCACGCTCGCGATCAGCCCGAGCGCCATGTACGCCTGCGCGTCACCCGTCGGCTGCCCGGCGAAGCCGGAGATCCTCACCGGTCCGACGCCGGCACGCGGATCGTCCGACGGCTCGACGGTCATGATCGGGGCGTCCGGGACCTGGCCGCGGACCGCGACGAGCTCGCCGGGGTGGACCAGTGCCTCATCGCCGACCGTCCCGCCGACCTTCTTTGGGAAGCGGCCGGCGAGCTGGCCCGCCGGGAGCTGCCCGGCGAGCTCGGCCAGCGCCGGGGAGAACCAGACCTCGCCGGGCGCGGGGAAGCGCGCCAGGCCCGGCGGCGGGGCCGCCCCCGGCTCCAGCGCCGCCAGGTCCACGACCGTGATCCGCCGGTCCCGCACGTAGTCGGCGTGCACGGCCTCGACCGCCACGGCCTTCCCGGTGGCCGCCACCGGGTTGCGCCACGCCTCCCGGTCGGCCCGTCCCTGGAAGGCCATGTTGACCGCCACGGCGAACAGCAGCAGCGCGGTGGAGACCGCCACCGCCGCCACGGTCAACCCCGCGCCCAGCAGGCCGCGGCGGCCGCCGCCGCGCAGCAGCCGCCAGGTCAGGCCCATCAGCCCGCTCATCCGGTCACCTCGGGCAGGACCTGGGTCGACGGCTCCTGACCGGCGGCCGGCTGCGCGCCGTACCGGCCGGGGAGGATCTGGCCGTCGCGGACCTCGACCGTCCGGTCGCACCATCGGGCCACCTGGGGGTCGTGGGTGACGACCACCAGCGAGGCGCCGTTGTGTTTGGTGGCCTCCACCAGCAGGCGCATCGTGTCGTGGCCGGTGCTCTGGTCGAGCGCGCCGGTCGGCTCGTCGGCGAAGATCACCGCCGGCCGGGTGACCAGCGCGCGGGCGATCGCCACCCGCTGCGCCTGGCCGCCGGAGAGCTCGCCGGGGCGGCGGCCCTCCATGCCGCCGAGGCCGAGCGGGCCGAACCATCCGCGGGCCTGCCGTACGGCGTCGGCCCGGGACACGTTGCCGAGCATGAGAGGCAGCGCGACGTTCTCCTCGGCCGGCAGCTCCGGCAGGAGCTGGCCGAACTGGAAGACGAACCCGAACCGGGTACGGCGCAGGGCGCTGCGCTCGCGCTCCCCCAGCCCGTCGATGCGCCGGCCGAGCAGGTGCACCTCGCCCGCGTCCGGCTTCATGATCCCGGCGAGGCAGTGCAGCAGGGTCGACTTGCCCGACCCGCTCGGCCCCATGATCGCCACAGCCTCGCCGGCACCGACGGCCAGCCCGACGCCGCCCAGCGCCACAGTGGGGCCGAACCGCTTGACCAGACCGGCCCCTTCAAGAACAACACTCATGGCGACGACTCTCCCGCTCAGGGGCACCGCGGCGGATCAGCCGACCGTCCGATTAGCGGGCGGGGCCATCGTCCGAAAGTCCGATGCCACATTTCGAGCTGGCAGAATCCATCAGGTGACGATTCGGGTGCTCATCGCTGACGACCAGGAGCTGGTGCGGACCGGCTTCCAGATGATTCTGGACGCCCAGGAGGACATGGAGGTCGTGGCGACCGCCGGCAACGGCGCCGAGGCGGTCGAGCACGCCAGGAGGCTCCGGCCCGACGTGTGCCTGCTCGACATCCGGATGCCCAAGCTGGACGGCCTGGAGGCCACCCGGATCCTGGCCGGCCCCGGCGTCGCCGACCCCATGCGGGTGGTCATCGTCACGACCTTCGACCTGGACGAATACGTCTACGGGGCGCTGCGCGCGGGCGCGACCGGATTCCTGCTCAAAGACAGCGGGCCGACGCTGCTGATCGAGGCGGTCCGGGCCGCGGCGGCCGGGGACGCGCTGGTGTCGCCGTCGGTGACCGTGCGCCTGCTCGAACACCTGGCCCATCCCCGGGCCGGGACCGCCCGCCCGCTCAGCGAGCCGCTGACCGAGCGCGAGCTGGACGTCGTCCGCCTGGTGGCCAGGGGACGGACCAACCAGGAGGTCGCGGCGGAGCTGTTCGTCTCGCTGTCCACGGTCAAGACGCACCTGGGGAGCATCCAGGCGAAACTCGGCGCCAGGAACCGGGTGGAGATCGCGGCCTGGGCGTGGGAGTCGGGTGTGGTGAGCTGATCCGCCCGGCGCGGACAGGCAGATCAGCGCAGGCGCGGGAGGGGACGGACAGGCAGATTAGCGGAGGCGTGGGAGGGATAGGAAAAGGGGCGAGTCCTTCAGCGCATGGCGGGGGGAGATATACATGCGCTCCGTCCCATCCCTACCTAAAAAGTCTGCTTCAGCCGTATACGCGACCCTCACCGCCCAGGTAGCCGCCACCGCCGCCCTGGTGGTGTTCGAGCAGGCCCGTGGCCGGCGGCTGGCCCGGGAGATCTCGGCACTCGGCGGCGACCCCCATGCCCCCGGCGCGCAGGCCGTCGCCGGCGCGGTCAGCGTCTTCGCCGTCCTCGTCATGCTCACCGCCGCGACGACCGTCGCGGCCGTCGCCGCCTACCTGACCTGGCTGGTCCAGGCCCGCCAGAGCGCCGTCCCCGGGGCGCCGGCGGGCCTGGTGCTGGCCGCCTGGGCCGTGCCGGCGGTCAACCTCATCGCCCCGCCGGTGCTGGTGCACCGCCTCTGGCGTGACTCCCGCCCGCCGGCCGGCCACCACGGCCGCTGGGCGGCGCTGCTGGCCGCCTGGTGGCTGAGCTGGCTGACCCTGCTCGCCCTGGCGCTGACGCGGCCGCCGCTCGGCACCCCGGGTGACAGCGAGCTGACCGGCCTCGGCCCGGCTGAGCTGGCCGCCGTCGCGGTCTCGGCCCTGCTGTGCGCGGCGACCGTCCGGCAGATCACCCGGATCCAGGCCATGGGCACCGGCCGGGCCCCGGCGGGCCCGGCCGCGCCGCAGGTCCTCTCCCGGCTGCTCACCGAGCGGGGCGCGGCGCGGCAGGCCCAGCACTGACCGCGAGGGCACCCCGGGAGGGGCGTGGCGGGCGGGACCGTCAGTCCCACGCCCTCAGCACCGTCAGTCCCACGCCCTCATCAGCAGCCAGCCCTCACCCGCGGTGTCGAAGCGGAGCTCGTAGGTGCCGAGCCTGCTGCCGGGGTCGGCCTCGACCCGCCAGAACCGGCGCTCCCCCGGATCGCTGTCGGAGGTCTTCCACCACTCGCGCGAGACCACCCAGTGGTCCACCACCCGGCGGACGGCGTGCAGCCGGTCACGCCAGACGAACTGGACCGGCCGCCCCTCCCGGGTCCACACCTCGATCGGGTCACCGTAGAGTCTGCTCACGACGCCTCTCCCCCCGTGGATTCCGGATCGGCACCCGGGGGAAGGCGGGGCACGTCTATCGAACATACGTTCTTACAGAGCCGGGCGCAAGTCCCCCACCTGCCGTACCAGCGGATTGGCGTCCACCGAGTTGCGGATGCTGAAGGTCACGCTGCCCGCGCGGTAGCGGTCGTCGGACAGCTCGACCGGGCGGCCCTCGTGGGTGGTGGTGATCCGCCGCTGGCGCAGCAACGGGCTGCCCCGCCGCACGGCCAGCAGCCGGGAGTCCTCGGCCCCCGCCGCGACCGCGTCGATGAGGTGCTCGCCGTAGGCGATGACGAGGCCGACGCCGTCGTAGAGGGCCTGGGTGACCGACTCGCACCCGGGGTCGATCCGCTCGACGGCCGGAGCGATCCATCCGGCGTAGACGGTCCGCTCCAGCAGCACCGGCTCGCCTTCGAGCGAGCGCAGCCGCAGCACCGACAGCACCGGATCGCCCGGCTGGAGCGCGAGCCGGGCCGCCTCGGTGGCGTCCGCGCTCCGGCGCCGCTGCTCCAGCACCCGCCCGCTGACCCGGTAGCCCATCGCCCTGGCCCACTGCGCGAAGCTGTTCAGCTCGGCGAAGCTCTGGCTGCGCTCGCGGCCGAGCACGATCCGCCTGGCCCCCTGCCGGGAGCCGACCAGCCCCTCGGTGGCGAGCACCGCCACCGCCTGGCGGACCGTGCCCCGGGAGGCGGCGAAACGGGCGGCGAGCTCGGCCTCCGAGGGCAGCTGCGCCCCCACGGCGTACTCGCCGCGCACGATCGCCTCCCTCAGCTCGGCCGCGATCCCCACGTAGCGCGCCGTCATGATCGCCTCCACCCGGACGCCCGGCCGGGCATCCGCCGGCCGCGCGATCTCGCCTCGTCCCTCAAACTCCCGCCCTTCACCCGGCCCGCCTCCGGCCCCGCCCGGCGGGAGCTCCTTCGCCGCGCACGCCGGGCGGCCGTCCCGCCTCCACCCTAAACAAGCCGGAAACCCCCATGAATCCCCAGCTCCCGCATTCCACTGAAGTACTCCGGGCGTTCATCGGGAGGAAACCGATTGCCGACCTACTGGGTCTAGCTTGTTTGTACAAGTTCGCTTAATTTCATGGCATATCGCGCGACACCCCCTTGGGAGACAACGTGATCGCATCCCGAGTCCGCTCTGCGGGCCTGACCGCACTTCTGCTCGCAGGCGCCACGGCGTGCGGGGCGGCCCCGACCACCGCCACGCCCGCCGGCAGCGGCTCCGCGGCCGGCGTCGACGCCCGGACCGCCGCCTCCGCGGCCGACTTCGGCGGGCTGGACAAGCTCGTCGAGGCCGCCAAGAAGGAGGGCAAGCTCCACGTCATCGCCCTGCCGCCCGACTGGGCCAACTACGGCAAGATCATCGAGACGTTCACCGCGAAGTACGGCATCGAGATCGAGAGCGAGACCCCCGACGCCGCCAGCGCCGACGAGATCAACGCGGTGAAGACCCGCAAGGGCCAGGACCGCGCCCCCGACGTGCTCGACATCGGCCAGTCCTTCGCCATCAGCGGCGCCGCCGAGGGCCTGTTCGCGCCCTACAAGGTCCAGACGTGGGACAAGATCCCCGGCAACCAGAAGGACCCGGGCGGCCTGTGGTTCAACGACTACGGCGGCTACGTCTCGATCGGCTGCGACGCCAAGAAGATCGCCAAGTGTCCGGAGACCTTCGCCGACCTGCTCAAACCCGAGTACAAGGGCAAGGTCGCGCTGAACGGCAACCCGACCAAGTCCGGCTCGGCGTTCGCGGGCGTCTACGCGGCGGCCCTGGCCAACGGCGGCTCCTTCGACGACATCCAGCCCGGCCTCGACTTCTTCAAGAAGCTGAAGGAGAGCGGCAACTTCAACCCGGTGGAGACCACCCCCGCCACCATCGAGAAGGGCGAGACCCAGATCAGCATCGACTGGGACTACAACAACGCCGCCTACGCCCCCAAGATGGCCGAGAAGGGACTCGACTGGAAGACGGTCATCCCGACCGACGGCAAATACTTCCAGCTCTACGCGCAGGCGATCAACAAGGACGCCCCGCACCCGGCCGCCGCCCGGCTCTGGCAGGAGTTCCTCTACAGCCCCGAGGGCCAGAACCTCTACCTCGGCGGCTTCGCCCGCCCGGTGCTGCTGCCCGCCATGAAGGCCGACGGTTCGGTCGACAAGGCCGCCGAGGCCAACCTGCCCCCGGTCGAGGGCGAGCCCACCTTCCCGACCGAGGCCCAGGTCAACAAGGCCAAGGAAGTCCTGGCCGGCGGCTGGGGCGCCGCCGTCGCCGGCTGACCCGTGACGACGACCGACGCGGGCACGGCCGTGCGGGGCGGCCGCGCCCGGACCGGGAGCTGGCCGGCCGCCCTGCCCCTGCTCGCCTTCATGGCGCTGGCCTTCGGGATCCCGACGCTCGCGCTGCTGCTCGGCGCGTTCACCGTCAGGGACCCGCAGACCAGGCTCTCCTCCTTCAGCACGGCCAACGTGGTCGAGAGCCTGCGGGGCGCCTACCTCACCACCCTCCTCAGCAGCGTGCGGCTGTCGGCGCTGGTCGCGGTGGCCGGCGCGGTCCTGGGCACCTTGCTCGCCCAGGCCGTGGTCACCTCCCGCTTCCGGGCGCTGCGCGAGAGCGTGCTGACCGCCTCGGGCGTGCTGGCCAACTTCGGCGGCGTGCCGCTGGCGTTCATCTGGATCGCCACGCTCGGCAACTCCGGCGTGGTCACCACCACGCTGGGGCTGGGCTCGGGAGTGCTGTACAACTTCTGGGGCCTGGCACTGGTCTACATGTACTTCTCGGTCCCGTTGATGGTCCTGGTCGTGACGCCGGCGCTGGACGGCCTGCGCCCGCAGTGGCGGGAGGCGGCGCACAACAGCGGCGCCACCACCTGGCAGTTCTGGCGGCACGTCGGCGTCCCGGTGCTGACCCCCGCGCTGCTCGGCGGCGTCGTCCTGCTGTTCGGCGGGGCCTTCGCCGCCTACGCCACCGCCGCGGCGATGGTCGGCAGCACGGTCCCGCTGGTCACCCTGCAGATCGCCGACGCGCTCACCGGCGACGTGCTGATCGGCCACGAGAACATCGCGCTCGCCCTCAGCCTCGACATGATCGTCATCGCGGTCCTGGTGATGGCGGTCTACCTGCCCCTGCAGAGAAGGAGCTCCCGATGGCTGCGGTAGCCACCGTGCCGGAGCCCGCCCCCGGCGCCGTCTCCCCGCACCCCCGGCGGGTGCGGTTGTGGCGGGGGGCCGTGCTGGGCGTCGCCGCGCTCTACTTCCTCGTCCCGATGGCCGTCTCGTTCTGGTTCACCGTCCACACCGAGGGGAAGGGCCTCTCCCTCGGCGCCTACGGGCGCATCCTGTCGGCTCCCGGGTTCCTCCCGAGCCTGCTGGTCTCCCTCGGGCTAGCCGCCGCCACGATCGTGACGGTGCTGCTGCTGACGCTCCCGGCGATGCTGGCCGTACGGCTCGGCGCCCCGCGGCTGGGGCCCGTGCTCGAACTGGTCGCCACGCTGCCGCTGGTCGTGCCGCCGATCACCTACGTGGTCGGCATCGGCACGGCGCTGCGCGGCGGCACCGAGGCGCTGGCCGCCACCCCGTTCTGGGCGACGATGATCGCGATCCAGAGCGAGCGGTTCCCGGTCGTGCTGGTCCTGGCCTACGTGGTGCTGACGCTGCCGTTCGTCTACCGTTCGCTGGACGCCGGGCTCCGCGTGATCGACGTGCGGACCCTGGTGGAGGCCGCGCGCAACCTGGGCGCCTCGTGGCCGCACGTGATGCTGCGGGTGGTCGTCCCCAACATCCGCTCCGCCATCGCCGGCGCCTCCTTCCTCACCCTCGCGCTGGTGCTCGGCGAATACACCGTCGCCGCCCTGCTCGGCTACCAGACGTTCCCAGTCTGGATCGTGACCGTCTCCGGCAACGACGGGCAGCTGTCGGTGGCCCTGTCCGTCATCAGCCTGCTGCTCATCTGGCTGCTTCTGCTCACCGTCTCGGGAGCGGGAAGGAAGCGTTCATGACCGTCGAACTCCGGGGGCTGCGCCGCGCGTTCGGCCGCACCGTCGCCCTGGACGGCCTGGACCTCACCGTCGAGCAGGGCGAGCTGATGGCCCTGCTCGGCCCGTCGGGCTGCGGCAAGACCACGGCCCTGCGCTGCGTGGCCGGTTTCGAGCACCCCGACGCCGGGGCGGTGCTGGTGGACGGCCGGGACATCACCCGGGTGCCCGCCAACCGCCGGGACGCGGGCATGGTCTTCCAGTCCTACAGCCTCTTCCCCAACCTCAACGCCCGCGACAACGTGGCGTTCGGGCTCCGGGTCCGCAAGGTGCCCGCCGCCCGGCGGCACGCCCGGGCGGCCGAGCTGCTGGAGCTGGTGGGGCTCCCCGCGCACGCCGACCGCTACCCGCACCAGCTCTCCGGCGGCCAGCAGCAGCGCGTCGCGCTGGCCAGGGCGCTGGCGCTGGAGCCCCGGGTGCTGCTGCTGGACGAGCCGCTGTCGGCGCTGGACGCCAAGGTCCGCGTCACGCTGCGGGAGGAGATCCGGCGGCTCCAGCTCGACCTCGGCATCACCACCGTCTTCGTGACCCACGACCAGGAGGAGGCGCTGTCGGTCGCCGACCGGGTCGCGGTGCTCCGCGACGGGCGGCTGGAGCAGTGCGGGGCCCCGGCCGACGTCTACGACCGGCCCGCCACGCCGTTCGTGGCCGAGTTCGTCGGCACGATGAACCACATCCCCGGCCGCGTGTCCGGCGGCGAGGTCGCGGTCCTGGGCCGCTCGCTCCCGGTGGACGGCCCGTCGCCCGCCTCCCCCGACGTGGACGTGCTGGTCCGCCCGGAGGCGGTGCTCGTCACGCCCGATCCGGAGGGCGGGGCGCTGGTCGTGGCGTCGTCCTTCCGCGGCTCCTCCGCGCGGCTGCGGGTGCGGCTGGGCGAGCTGGAGGTCCTCAGCGACGTGCCCGGCCACGACGCGGTACGGCTGGCCCCCGGCACGCGGGTGGCCCTCGGTCTCGTGCAGCGGCCCGTCCTGGTCGCCGAGCGGGCCGCGGCCGCCACCGGGCGCGCCCCCGCCGGGACGGAGGCTCCCGCCGGTGCCGGCTGAGCTGCGCGCCGTCCTGTTCGACATGGACGGCACACTCGTGGACACCGAGGGGCTGTGGTGGCAGGCGTGCGCGACGGTGGCGGCCGAGCTCGGCCTGGAGCTGGCCGGGGCCGACACCGACCACGTGCTCGGCCGGCCCGTCGAGCACACCGCCGCCCATCTCCTACGGCGCGTCCTCGCCGGGCAGGACCGCACACGGCGGGGCGGCACGCGGCAGGGGCGGCCCCGTCCCGACGGGGTGCCCGCGCGCCCCGGCCCGCCCGCCCCCGGCCCGGCTCCCTCCGGCCCGGCTCCCTCCGGAACGGCCGGTCTCCCCGGAACCGCCGATCCCTCCGGAACGGCCGGCGCGCGGGCCGCCGGGACATCCGCCGAGACCGTCGGCGCGCGGCTCACCGGAGCCTTCGCCGAGCGGATCGCGGGCGGGGTGACGCCGCTGCCCGGCGCGATCCGGCTGCTGGACGAGCTGCGGGCGGCGGGCGTGCCGGCGGCGCTCGTCAGCGCCTCCCCCCGGCGGGTCGTGGACATGGTGCTCCGCACGGTCGGGGCGGAGCGCTTCCGCGTGGTCGTGGCCGCCGAGGACACCGCGCGCGGCAAGCCGTCGCCGGATCCCTACCTGAAGGCGGCCGCGGCGCTGGGGGCCGACCCCGCCGAGTGCGTGGCGGTGGAGGACAGCCCCACCGGGCTGGCCGCCGCCCACGCCGCGGGATGCCGGGTGGTGGCGGTGCCCGGCGACGGGGCGGTGCCGTACGGCGTGCTGGCCGTCGGCAGCCTGGAGAAAGTCGATCTGTCACTGTTGCGGCGGCTGGCCGCCGGGAAGATCTCGGTAAGCTGAGCCACTTCATTGACGGTAAATGCGGTTAGGTATGACGGTGAACAACCTCACTCCGGGCGATCCTCTACAGATCGGTCGATACCGCGTGCTCAGCCGGCTCGGCCGAGGCGGTATGGGCACGGTCTACCTCGGCGAGTCCCCCGAAGGGCAGCAGGTCGCCATCAAGGTGATCAACTCGGAGTACAGCCAGCACGAGCAGTTCAGGATGCGGTTCCGCCGTGAGGCCGACGCGGCCCAACGGGTCCGTCGCTTCTGCACCGCCGCGGTGATCGAGGCCGCGCTCGACGGCGACCAGCTCTACGTCGTCACCGAATACGTGGCCGGCCCGAACCTGGAGGACGCCGTGCAGTCGGGGGGGCCGCTCCGCGGCTCCAGCCTCGACGCGCTCGCGGTCGGCGTGGCGACCGCCCTCACCGCCATCCACGGTGCCGGGGTCGTGCACCGCGACCTCAAGCCGTCCAACGTCCTGCTCTCCCCGGTCGGTCCCCGGGTGATCGACTTCGGCATCGCCCGTGCCCTGGACACCCTCAGCGGCATCACCGGCACCGGCGAGATCGTCGGCACGCCCCGCTACATGGCGCCCGAGGTGCTGCGCGGCGAACCGGTCTCCCCCGCGTGCGACGTGTTCTCCTGGGGCTGCCTGATGGCCTTCGCCGCCAGCGGCCAGGCGCCGTTCGGCGGGGAGGCGGTGGCCGCGGTGGTCTACCAGGTGCTCAACACCGAGCCCTCCCTGGAGGGCATGGATCCCGCGCTGCGCGAGCTGGTGACCTACGCGATCGCCAAGGACCCCCGCAACCGGCCCACCTCCCAGCAGGTCCTCGACCACCTCGTCGGCCGCTCGGCCGCGCCCGAGCAGACCGTCCGATCGGTCCAGACCGTCTGGCAGCAGAGCCCGCCCGCGGTCCACCAGATCCAGCCGACCTGGCAGCAGAACCCGCCCACGCTCCAGCAGAGCCAGCCCACGCTCCAGGGGACCGCCCAGTGGCCGGGATCCGTGCCGCCGGGGCAGCACACCGGCCCCGGCCACACCGGCCCCGGCCACACCACCACGGCCGCGCCCGCCGGGCGCTCCACCGGGCGGAAGAAGCTGATCGCCGGGGCGGCGGTGGCGGCCCTGGTCGCGGTGGGCGGCGGCTCCGCCCTCTATCTCTCGCTCGCCGCCGGCGGGCCGCCCGCCAACCTCGACCTGCTCTACCAGAACGACTTCACCCAGACCGGGAGCGGCTGGAGCGGCGGCACCTACGACGGCAGCGACAGCAGCGGCTACGCCCCCGAGGGCTACTACGCCATCGACGTGGACGGCGACGACTCCGTGCTGCGGGAGAAGGCGCCGGTGCCCTTCGCGACCGCGCCCCCGGCCACCCCCGACCCCTCGGCCAGTCCCACACCGCTGCTCCCCGCCCGCATGCTGCTCGGCGTCGACGTCGGGATCCGCGACGGCAGCACCGGCCTGGGCGAGTACGGCCTGTTCTGCCGGGGCGAGGACACCTACGAGGCGACCCGCTACGAGTTCCTGCTCGACACCGCGGGCAACGCCCGCATCCGCAAGAGCGTCAAGAGCGCCGGAGGGGAGCTCACCAAGCCCGTCCAGGTCACGCTGCCCAAGGGCGGGCCCGTCCATCTCCAGGCCGAGTGCTCGGACACCCCGGACGGCGTGCGGCTGGCCATGTGGGTCGACGGCGACCGGGTCCAGTCGTTCGTGGACTCCAACCCGCTGCCCTCCGGCGAGGTCGGCTTCATCGCCCGGGTCGGCGAGGACGGCAAGGCCAAGCTCCTGACCTCCTTCGACAACTTCACCATGCACGGCGCCAAGGACGAGGCGGCCGCCGGCAAGCCCTGACCCGGAACAACGAGTGATCACCGCGGGGTTGGGGAGGATCGAAGCACTCGACTGAGCGAAGGAGTCCGGCACGATGCGCGCCATAGTCGTCTCCGCCACCGGCGGCCCCGAGGTCCTCACCTGCACCGACCATCCGGACCCCAAGGTGAACCCGGGTGACGTGCTGATCGACGTCGCGGCCGGCGGAGTGAACTTCATCGACGTCTACCACCGGATGGGCCGCTACCCGCTGTCCCTGCCCTTCGTCCCCGGCAACGAGGGCGCGGGCACCGTCGTGGCGGTCGGCGAGGACGTGCGGGACTTCTCCCCCGGCGACACCGTGGCGTGGGCGAACGTGATGGGCAGCTACGCCGAGCGCGCCGTGGTGCCCGCCTCCCGCCTGCTCGCCGTGCCCGACGGCGTCCCGGCCGACGTCGCGGCGGCCATCATGCTCCAGGGGATGACCGCGCACTACCTGACCCACTCCACCTACGAGGTGAAGCCGGGCGACGACGTGCTGGTGCACGCCGCGGCCGGCGGCATGGGCCTGCTGCTCACCCAGGTCGCCAAGCTGCGCGGCGCCCGGGTGATCGGCACGGTCTCCAGTGAGGAGAAGGCGAAGCTGGCCCGCCGGGCGGGCGCCGACGAGGTGCTCCGCTACGACGGCTTCTCCGAGGCGGTCCGTGAGCTGACCGGCTCCGGCGTGCACGTGGTCTACGACGGCGTGGGCGCGGCCACCTTCGACGGGAGCATCGCCTCGCTGCGCCCGCGCGGCATGATGGCCCTGTACGGCCAGGCCAGCGGCCCGGTCCCGCCCGTCGACCCGCAGACCCTCAACGCGCGCGGCTCCCTCTTCCTGACCCGCCCCACCCTCACCCACTACGTCGCCACCCGCGACGAGCTGGTCTGGCGGGCCACCGACCTCTTCGGCTGGGTGGCCTCGGGACAGCTCCAGGTGCACATCTCCCACCGTTATCCCCTCGCCGAGGCCGCCCGCGCCCACGAGGACCTGGAGGCGCGCCGGACCACGGGCAAGATCCTGCTCATCCCCTGATCCCCCGCCTCCCCTGATCCACCCCGCCGGCCCCGGCCGCCGCCCGCACGGCGGCGGCCGGTCTCATTCCGGCCGGTCTCATTCCGGCCGATCTTCTTCCGGCCGGTCCCGCTCCCCGAGCCCGACGGGGAAGGCGTCGAAGTGGACGATGACGCGCGCGGTGTCCGGGACCCCCTCGCCCCTTTCCCGGGCCCTGTCGTGATAGGCGTCGAGGACCTGGGTGACGTCACGCACGAGGTCGGCGAGCTCCTCCCTGGTCAGGTGCACCGCCACGCGGGAGTTGACCCCCGCCTCGATCCACGGCCGCGGGGTGGTCCGTGACTCCTCCAGCCAGTTGGCGAGCTCGGCACGCCGCTGGCGGACCATCTCCGCGAGGAGGAACTCGGCGGCCTCCGCCGTATCGGGGTCACGGCGGAGGCGGTCACCGTCGAAGGCGAAGCTACGGGTGCGCCACCAGCGCTCCTTGCCCTTACCGCGCTCCGGTATGTCCTCGATGAGCCCGTGCCGCTCCAGGCGGCGCAGGTGGTAGCTCGTGGCCCCGGTGTTCTCCCCGGTCAGGGCGGCGAGCTGGGTCGCCGTCGCCGGGCCGTGACGTTCCAGCAGATCCAGCAGGCGGAGGCGGGAGGGGTGGGCAAGCCCCTTGAGCGCCGAAGCGTCAAGGCCGTGGGTCTTGTCATCCATCATGTGCAGCCCTATCTTTGCAAAGAATTGTTTGCACACTTTCCCTTACACGATACCGGAGGCTCGGATGACCGGGCGATCATTCCGCTGGCTGTGGGCCGCGTCCGGCCTGTCGAACGTCGGCGACGGCGTCGCGGTCGTCGGCGTCTCCCTGATCGCGGTGACCCTGACCAGATCGCCGTTCCTGGTGTCCCTGGTCAGCGCTGCGGCGACGCTGCCCTGGCTGCTGCTCTCGCTGCACGCGGGCGCGATCGTCGACCGGCACGACCGGCGCCGGATCATGGTCACCGCGAGCTGGGCCCGGGCCGGCGTGCTCGCGGCCCTGGCCGTGACCGCCTGGCTGGGGGTGCTCAGCCTGCCGGCGCTGCTCGCCGGAGCGCTCCTGATCGGCGTCGCCGAGGTCTTCTCCGACACCTCCGCGCAGTCCGTGCTGCCGATGGCCGTCCCACGCGACCGCCTCGGCAGCGCCAACGGGCAGCTCATCGCCGTGCAGACGGTCGGCAACAACTTCCTCGGCGGCCCGCTGGCCGGGCTCCTGATCGGATCCGGCGCCGCCGCGGTGCTCGGGGTGCCCGCCCTGCTCTACGCCGTGGCGGGACTGGCCCTGACCGGCATGCGCGGGCGGTTCCGGGTCGAGACCCCGTCGACGCGCGCCCTGCGCGCCGACATCGCCGACGGGCTGCGCTACCTGCGCGACCACCGCATCCTGCGCGCGCTCGCCGCCTTCGCCGGCGTGCTCAACTTCGCCAACGCCGCCTACTTCGCGGTCTTCGTGCTGTGGGTCGTCGGCGAGGAGTCACGGGTGGGCCTGCCCGCCGGCGACTACGGCGTCCTCACCGCGGCGCTGGCCGCCGGGGCGGTGACGGGCTCCCTGCTTGCCGGGTGGCTGGCCCGCCGCGTCGGCCAGGTCAGGACGATGCTCACCGCCAACCTCGCCAACGGCTTCCTGCTGCTGGTGCCCGTCCTGCTCCCCACCCCGGTGGCGATCGGCGTCACCGCCGTGTTTCTCGGAGCGACCAACGCCGCCTCCAACGTCATCCTGGTGTCGCTGCGGCAGCGGCTCATCCCCGAGGACCTGATCGGCCGGGTCAACTCGGGCTACCGCCTGATCGGCATGGGGGCCTCGCCCCTCGGCGCGGCGGCCGGCGGGGGCCTCGGCGCCTACGCCGGGCTGCCCACGGTCTTCTGCACCGCCGCCGCGCTGTGCGTCGTCGCCGTCGTCCTCGTCTCACGCGCCGTCTCCACCCGCTCGGTGGCCGCCGCGGAGGCGGCGTCCGACCGGCCCGTCCTTCAGCCGGCATGACCGGGTCACCCGGTAAGCCCGGATCGGCGCGGCACGTGATCGGCGTGGTGGAGGGTCAGCTCAGTGGGTGATCGGCATGGTGGAGGGTCAGCGCAACGGATGGGCCGGCCACTCCAGCAGCCGGGCGCCCAGCACCGCCGTCTCCAGGGTGAACCGCTGCGTGGGATCGTCGGGGGAGAACCCGGTCAGGCGGCGGATCCGCTCCAGTCGGTAGGTCACCGCCCGGGTGCTGACACCGAGCCTGCGCGCGGCGGCGGTCTGGTTGCCCTGGGAGGCGAAGACGGCCTCCAGTGTGCCGAGCAGCGGCTCCGGGCCGCCCCTGGCCTCCAGCAGCGGGCTGAGCACGGTCGTCACCAGATCCTCGATGGCCGCCCTGTCCCGCAGAAGCACCGGGAAGACCAGCAGGTCGGCGGCCTTGAGCACCGATGCCCGCAGCCCCAGCCGGTCACCGAGCTCGATGGCGCCGGCGGCCTCCCGGTAGGAGGTGACCACCCCGCCCGGCCCCCGGTGGGGCCGCCCCAGCCCGACCCGCCAGCCGGGCGCGAACAGCTGTCGCACATGGTGGGTGAACTCCCCCGTCGCCACGGCGAGACTGCCCGGGGCGACGCACACGAGCCCGTCGTCACGGACCGCCACCAGCACGTTGTGCGAGCCGAACCGGGTGACCAGCGACTCCTCGATCCGCCGGGCCAGCGCGTCACCGTCCCGCACCGCCCACACCCCGCCGTCCCTGGAACCGTCCTCCGCCGCGCCGCCGTACCCCCGGCCGTCCCCCGCCGCGCCGCCCCCGGAACCGTCCTCCCCCGGCCCCGCGGGGCGGGCGACCGCGACGACGTAGGTCTCGGCCAGCCGGAGGCCGAAATGCTCGGCCCGCTCGGCGAGCCGGTCGGCCCGCCCCTGGAGCAGGTCGTCGACGAACTCCCTGCGCGCGGCCTCCTCCTGGCGCAGGGCCAGCCGCTGGGCGTCCTCATAGCCTTCCATCAGGGCGGAGACGGCCCGCCGCAGGACCGGCAGCGGGGCCGCGCTCGCGGATTCGGCCATGGCCAGGGCGGCCTCGACCAGCGCGCGCAGCGACACGCCCGACTCGGCGGCCCGCGCGCCCGCGGCGCGGTAGTCGTCCAGCGCGGCGCGGTCGGGCAGCCAGCCGGTCTCGGCCGCGGCCGCCAGAACGCGGAGGTGCCCACCGAGCAGGTCGGCGGGCACCCGCGGGACCTCGTCCATCAGACTCCTACGTCACGCCGATCGAAGGCGAGGACGGCGATCAGGAGCAGTATGACCGTCGCTCCCGCGAGGACCAGGTAATCACCCGGGGGGAAGCCCTGGTAGAGCGGTCTGCCGTCCAGGTAGTAGTGGAAGGGCGACAGCCGGCGGAGCCAGGAGATCGCCTCCACGTTCCGGCCCATGCTCTCGATCACGTAGCCGCCCACCGCGACCACGCCCACCACGGCCATGGCGAGCCCCTTGCGTCCGGTGGCCGCGCCCACCGTGAGAGCCAGCGTGCCGAAGAACAGGCCGAGCAGGAAGACCCCGGTGTGCCCGGCCAGGATCCTGCCCGGGGCCACGTCCAGGCCGGCCGCCGCCGCCAGCCCCCAGACCGCGAGGAACGTCACCGCCGCCACACCCAGCAGACCGAGCGCGAGGGCGGCCGAGCGCTCCAGGACCAGCCTCCTGCGGTCGATCGGCAGTGTGACGGTCAGCTCCAGCGTGCCGGACTCCTCCGGCTGCGCGATGGCCCGGTTGCCGAGGATCACCGCGCAGGCGGCGAACAGCATCGGCCCGAACAGCTGGTAGACGAGACTGTGCAGGTAGCCGACGCCGGTGGTGAAACCCTCCAGGCCCCCCATCAGGTCACGCATGGCGCCGGGGAACTTGGCCAGCGCCATCTGCCCGTAGAGCTGGGGGTTCTTGGCGATGCTGGGATAGAACGACAGATACAGTCCGAAGAACGCGGTGATGCCGACCGTCCAGCCGACCAGCGCCCTGCGGTAGTCCCGCAGGCTCTTAGACACCAGCGCGGGCATGACGCTCCTCCTCTCCCTCTTCGCTGTAGTAGGTGAGGAAGATCTCCTCAAGGTCGGGCTGGGCGCTGACCATGTGCACCACGGTGAACTGGGCCGCCGCCTTCACCAGCGCGTCGGGGCGGCCGTCGATCGTACAGCGGACGCTCGCGCCCTCCACCCGCAGGTCCCGCACGCCCGGCAGGTCCTCGAACGCCTCCCGGGGCACCGGCGCGTCGAAGTGGAACTCCACCCGCCGCACCGCCTTCTCCCGCAGCGCGGAGATGTCCTCCACCGCCACCAGCCGCCCGCCGCGCACGATCCCGACCCGGTCGGAGACGTCCTCGACCTCGGCGAGCACGTGCGAGGACATCAGCACGGTCCGGCCCGCGGCGCGGACCTCGCGGACCATCGCCAGGAACTCCTGCTGCACCAGCGGGTCCAGGCCGCTGGTCGGCTCGTCGAGGATCAGGAACTCCGGCTCGTGCATGAATGCCTGGATGAGGCCGACCTTCTGCCTGTTGCCCTTGGACAGCTTGCCCATGGGCACCGACAGATCGGCTTCCAGCCGCTCGGCCAGCACCTCGATCCGCTCCCGGGACACGCCGCCGCGCACCCCGGCCAGGAAGGCGAGATAGTCACTCGCCCTCTCCCTGCCCTCCAGGGCCAGCTCCCCGGGCAGGTAGCCGATCCGGCCGCGCACCGCCGCGTCACGGGGATCGACGCCCAGCACGCTCATCCGGCCCCTGGTGGGCCGGATCACGTCGAGGAGCAACCGGATGGTGGTCGTCTTGCCGGCACCGTTCGGGCCGAGATACCCGAACACCTCCCCGGGATGGATCTCCAGGTCGAGATCTTCAAGGCCCCGGCGCCTGCCGTAGAACTTGGTGAGTCCCTCGGTCCGCACTACCGCTGTCATGCCCATGATGGTGGCGGCCCGCCCCGGCCCGGACCATGACCGGATCCCCACAGTTGGCCCCGCGTTCGTTGCCCGGATCCGGAACCCGCCCCGGCCCCGGCCGCAGGGCGTCCGGCCCCGGGCTCAGCCCCGTACGGCCCGCCACACCACGGCGGGCCGCATGAGCGCCGAGGGCGGGTCCAGCAGGCCGCTCACCCGGCTGAAGGCGACCGCGACCCGCGGGTCCCGCGCGGCGACCCGCTGCAGCCTGCCGATGTAGGCGTTGAGCAGGCGGACCTGCAGGGTCCGTTCCGCCTCGGCCTCCCGCAGGGCGAGGTCGGCGCCGGTGGACAGCTGCCAGGCGGGGTCGAGGGCTCTGGCGACGGCGGTGAAGTAACGGCGGGCGAGGCCCTCGGCGCCCCCGCGCAGGCACTCGCGCATCGCGAGCGCGTCCAGGGCGCCGATCGACATGCCCTGGCCGTAGATCGGGTTGAAGTTGCAGATCGCGTCCCCGGTGACGAGCAGCCCTTCAGGGAAGCGGCCCAGCCGCTCGTAGCGGCGCCGCACGCTGGTGGGGATCCGGGCCGCGCCGATCTCGCCGAGAGGTTCGGCCGCGCGCACCGCGGCGGCCACGTCGGCGGGGGCCACCTCGTCGAGCCAGGCGAAGAACCCCTCCGGGTCGGTCGGCGGGCGCACCCCGGCGCTGCCGCCCAGCGTCACCAGCCAGCGGTCGCCCTCCACCGCGCAGAGCGCGGCGCCCTTGGGCTGTCCCCGGTAGGTGCCCACGAGGATCATGCGGTCCTCGCCCAGCGCCCCAGCGGCGAGTCTGAGGTACCACGTCGCGTAGGCGACCTCGACCTTGACGGTCTCCTCCTCCGGCCGCTCGTACCCCATGGACTCCAGCCAGGCGAGCGTCCGCCCGCCCCGACCCATCGCGTCGACGACGAGATCGGCGGGCAGCTCCCGCTCGCCGCCGTCTCCGGCGATCCGCGCGCCGGTGACCCTGTCCCCCTCGGCCATGATCCCGGTGACCTGGCTGCGGTCCGCCGTAACCAGGTTCGGCAGCCGTCGTACCCTGCGCAGGATGTGACTCTCCAGGAAGGGACGGGTCGCCGACACCCCCTTCTCACCGGTCGGCATCCGCGCGAACTCGTGGCCTCCCATGATCATCCGGAGCTGCACGATCATCTCGTACGGCACGGCGCCCCCGGCGACCAGCTCCCCGGTCAGGCCGGGGAACAGCTCCTCCAGGATCCGCAGGCCACGCGGGAGCAGGGCGTGCGCGTGGAACCCCTGGGGCACGCCCCTGCGGGGGGTGTCCTCCCCCAGCGCGTCGCGTTCGACGAGGGTCACCCGGTCGTAGTGGTCGGCCAGCACCCGCGCGGCGAGCAGCCCGCTGACTCCTGCCCCCAGGACGATCGCGTGCTCTGTGGCCTTACGGACCATGGGTGCCTCCGGGATGGCGGGGATGATGCCATGCAATCTGCCGGAAAGCCCATGAAAGATCGAGACTTGACGGCCTCGCCGACACGACGGCGGCGTGGCGGGTCACGTGCCGGACGGCCGTGACGGCCGGCCCATCGCTGAGCCGGTGGCCGGGCAGCGGCGGCACAGCCTGATCGGCCGCTCCCCGCGACCGTGACCGGGCGCGTGTTGCCTTGACACCGGCGACAGGGTTCTAACGTGACTGCGACGGGCGGGTGAGGAGGCCGGAACCCGGCCGACGGCTACGCAAGTCATCGCACCGGCCGACCAGAGGAATGTCGATGAAGTTCGCGATCAGCTACAACACCGCCTACTACGGCGCTGACCCTGACAGGATCATCGCCTATGCCCGGCACGCCGAGGACTGCGGTTTCGAGTCGCTGTATCTGCCTGAGCACATCGTGCTGTATCCCGGGGCGATGGCCGGGCCCTTCGAGCTCCCGCCGTCGCTGCCCTACGTCGATCCGCTCGACTGCCTGAGCTTCGTCGCCGCGGCCACCCGGCGGATCCTGCTCGGAACGGGTGTGCTGCTGCTGCCCTACCACCATCCGGTGGTCCTCGCCAAGCGCCTGGCGACCGTCGACGTGCTGTCCAGGGGGCGGATGCGGCTGCTGACCGTGGGGCTCGGCACCCTGCCGGGCGAGGCCCGGGCGGTGGGGGTCGACTTCAGCACCCGCGGCCGCCGTGCCGACGAGGCGATCGACGTGATGCGGCTGCTCTGGGCCGGCGGCGAGGACGGCGTCAGCTTCGCCGGGGAGTTCTTCTCCTTCGACGACCTGTGCAGCTTTCCCAAGCCCTACGGGGTCGCACACCTGCCGATCCACATCGGCGGATCGAGCCGGGCGGCCGCGCGCCGGGCCGGACTCCGCGGCGACGGATACTTCCCGGGTGGCGCGCTCGATCCGGACGAGCGCGCCCTCCAACTGGACCTCGCCCGGTCGACCGCCGCAGAGGCCGGCCGCAGCCCGCAGGCACTGGAGTACACCCGGTGGGGATCGATCGACATGACCGCCGAACAGGTCGAGGCACTCGCCGCGCAGGGCGTGACCCGCATCGTCGTGACCCCCACCGCCACCGAGCCGGACCGGCAGCGCGACGAGATGTCCGCGTTCGCCCAGCGGTTCGCCCTCCTCGAACACCTCTCCAGCTAGTCCGGCACGACGTCACCGGCGCGACATCACTGGCACGGCACCCGTCCGGCACGGCACCCGTCCGGCACGGTGCCGGTCCGGGGCGGCAGGCGGGCACAGGCACGCGGGCCGGGTCTATCGTGAGGCCATGAATCCGGGTCTATCGTGAGGCCATGAATGTGGACACGGCCTTCGTGCTCGGCGGCGGAGGCGTGCTCGGCGCCCACGAGGTGGGCATGCTGCAGGCGCTGGACGAGGCGGGCATCAGGCCGGACGTGATCGTCGGCACGTCCGTGGGAGCGCTGAACGGCGTCATGCTGGCGGCCGCCCCCGGCGACGCGGTCGCCGGTCTGACCCGGCTGTGGCGCTCCGACGTGGTCCGCACCGCCTTCGGCGGGTCGTGGATGACCCGGCTGTCCACCCTCGCCAGGACGGGCACCCACCTGCACTCCCCCGGCCCGCTGCGCGGCCTGCTGACCGAGATGCTCCCGGTCTCCAGCATCGAGGACCTCGCCGTGCCGTTCCAGTGCGTGGCGGCCTCCGTCGAGCGCGCCACCGCCCACTGGTTCACCGAGGGCCCTCTGGTCGACGCCGTCCTCGCCTCCTGCGCCGTCCCCGGCCTGCTGCCCCCCGTCCGCATCGGCGACGACCACTTCCTCGACGGCGGCCTGGTCCACAGCATCCCGGTCGGCCGCGCCGTCACCCTCGGCGCCCGCCGCGTGTACGTCCTGCACGTCGGCCGGATCGAGCGGCCCCTGGTCGCCCCGCGCCGCCCGTGGGAGGTCGGCCTGATCGCCTTCGAGATCGCCCGCCGCCACCGCTTCGCCGAGGAGATGGCCGCCCTCCCCACCGACCTCGAGGTCCACGTCATGCCCGCCGGCGGCGGAACCCGCCCCGGAGTGGACCTCTCCCAGCTGCGCTATCGGGACGCGTCACGTATATCTGAATACATAGAACGCGCCTACAGGGCATCGTCCCAGTATCTGGCCCAGCGCTCGACGCGCTGAGCCGGGCCGTTCAGGCCATGTCCCGGCAGGAGGTCTCCATGCTCCCTCCCCGCATCCTCCGCCGCCTGATCCTCGCGCCCCTCGTCATCGTGCTCACCGTGGTCGCGGTGGTCACGCTTCCGATCTGGCTGCTGGTGGTGACCGCGGCCTCCCTGCGCCTGCCGCCCCCGCAGCGGCGCGGCACCCGGCTGGTCTGGTTCGCGGCGGCATGGCTGACCCTGGAGTCGATGGCGCTGGTCGCCTGCCTGGGACTCTGGGTGGCCGGCGGGTTCGGCGGGAGGCTCCACCGGGACGAGCAGCAGGAGCGGCACTACGCCCTGATCCGGTGGTTCCTGTCCCGGGTGTACGGCGCCGCCGTACGGATCTTCGGCCTGAGCGTCGAGGTCGACGAGCCGGCGCAGACCGCCGACGAGCTCTCCCGCCGGCTCACCCGCCCGGTCATCGTCCTGTCCCGCCACGCGGGCCCCGGCGACTCCTTCCTCCTGATCCACCATCTCCTCAGCGTGTACGGCAGGCGCCCGAGGATCGTGATGAAGGCGATCCTCCAGCTCGACCCGTCCCTGGACGTGGTGATCAACCGCCTCCCCAACGCCTTCGTCCCCCGCAGGACCGCCGAGAGCGGCATCCTCACCGAGATCCGCCGCCTGGCCTCGGACATGGACGCCGACGACGCCCTGGTGATCTTCCCCGAGGGCGGGAACTTCACCCCCAGGCGCCGCCTGCGGGCCATCCTCCACCTGGAGCGCAAAGGGCTGGCGGAGGAGGCGGCCCGGGCCCGCGGGATGGAACACCTGCTGGCCCCCCACCCCAACGGGGCCATCACCGCCATCGAGTCCTGCCCCCAGGCGGACGTGGTCTTCGTCGCCCACACCGGCCTCGACGACCTGGTCACCCTCGGCGACCTCTGGCGCAGGCTCCCGATGCGCGCCGAGATCAAGGCCCGGTGGTGGCGGGTGCGGGCCGCCGACGTCCCCCGCGACCGCGAGAGCCGGATCCACTGGCTCTTCGACCACTGGGAGGAGATCGACGCCTGGATAGCCGAGAACCGGCCCGCCCCGGCGGCGAAGACCTGACCACACCCGCTCGACCCGCGCCGCCGGACGGAGCGGCTCCGGGCCCCGCCGATCAGCCGGCGCGGCTCCTCCCACCGGTCCTGTCACCAGTCCCGGGAGAGGGCGGACACGCGGCTCACCAGTCCTGGGAGAGGCCGGACATGCGGCGGAGGTATTCGTCCTCGTCGATCTCACCGGCCGCGTAGCGGCGCTTCAGGATCTCCTTGGGGTCGTCGAGCCCGGGCCGGCGCGCCCGCGACGCGCGGAACACCAGGGCGGCGCCGAGGACCACCGCGGCGACCACGGCCATGATGAAGAGGATCAATACGACCCGGGTCATCTTTCACTCTCCATGCCTCTATTCTGCGAGAAATCGGGTGCGCCGTGCGGAGATCCGCCGGGCGGCAGCAGCGGCAGGCCCTGCGGGGCGCCGCCTTCCAGGAGCCGCAGCAGGGCGTCGGTGTCCACATGGCGTTCGATCAGGTCGCCGAGGGCGTCCAGCCGCTCCTCACGCGCCGCGGCGAAGGAGACGCCGGGGGCGGGGGTGAAGTCACGGCCGGAGACGGCCGCCACGTCGGTGAGGAACGCCCGGCGGAAGTCGTCGTTCTCCAGGGCCCCGTGCCAGGTGGTGCCCCAGACCGAGCCGGACCGGCAGCCGTCCAGGAAGGGATCGCCGCCCTCGGCCGTCACGACGCCGTGATGGATCTCGTAGGCCGCGACGCGGCAGCCGTACGCCTCGCCGACCGGGCGGCCCAGCGTCTTCTCGGCGGCGAACTCCACCGTCGCGGGCAGCAGCCCGAGCCCCTCGACCGAGCCCGCCCCGGACTCGACGTCGTCGCGGATGGTCCGGGCGAGCATCTGGTAGCCGCCGCAGATGCCGAGCACGGCCCGGCCGGGCAGGGCGTCGGCCAGACCGGTGGCGCGCAGCCAGGCCAGGTCGGAGACCGTCGCCCGAGAGCCCGGCAGCACCACCAGGTCGGCGTCGTCCAGCTCGGCCGGGGAGGTCACGAAGCGGACCACCACACCCGGCTCGGAGGCCAGGGCGTCGACGTCGGTGAAGTTGGAGATGCGCGGCAGCCTGACCACCGCGACCCGCAGGGTCTGCCCGCCGTACGGCGGGCGCGCCCCGACCGCGGGGCGGTTGTCCAGGGCGAGGGAGTCCTCGACGTCCAGCCAGAGGCCGTCCAGCCAGGGCAGCACGCCGTACACCTCGCGGCCGGTCAGCTCCCTGATCATGTCTAGGCCGGGTTCGAGGAGCTCACGCGCCCCCCGGAACTTGTTGATCACGAACCCGGCGATCAGCGCCTGGTCGGCGGGCTCCAGCAGGGCCACCGTCCCGTACAGCGAGGCGAAGACCCCGCCCCGGTCGATGTCGCCGACCACGACGACCGGCAGATCGGCGGCGCGGGCCAGGCCCATGTTGGCGATGTCGCCCCTGCGCAGGTTGATCTCCGCCGGGCTGCCCGCACCCTCGCAGACCACCACGTCGTAGGTGCCGCGCAACCGCTCCAGCGCCTCCACCGCGACCTGCCGGAGCCGGTCCTTGACGTCCCAGTATTCCATCGCGTCGACATCGGCCAGCGGCCTGCCCATCACCACGACCTGGCTGCGCCGGTCGCTGCCCGGCTTGAGCAGGATCGGGTTCATGTCGGCGGTGGGCTCCAGTCCGCACGCCGCGGCCTGCATCGCCTGCGCCCTGCCGATCTCGGCGCCGTCGGCCGTGACGAAGGAGTTCAGCGACATGTTCTGCGCCTTGTACGGTGCGACCTTCACGCCCTGCCGGGCCAGCCAGCGGCAGATCCCGGCGGTGACGACGCTCTTTCCGGCGTCGGAGGTCGTCCCGGCGACCAGCAGGGAGCCTCTCACGCGCCCACCGGACACGATCGTGCGGACGGCGCGGCGGACGCGGTCACGGTGCGAACGGGCCTGGGACCGCCGGGACCGGTCAGGATCACGGGCAGCTCCTCGAATGGATCGACAATCATGGTGACCAGCATGACGCGCGACACGCCGCACCGCCCACTCAGGTCACAGGATTGTCAACGCCAGGACCCATGACGCCCGTTCGTGTCCCCCGGCCACCGGCGTGTGAGCCCATACCGCCCGCCCGCTCATGACGCGGAGCCCGTGCCGCACGTGACCACCGGCACGAGGACCCCGGCACCGCACGTGACCACCGGCACGAGGACCGCAGCACCGCACGTGACCACCGGCACGAGGTCCGCAGCACCGCACGTGACCACCGGCACGAGGACCCCGGCACCGCACGTGACTACCGGCGTGAGGTCCGCAGCGCCGCGAGAACGGCCAGGCCGGCGGCGGCACAGCCCACCGCCCGAGCCAGCCGTACGGACCTGCGGATGTCCTTGACCGACGGCTTGGGCCCGTCGCCCATCTCGGGCCGGTGCTCGACGCGGTGGCCGTAGACGTTGGTGCCGCCGAGGGTGACGTCCAGCGCCCCGGCGAAGGCGGCCTCGCACCGGCCCGCGTTGGGACTGGGGTGACGGTGGCCGTCCTCGCGCAGCACTGCCGCCGCCCGGCGGACCGAACCGCCGGCCAGGGGGGCGGCGAGGACGGCGAGCACCCCGGTGATCCGGGCGGGGACGAAGTTGGCCACGTCGTCGAGCCGGGCCGCGGCCCAACCGAAACGCTCGTAGCGGGTACTGCGGTGACCGACCATCGCATCCAGCGTGTTGACCGCCCGGTATGCCAGCAGCCCGGGGACTCCGGCCACCGCGCCCCAGAACAGCGGCGCCACGACGGCGTCGGAGGTGTTCTCGGCGATCGACTCGACGGTGGCCCTGGCCAGCTCGGGCGCCTCCAGCAGCGAGGGGTCGCGTCCGCACAGGTGGGACAGTCTCCCGCGCGCCCCGGCCAGGTCGTGAGCCTCCAGGAACTCCGCCATGGCCACCCCCTCGCGCCCCAGCGTCGTGCCGCCCAGCACCGACCAGGTCGCCACGGCGCTCAGCGCGCCCCTCGCCACCGGGTTCCCAGTGCGGGCCGCGGCCACCCCGAGCAGCGCCGCCGGGCCGACGCACAGCGCCACGTACAGGACTCCGTTGGGCCGGGCGTCGCCGTACACCCGCCTCTCCAGCGCCGCGGCGGCCCGCCCGAACAGCGCCACCGGGTGGGCGCGCCGCGGGTCGGCGAAGACGGCGTCGAGCGCGACCCCGGCGAGCATCCCCAGCGCCTCGGCCCGCCTCGACGCGGGCCGGCCGGCCGAGAACCTGAATCCCGGTCGGTCAGACGCGAACCTGGACGCGGACCGGTCAGATGAGATGGGCATGGAGCTCGTCCTGGTTGGTCTCGAGCCAGGCGCAGGCCCGGCGGATGCGCTCCCCCGCGCCCCCCTCCCACATGCGGGACCAGCCGCCGCCTGTGGTGAGAGCCTTGGTGCGCATGGCGTGGTAGGAACGGTCGAAGCGGAGCCGGGCCAGATCGAGGAGGCGGCGGCGGTCGCGCGACGCCAGGCCGTACGCGTCACAGAACAGCCGCAGCCGCGGACCGACCTCCAGATCGCGCTGGAACGGCCCCAGATCGAGGGGATCGGCGATCGGCGCCCAGTGCCGCAGGGTGGTCACCACGTCGAACAGCCGGGTCGTCGGCCGGGCCATGTCGAAGTCGATCAACGCGGCGGGGAGCCCGTCACGGAAGATCACGTTGTCGAGGTTGACGTCACAGTGGCCGATCAGCTCGGGGGCCGCGTCGTCGTTGGAACCGGCCTCCCAGACGGCCTGCGGCGGCGGGACGAAGCTCGCCGAAGCGTCATGGAAACGCCGCAGCAGCCCCGCCAGCGCGGCGAGCGACTCGTCGGTGACCGCGTAGGCGGCCGGCGGTGTGACCGCGGAGTCGCCCTCGACGAAGGTCAGGACCTCCCGCCCCTGCGCGTCCAGTCCCACCACCCGGGGCGCGCCGCCGAACCCGGCCGCCTCCAGATGCCGCAACAGCGCGTGCACGGACGGAGTGGAAGGCCGGGTGGGCCTGCGGACGGTGTCACCGACCCGCACCACCCCGTCGGTCACGTCACCGCCCAACAGGGGGATCTCCTCATGGACCGTGCCGGCGAACATGACATACGAGCCTAGACCGGTCCACCAGCCGAGAAGACCCGTTTCGGATAACCATGTCCCCCCATCAAGACATCTCCGGCCCGCCCGTAAAGCCCTCTCGCCCGGCCGCCCCCCACCTTTTCCACGCGGATCACCACCGGCTCCAGGAGAGTCACCATCGGTCCGCCGGAGCCACCAGAACGGTCGCGGCGCCGGTCAGCCCCCCGGACAGGCACCTCAGGCACCCCTCCGACAGCACCGGCCACCGGCCCCGTAAAGTGATCCTCGCGACACGAGCGCCGATCCGATGCATGGACACTCCTCAGATCATGCACAATTAGGCGGGAGCGCCCTTAGCTCAGCTGGATAGAGCATCGGACTTCTAATCCGACGGTCGCAGGTTCGAATCCTGCAGGGCGCGCTTCGCATGACCAGCAAAGAGAGCCTCTGACCAGCAACAACGCTGGGCAGAGGCTCTCTTGCTGTGTGCGATGGTGTGCGACTGTCGGCGGGCGACTGCGGCTGGCTGTGCCAAATACGTGCGCAACCTCGTCCTTGATCGTTCATGCCCAGCTGTCACCAGCACGACCGAAAAGAGGAGTGTGACGGCCGGATTTCTCCTACGGAGGCGTCTCTCATCATGTGGGGTCCGGCTCATCCATGATCATCTAGAGCAAAGGCACGCGAGGCGACCGGACTGCCCGACATTGCACAGCTGATCACCTCAGAGCCGGAGTCTTCCGCCGAAGACACCAGGGCAGGTCATGCAGCCAGCGAACAGTGTGACCCCAATGAGCAGCGCTCGTTCTAACGAAAATTCGTTTTGTGCAGTGAGACATAGGTCGATCCGATAAGAATTGACCCATGCCTAATGACACGTTATATACCGCCAACTGGAGGCTCGGAAAGCTATCGGAAGTCGAGCAGCGACTATGCACGGCGTTCATACAGGACGAAGTGGTTGATCTTAGGGTGAGCGATCCAGAGAAGGACAATCCACAACAAGGCGGCGAATGGGGCAACGAGCGGCAAGTTCGGGCTGAGGTCATCGCAGCGCTACTGCTGTCGAATGTGCAGCCGGCTATCGGTCGAGTGACGGCGCTACGCCTGGTAGGAGCACGTGTGACCGGCAAGTTGGCTCTAGCTCGTGCGGAAGTAAAGTCCTCTCTGTCCCTAGAGAGATGCTGGTTCGAGGCACCGATATGCCTGGACGAGGCTGCGACTCATACAGTGATTTTGGCTGGCAGCGTCGTTCCCAGCCTAGCTGTGAACGACACGAAGATCGACGGACACCTCTGGCTGTATGAATGTCGTGCGCAGGGCATCAGCTTGACTGATGCCCGCATCGCCGGCCAGCTTGGCTTCAGCGGAGCCCGACTGACCAACCCCAACGGAACAGCACTCGGCGCCGATGGGCTGGTCGTCGAAGGAGGCATGTTCTGCGATAAGGGATTCCAGGCGGAAGGAGAAATCCGCCTCCCGAGCGCCCGCATCGCCGGCCAGCTCAGCTTCAACGGAGCCCGACTGACCAACCCCAACGGAACAGCACTCGGCGCCGATGGGCTGGTCGTCGAAGGAGGCATGCTCCTCCAAGGAGGATTCCAAGCGGAGGGGGGAATCCACTTTCTGGACGCCCGCATCGCTGGCCCGCTCAGCTTCAACGGAGCCCGACTGTCTAACCCCAACGGAACAGCACTCAATGCCAATGGGTTAGTCGTCGAAGGAGGCATGCTCCTCCAAGGAGGATTCCAAGCGGAAGGAGAAATCCGCCTCCGAGGCGCCCGCATCGCCGGCCAGCTCAGCTTCAACGGAGCTCGACTGACCAACCCCAACGGGACAGCGCTCAGTGCCGACCGGCTGATTGCTGAAGGAGGCATGTTCTTCCGAGAGGGATTCCAGGCGGAAGGAGAAATCCGCCTCCGAAGCGCCCGCATCGCCGGCCAGCTTGGCTTCAGCGGAGCACAACTGACCAACCCCAACGGAACAGCACTCGGCGCCGATGGGCTGGTCGTCGAAGCGGAGATGTTCTGCAATGAGGGATTCCAGGCGGAAGGAGAAATCCGCCTCCCGGGCGCCCGCATTGCCGGCCAGCTCAGCTTCAACGGAGCCCGACTGACCAACCCCAACGGACCAGCACTCGGCGCCGAACGGCTAGTCGCCGAAGCGGATGTGTTCTGCGATGAGGGATTCCAGGCGGAAGGAGGAATCCGACTCCGAGGCGCCCGCATCGCCGGCCAGCTGGACTTCAGCGGAGCTCGACTGACCAACTCCAGCGGACCAGCACTCAGTGCCGAGCGACTGGTTGTCGAAGAAGGCATGTTCTTCCGAGAGGGGTTCCAGGCGGAAGGAGGAATCCGCCTCCTAGGCGCCCGCATTGCCGGCCAGCTCAGCTTCGACGGAGCTCGACTGACCAACCCCAACGGGACAGCGCTCAGCGCTGACCGGCTGGTCGTCGAAGCGGACATGTTCTGCGATGAGGGGTTCCAGGCGGAAGGAGAAATCCGCCTCCTAGGCGCCCGCATTGCCGGCCAGCTCAGCTTCGACGGAGCACAACTGACCAACCCCAACGGGACAGCGCTGGCGTGCGCGGGTGTTGAGGCCGACTCCCTGTGGTTGAGGGCAGGATTTGTCGCCAGGGGAAAAGTCGATCTTAATGGCGGGCGAGTGGGAACACTGCTCGATAACCCTTTTTGCTGGCCAGCCGATCTGAATCTGAACGAGCTGGTCTACAACGACCTAGAGCCGGATCTGCCTGCCCAGAAGCGGTTGCTGTGGCTACGCCGAGGCAAGAAGACATATCAGGCTCAGCCGTACGAGCAGTTGGCAACCTACTATCGCCGCCAGGGTCATGATGAAGAGGCCCGGCAGGTCCTGCTGGCCAAGCAGCGCCACCATCGGGCCGAACGGCCTTGGTATGCAAGGATCTGGGGCTATCTACTTGACGTAATGATCGGCTACGGCTACCGACCCGGGCGGGCCGCCCTATGGATGTTGGGGCTATTGGCTGCGGGCAGCGTGTTCTTCAACTACCACCGCCCAGTGCCGATCAAGGCAGGCGAACATCCCTCTTACCAGCCAGTGCTCTATGCCGCCGACGTGTTACTGCCGATCGTCAACCTTGGCCAGGAGAGCGCATTCAAACATTACGGGCTGGCGCAGTGGGTCGCCTCTTCGATGATCCTGCTCGGCTGGCTGTTCGCCACGGCTGTCATTGCGGGTGTTACTCGCGTACTCACCCGTAACTAGCATCGATCAACCGGCGTGCCGCCTGCAACCTTGCCCAGTGCGACCAAGATCGGGCCGACATGCCCTCTCCACTGTCTGGGGCGGTCAGAGGCACAGCCGGGTTCGACGGTGAGGATGCCGTGGGCCTGGAGGGTTCGAAGACAAGTTCACTGAGATCTACGACGAGAACTGAGTTCCGGCCCCAAGCCGCCGGTGGCCGAGACAACGTTAGTCCGCCCACTGGCCACCGAGCGGGCAGGCCATACCACTGTCTTTATCGCAGGACATCATTCAGCAGCTATTGAGCGCATCGCTGATCCGTCGTCGGGCCGACTCATCTTGCCCCACGACACACTTGGCGTAAATACGCAAGAGGACTTCCACACTGTGGCCGGCCCACTCGGCTACCTGGGTGGGTGCCACTCCAGCGTTAAGCCAGGTCGAGACGCAGGCGTGCCGGAGGTCGTAGACCCGTTTGGCCAGCGGTGAGGCGAACTCCTCCTTGGTGAGCGCGTCTTTGCGGGCCTTGGCCCACACGCGGCGGTAGGTGATGCTGGGCAGCTCTCCCTCGCGGACCCCGGAGAACAGTCGGCCGTCAGCGGCCTTGCCGTACGGCGCGGCCAGGTGGGCGCGGAGAATCCTGACCAAGGCGGGCGAGATTGGCACGGGGCGGGCGTGACCGTCCGCCCGGTGCTTGAGTGAGCGTTCCTCACGGAGCGCGCCGTCATCGGTCCACTCTCGGCCGGCGAACGGGGCGGCCGTGGCGAAGCGCAGCTCTCCCCACTCCCCCGCCGGTTCCTCCCACTCGCCGGTCTCCTTGTTCAGGACCAGGGATGGCAGGGTGACATTGTCGGCCTTGAGGTGGACGACTTCCTCAGGACGTAGACCCGCGTAGTACATGAGCGCGAAGAAGGCCACCAGGCGCTTCCCGCTCGGCTTCTGGGCTTCTACGGCGGCCAGCAGGGCGCGGGCTTGAGTGTGGTTGACCACGCTACGGCGGTCCACCTCGTGACTGCTCTTGGGTGCCTTCCACTTGATGCCCTTGAGCGGGTTCTCTGGAAGGAGCTTCAGCTCCACGGCGTAGTCCAGGGCGTTTTGCAGGATGGTCTTGTTCCGGAGAACGGTGCTCGTAGCAGCCCGCTTGCCGTCCAGGCGCGACGTGGCCGTGTCCAGCATGGTCCGCACGAGAACGGGATCATCAGCCAGCGCGGACACGGGCTTGGTGTTGGCAACCAACCAGCGGAGGGCGTCGGCCACGTCGCCGGATGCCTCGTCCCGCTGCTTGGTGTTGAAGCCCCAGCGGCGCATGGCCGTACGCAGGGCGAGGTCATCGGGCTTGCCTCGCTCGCTCGCGAGCATGGCGGGGGTGGCGGCGGTGAGCGTGCGGGCGATGTCCTGCCGGTACTTCGCCGACGCGCCCTTCCACTTCATGTCCGCGAACTTGCAGGCGAAGCCGTACCAGCTCATGTCCGGGCGCTCCGTGCGGTTCCATGAGACCGGCTCTCCGGTGAGCATGCTGAATGCCTCGCCCTTCCGCGCGGCGGCCTGAACCTCGCCTCGGTAGGTGTCGGCCTGAGCCGCGTTACGGAACGGCTTGCGCCATGGCTTCTTTCCAACCTTCCACCGTACGTAGTACGTGGTGACCTTCTTGCCCTTGTAGACCTCGGTTTTGTAGACGCGCACGTCGTAAGTGATGTCCTTCATCAGGCGGCACTCTCCAGGTCGGCAAGCCACTGCTCGAAGTCCGCGCGGCGGATGCGGAGGTCGCCGTTGGGCAGCTTGAGGCAGCGTGGGGCGCGGCCCTTGGCGCGCCAGTCATAGAAGGTGCGTCGGCTGATCTGGAGGTCGTCGCAGAGTTCGGCGAGGGTGAGCGTCCCTCGCGGCTTGGCCGTGGCCATGGGTGGTATCTCCTTGCTTCGGCGGTCAAGCAATGGACTTGCACAGGTCGGGGTGGACGGCGTAGCGCGGTGAAGGGTTGCCGCGGGTGCCGGGCGGTTCGGGCTCACGACGGATCCAGCCCAGGTGCTCCAGCAGGTCACACGCCGGTTCCAGATCGGCGGCCTTCTTGAAGCGGCGCTGTAGGGCTCGGTGGGCGTCCCGGCGGGTGAAGCGCTCGGGCCGAGTGCGAGTGAGCCAGTCGTGGACGGTGCGGGCAGCTTCCTGGTCGGGATCGGCGCCCATGGCGTCGAAGGCGGCCAGGGCGTGGGTGGTGAAGTACTCGCCCAGCTCCATGGCGGCGGCCATGGTGGTGCCGTCGATGGGGCGGCGCCAGCCGTCTTCGATGTGGCCGGCCAGGTGCAGCAGTCCGGCGAGGCGGGCGACTGCGCCGTCGAACTTGGCGGCCCAGTCGGCGATGTGGCCCAAGTCGCCGGTGTCGGGCCGCAGTCGGGGTTCAGTGCGCTCGCGCTGGGCGGTGAACAGCTCAGCCGCCTCAGGCGACAGGATGAGCCGGGCAGGGTCGTCCCAGCCGTGCATGGTCAGCACGAGGCGTTCCAGGTTCGCGGCATAGACAGTTGACACCATCTCCGGGATGGGCGGTGAGTCGATGCGGCGGAATCCGACGTTGGAGGCGGGCAGGCTGTAGAGGATGCGGCCCAACAGTCCTTTGCCGCGAAATCCGGGCGATTTGGCGATCTCGGTGATGATCTCGGGTTGGACCGCGAGCCCGAGAGTAAGGGCGGGATTATCAACCCTTTCGCGGCGGTCGCGCCGGTCCACGATCAGCAGGTCCCCGGCGTGCCCCTTGAGGAACAGGTCCAGGTTGGGGGTGCCGGAGTAGCGGCCGGCCAAGGTGGCGAAGATGCCGCCCTCTGCGCTGAGGACGGCCAGGCGTCCACCCTGCTCGGTGAGCAGCGTCGTGGCGGTCTCAGGGGTGGCATCGTCGCTGACCAGTCGGGGAGCGACCGGGACGGTGATGTCCTCCACTGCCAGGGCGGCGCTTTGTGCCTCGGCCAGCGCCGCCGGAGCGCCCTCCCCGCGGGCAGTGGTGGCCTTGTGGGTGGCTTTCTCGGCGGTCTCCTGAGCGACCTTCTGGGCAATACGGGCTTCGGTGATCTGCGGTTTGATCTGCTCTTGTAGGAGCTTCTCGGCGGCCAGCAACGGCACGACGATCGCCCGGAACACCGGGGACTTACGGCTGCCAGGTGGCATGGCCACCACTGTGTAGATGTTGACCGGCTCGCTCCAAGTGCCCCGGACGTTGACGAGGGCGCGCCCGCCAGCGGCCGTGGAGACGGCCGCCAGCGCGATGCACCCGGCCAGGTCCGGCGGGGTCTGGGTCTCCTCGGCCAACGCGGTCACGAACTCGGCCAGCCAGCTCGGGAAGACGTGCGTGGGGAAGACGGGTAGCGCGGGCCGTGCACCGAGCGGGACTGGGGTCTCCCAGGCGCGAAGGGGGGTAACGGTCTCGTCGGGCCAGGGCACCACGTTGTCCGCGCTCATGCGGCGCCCTGCTGGGGTCGGTGCTGGTCGGCGGCCAGGCGAAGTCCCTGGCGGTCGGTGGGGCGAGGTTGGGCGAAGTCCTGGTGGGGGCTGTTCCAGCGGCGGGCGTGCAGCTCGGTGTGGGTGGGGATGCGGGCCAGGGTGCGCACCTTCTCCGCCAGGGCGGCCCAGGAGATGGCCATCTCGTGGTGGGCGTGGCCGTAACCGATCTCCCAGCCGGAGCGGTGACCGTCGCGATAGCCCTGCTCGTAGGCGGCCCGTTCTCGACGGTGCTGGTCATCCAGGTCGGCCACAAGCGCGGCCATGGCGCGATAGAGGTCGGTTGGAGTGGTCATGTCGCGGTGACCTCCTCTACGGGCATGCAGGGCGGGGTGGGCCGATCGTCGTAGTTGTTGGTGTAGGTGCCGTCCGGCAGGCGCCATTCGGTCCACCAGCGGCGCCCGTACGGGTGGGGGCGCTTTTGGGCGATGGTGCCGCATCGGGTGCAGGTGGCGTTGTGCTTGTCGTGGCGGGTCCAGCAGTGTCGGGCACTGGTCTTTCTTGCGGCAGTCATGACAACTGCTCCCCGCTCTGCTTCTCCGTGCCGGGCAAAGGGGCCGGGCTGTTGGCGATCTCCAGCAGGACATCGGCGTGACAGAGGGCATCCGCCTTGCACCAGCAGGCAAGGGTGCGTCCCCGCAGCAGCCGCCGGATCTGGTCCTCCCACGGGAAGTGTGGTCCGCGCGGACTGCACCAGCCGAGCGTCTCCTTGACACGTTCGGCGCGCCACACCAGGTAGGAGCGCAGCAGCTCCACGGCATGCGCCGCGTCGCGGACAGCAACCCCGGCGAACGGGGAGTGCCAGTCGTCCGGGGTGGTTTGCCTCGGGCGGAAGGGGTTGCCGTAGCAGGAGGGCCGCCCAACGTAGACGACGCCGAAGGGCATGCGCCATCCCGCGGTGCGCTTGCGCTGGATACGTCCAGGCATGAGGTCTCCGGTGGTCTGGGTAGTGGTCATCGGGTGCCGTCCCGGTGCAGGCGACGGAAGTGGACGTAGAGCTGCCAGCCGAGACGGGGGCGCATCCCGGTGCCGTTGCAGGCGCGGCAGGTGCGGTTCTTGCCGCCCGGCGCGCACCGGCGGCAGGTCCCCCACGGGGCGATCAGGCAGCGGACGATGTAGCAGAAAGTGACGACGGGTAGGCAGAGTCCTAGTAGGACGATGGCGGTTGCCATGAGGGCCTCCAGGGCCGTTTTCGGGGTTTTCGCAGGTCGCGCTCTAGGCGCTAGGTCGCTGGTAGATCAGCGAATGGGGCTCTAGGCGGGCCTCTAGGTCTAGAGGGGGCAGCCTCTAGACCTAGAGGCGAATCTGGGGTCAGGAGACGGCGCCGGAGCCCTTCTTGCCGTCACGCTCGGTGAGGGTGGCGATGATGTCGTCGCGGACGATGCCGATCCGGTTGGCGCCCTTACCGCTACCGGCCGGCGTGCCCCACACCTGGCCAGTCTTGATGCCGTAGGGCTTGAGGGCGTTGGTGAGCTGAGCGGTCTTGGCGCTGCCCTCCTGCTCGGCCCACAGCCCGTAGACTTCCGGGCGCAGTTGGGCCAGCCGGTCCACGACGATCTCGTTCCACACCTTGGCCTCGCTCGCGGCCAGCACGGCGGCGATGTCGGCCAGCAGGTCGTAGGCCGGGGCGGTGGCCTCGGGCTGCTGTCCGGCGGCGTGGCCGGACAGCACGCCCGCCGCGGTGCGCAGCGCGTGCGCCCGGTCGGCGATGCGCTGGGTGGCCGGGGTGTCGAGGTAGGCGGCCTTGACCACCTTGGCCATCGGGGCGGCGCCGACCAGGTAGCCGGTACCGGCGTCGACCTTCGGCTGGAAGACGGTGGCGCGGATGCCGTTCTTGTAGGCGGAGGTGCCCAGGATCATGTCGTTTTCGAGCTGGCCGGCCACCCGCAGGCAGAACCGGATGGACACATTCGCGCTGATCCCGGTGGGCAGGCTGTCTTTGTCGGGGCGCTGGGTGGCCAGGATCAGCACCACGCCCAGGGCGCGGCCCAGCTTGATGATGAACTCGGCGTCCTCACCGGCCTTGTCGCCGTAGTCGGCGTGGGCGAACAAGTTCTGGCACTCGTCGATGATGCACACCAGCGGGTGCAGGCCCAGGGAGCGCTTGTCGGCGATGGCGCGGGTCACCTTCCGGTCCGGGCACAGGTCGGCCGGCAGGGTCTTCAGCGCGGCGGCGCGGCGCATGACCTCCTTGCGCAGCAGCGCCAGCGAGTCGGCGGCGTAGCCGATGGCGGCGTCGTCGATGCCGGAGACGTAGCGGTGGCAGACCTGCTCGTACGGGTCGAGGTCGCCGGTGCCCTTCAGCTCGTGAAACCACGCCTCGGTGCTGACGTCGAGCACGATGCCGGCGGCCAGCTCCCGCACCGAGGCGGTCTTGCCCTGGCCGGGCTGGGAGCCGATCAAGATGTTGTGCTCGATGAGCGGCACCGTCACCAGGCGGCCCCGCGGGTCGTTGCCGAACGGGATGCCCTTGAACACATCATGTGAGCCGGCCTTCTCCAGCGGGGACTTGACGATGGTCTTGGACAGGTCCTTGTCGCCGACCCACAGGATCAGCCGTCCCTCGTGGATGCTGGAGTCGCCCTCGGGCCAGATGCAGCCCAGCGGGCGGCGCAGCGCGGAGGCGAGCCGTTCGCGCTTGTCCATGACGTCGGTGACGGTCACGCCGTAGGGCAGGTCCACATCGGCCCGCCAGCCGGGGCCGTCACGGGTGATCGGCGCCACGAAGTTGACGTCGGCCTTGGCGTTCAGCCCGGACACGCCCAGCACGGTCAGCGCGCGGATCACGATGTCGCTGGTGAGCTTCTCCACGCGGGTCGGGATGACCGCGCGGTCGATGAGCGGCCGATCGGCCGGTCGGCCGATGACCCCCAGCACGGCCACCGCGACCGCGAGAGCGGACCACTGGGCGAAGGTAGACACGGACGCGACGATGAGGGACGCGATCAGCAGCGTGACCAGCGCGGCCCCGGACACCCACACGCGCAGCCGCACCCGTGAATCGCGCTGCCGCGACAGCTTCAGGTACGCCTCCGGGTCGGCCTTCTGCACCGCGGTCAGCCGGACCGGCTCACCCTCCAGATCGAAGGTCCAGCGCACCATGCCGGCCACGAGGCGGGCCAGACCGCGCGGGGCGCGCACGGTCAGCCGCGTCGCGTACAGCGGGGAACGGGCGAGCTGGTAGCCGGCCACGTAGGCGGAGTACTCCCCCGCCCACTTCAGCGTCTCGACAGCGTCGGCGCGCGAGCGCAGCCACAACGGGACGATCGGGCGGCGGGTACGGTTCTTCTCCGCCAGCTCGGCCCGCCAGTCGCGGTCGGCCTCACCGGGGGCGTCCACCCGGATGACCTCGCCCTCCAGCACCGCCCCGCCGGTCAAGGCGCCCGACGCCGAACCGGTCGCGGTGGTCGGGTAGGGGTGGCGGCGGTCGCGGGCGGTCTCGATGGACACCACCTGAGCGCCGGGGCCGTCGCTCTGCGGTCCGGCCGGCGGACGGGCGGGCAGGACGGTCGGCTCCGCGGGGGCGGTCGGGTTGGTCGGGCGGTGGCCGTTGGTCTCGGTCGGGAAGTCGGTCATGATGAGGTCACCTCGTGTGCCTTGGTGTGGGCGGGGTTGCGGGGCGCGGCCACTGTTCTTGGCGGAGTGGGGGCCGCGTCCCGTACAGGACGGTCGAAGTCAGTGGGGTCGAGGGGCGGCAGGCCGAGTTCGGCGCGCCAGTGGTTGATGAACAGCCACAGCCGGTGGCCGGGCGGCGGGGCCAGGGCGAGCGCTTCGGCGATGCTCAGCGCGGTGAGGGCCTGATCCCGGGTGAACAGGCGTTCCGGGTGGCCGGTCATGCTCCACCAGCTGGCCGCGGTGCGCTGGGCGTGGTGACCGGACAGCTCCTCGGTCATGGCGGTGTGGGTGATGTGGATGCCCATCACGCCGTCCCCTCGGCGAGCGCGTCGCGGACCGCGCGGGCGGTGTCCATGCCGCAGCGCAGTGCTTTACGGATCGTGGCGGCGCCGGCGTCGGCCGGCAGTTGTCCGGCGGCGATCATCTGCCGCACGTGGACGGTCAGGGCGTCGATGTCGGCGCTGCTGTAGGTGTGCTCGGCGCGGTAGGTGGACGGGGCGTTCGGCCTGTACTCCGGGCCAGTAACCCCCTTACCGGTCGGGCCGTGATCCAGGTGGGTGAAGGCGGCCAGGATGATCGGCAAGGCGGTGACGATGGCCACCGCGACGATCGGCCCGAGGATGTGCAGTACCAGCCGGGAGATGGAGAAGTCCGTCGCGATGCCGGGCAGGTAGGGCCAGGCGTTCATGCCGAGCGTCAGGGCCAGAAACAGCCACTCGATGCGGACCAGGGGCGGCGAGTCGATCGGCTGGCCCCGGGTGCCCAGATAGGCGCGGGCGCCGACGACGACCAGCAGGGCCAGGGACAGGAACGGCTCGACCAGCCAGGCGAACACCCACGACGGCGACCACGGGGAGGCGCCGTCGGCGGCGAAGGTCTGCACACCGGCCGTCGACCAGGCCAGCGCCAGCGTCAGGGAGACCATGCCCGCGCCCACCAGCAGCCGCCGCATGCGGGCGGCTTGCCAGGCACGCATGGCCGGGTCCTGGGCCAGTTCGTGCAGCCGGGCCGCCTCTCGCGCCTGCTTGCGGCGCTTGCGGACCTTGGCCGTGTCCAGCATCAGCGGGGCGTCGTCGTCCTGGAGGGCGGCCAGCGCGTGCGCTTCGGTCACCTCGGCGCGGAGTTGGCGCACGCGCCGGGTCTCACCCTCCGGGGCCGGTCGCGGGGCGGGAAGCGGCGCGGTGGGCGCCTGGGTGGCCAGGTGGCGCTCCAGGTCGGCCAGGCCGCGGGCGACGTCGTCGGGGGTCGGTTCGGGGGTGGGGGTGGTGATGCTCACTGGTGGTGTCCCTTCTCAAGGACCGGCTTGACGATGTCGCGGTGTTCCACCTGGGCGCCGAGTCCGATGCGCTCCAGCGCGGAGGACAGGGCTTCGGCGAGGGCCACCGAGCGGTGTCGCCCGCCGACGCAGCCGATGGCGATGCGCACCGGCCGGCCGGTCGGGGCCTCGGGCAGCAGAGCGACCGTCAGCACGGCCAAGCCGCGCACGGCCTCGATGGCGCCGGGGGTGGTCATGACGTGCTCGCGCACGGTCTCGTCCAGGCCGGTGCGGTAGCGCATGGCGGGGTCGTGGTGGGGGTTGCGCAGCGAGCGGCGTACGTCGAGGGTGATGTCCGCCTCGGGCGGGGCGGCGTGGCCGTAGCCGAAGGAGATGACGGTGATCTCGGTGGGGGCGGCCGGGATGGGAGCGGCCAGGGTGGGGGCGGGCTGGCCGAGGACGTCGCGCAGCAGGTCCGTGTGCGCGGCGAACACGCGCCCGCTGTAGATCACCTTCAGGTAGGCGGTCAGGGCGGTGTAGCTGTCGGCGCGCACCCACGCGGCGCGGGCGGCGTCATCGGCCCCGGTCACAGTGGGCAGGTTGCTGCGGTAGACGGTTCCCAGGTCGCAGCGGGCGGGCACGGTGACCATCCACGCCTCGTCCGAGGCGCGGGGGTCGGGGACGTAGCGGGCCGGGAGCGGCTGCCAGGACGATCCGCCTTCCAGGAGCAGGCCCGTCTCCTCGGCCAGCTCGCGCACCGCGGCGTGTGCCGGGTCTTCTCCAGGGTCCACCGTGCCGCCGGGCAGCGCCCAGCCGTGGCCGTCGCCGCGCTCGACCATGACCAGCCAGCGGCCCCCATGCTCGTCGGTGGCGGTCACGATGGCGTCGGCGCAGACCTGCTCGCCCCAGTGGCCCAGTTCGTTGCGGCCATACCGGATGCCGGTCGGGGCACCGGGGTTGACCGGGCGGCCGTCCACCACCTGGAAGGGGATCGCGGCGGCGGCCTGGCGGGCGGCCCAGTCGAGGCAGGTGGGGTCGGTGGTCGGGTCGGCCCAGCCGTCGCGGACACCGATGGTCAGCACGTCGGGGTGGGTGTAGGTGCGGGTGGTCTCGTTCATGGCGTCTCCGTGTTGGTCAGGCGGCGATGATCAGGGCGGTGATGAACAGGAAGCCGAGGTGCCAGGACTGGTCCAGGGCGTAGGCGCCGGTGCCCAGGTGCGGGGCGTCGTCGCGGCCCTCGCGGGGCTGGCCGAGGCGGTAGAAGTCGCCCTTGCCGAGCGCGTCGGCCAGGCGGGCGAGGGTGGTGCGCCGGTCGGCCCAGTAGTGCGAGAGCGCGTCCACCGCCAGGCCGGCCAGCAACGCCAGCGGGGACAGTGCCAGGTCGGTGACCAGGGCGAGCGCGGTAATGGCGGCGGCCTTGGTGATGGTGAGCGTGGCCACGTGCCGGATGCAGGCCAGCCGTCCGGCGGCGGTGGGGGCGGCCTTGACGCACGCCTGGTGGTGGGTCTGCACCCAGTGGTCACCCACGGAGTGGGCGGCGAACAGGGCCGCGAACACGGCGGCGAAGGTCGCGCTCATCGCGCGTCACCCTTGATGAGCTTGCGCACGCAGTCGTCGGCGTGCCGCTGGTCCCGTTCGGCCACACGCCGGGCGGTGACGGCGTCCATGGAGGACAAGGCTCCGGCGATCGGGTCAAGGTCGGCGATCGCAGATGCTTCGGCGGCGCTGTACTTGGCCTTGCGCGCGGCCTCTTGAAGGTTCTTACGCGTGTTGGTCATGGAAGTCACCTCGGGTCAGATGGCGGAGTGGGAACGGGCCAGACGGCGGCAGGTCCGGCAGGCCGGGACGCAGCGGGCACCGTGGACGGGGCAGCTCTGCGCGGTACGGCCGGCGGTGATGCCGCAGCGGCGGCACCCGATCGCGTTGCACGAGCGGGAACCGCAGTCGAAGCAGCGGAAGCGGGCCATCACGCCACCTCGCGGTCAGCGTCGGCGGCCAGGCTCAGGACCTCGGAGGCGGTCAGACCGGCCCACACGCCCTCCTCCGGGCGGATGGCCAGGGAGTAGGCCAGGCACGCGGCACGCGCCGGGCATCCGCCGCAGATGGCCTTGGCTTCCGCCTCACGGACCAGCCGGTCCCGCTCGGGCTCCTCGGTGAAGGCATCCGGGCCGGTGAACAGCTCCGCATCGGTGGTCTCGCACGCCGGCGCTGCGTCAATCAGCGCATTACGCAGGTCGGCGATCTCGTCACTCCCGAGCCGGGCCAGGCGGTAATGCTCGGGACGGATCGTGTCCCCGTTCTCGGCGGGGGAGAGCGGGACGGTCCGCAAGGGACGGGTCATGATGGGTGTGCTCCTTGTCTGGAGTTAGGAGCGGCCCGTGGGCCGCTCCGGTCGGTAGGGATCAGCCGAGACCGCTGGCGAAGGTGAGCAGCGCGTCGGCCACGGTCATCAGGCCATTCATGGCGCCGGTCGCGACGTTCGCGGCCTTCTCCGGCTGGCGGACGATGAAGAACAGCGCCAGAGCGACGAGCAGGAACGGCAGGAAACGGCTGGTCTTGGGAGTAGGTAGCACTGGATTGATCCCTTCGATGAGGTCACTCTGCGCTCTCTGTCTCAGAGTGCACTGAGTACTCAGACTGGTCAAGCACTTCTTCGGTTGTTTGTGTGTGATGGACTATGGAGGTGCGCCCCAGCAGGGGCTTTGGAGCGGAAGGTGAGGGCCAGATGGCGGAATGGTCAGGTCAGTTCGCTTACAAGCAGGTGGCTGACGACCTCCGAGCCGACATCAACCGGGGGAAGTACCGTCCCGGCGAGCAGCTTCCTTCCTACGACAGGCTGATGAAGGACTACGGCGTATCCATCACCGTGGTTCGCAGCGCTGTCCGGGAACTCCGCGTGGAGGGCTACGTCATCCCTCACCAGGGCAAGGGCGTCTTCGTCTGTGATCCACTCCCGGAGAACCGGGCCGCTGAAGAGTCCGCCGATTTCAAGGCCCTGATGACAGAGCTCCGCGCGGTCCGGGCTCATCTCGACTCCCTGGAAGGCCGGCTCAGCGCGGTGGAGCGCTTGGTCTCCCCCGCCGACTGAACCGCCGCTTCCAGATCTCGCAGCCGGGCCGCGACCTTGCTCATCCGCTCGGATAGTTCCCCGAGCATGGCCGCGGCCTCTGCCCGCTCCGCCTCCGTCAGTCCCATCTCTTCCTGCCCTTCCTGGCCGCCTCTAGCCGCCAAGAAAGACAGTTCCATCTGATCAGGCCCCTGAGTTGGGACAGTTTGGCCTATGCAGCGCTGGGTTAGGACTGGCTGTCATATCGCCTGGTCAAATGGCTATGACGCCAGGGCTTCGCGGTGCTTCCAAGCCAGTTCCAGTACGGCTGCCCCCGCTGCCTGCATCGGCTCGTGGTGGACGTACCGGCTCACCGAGTCATCGTCGAAGGGGATGCCCTGCATGCCGATGACCTTGCCCTCTTCGTTCGAAGCGACGATGTCACCGAACAGTGCGTCGAAGACGTCGGCGTCGATCACTGTCACAGCGAGGAAGTCCGTCGCGAAGGTCAAAGGGTCCACTCCAAGCCCGAGCATGAACGATCGCAGTAGTCCGTTCTCGCGAGCGTCCGTCATCTGCCGGTAGAGGGGCCATGCCTCGTAGTCGAAGGCGTCGCCGTACACCTCCGAGCGGCCAAGGAACTCCTCACCGTATTCACGGACCACGCACTTCCACAGGTCGAAGTCGGCTACTTCGGCACGCGGCGACTCCTCAGACGGCTGGAACACACCGACCGGCATGACCTGGTAAAGCCCCCCGCCATGCGCGACCCGAGCGGGATCACGCCAGTGGAGCACGAACGTCATCTCACCGGTACGGCAGTCGCGGCGCAGGGTCAGCATTGAGACGGCCGGCAACGCGGCACGGCGTCCCAGGTCGGTGGGGTCGGCCACCAGCGACCGGAACGGCAGTTCGGTGCCGTCGAGCACTTGGGATGCGGCGAACTCGTGGGCAGCGGCTTCGCTGACGTTCACCCCGTCGAAGTAGCGGCCCCGGGTGAAACTGAGCGTGGGCCATGACGTATCCAACAGCCGGTAGCAGGTCCGGTTCTCGAACAGGCCAGGCCGTTCCATAGCCTCCATGGCTTCGGCGTAGGTGGGGATACCCGCGGGGAGCGCGGTCGCGGCCTCGGACTCACGGCCGGTCACAGCGGGCGAGGGAGCTTGGTCGGTCCACTCCAAGCTGATGCGCTGGAGTTCGAGGGGTTGAGCCAGCGTCCATGTCTCGCGGGTGAGCAGGTGCGTGGATCCCACCTTAGGAACATCCGGGTAGAGCTGATCAGCGGTCCGCGCCAGTTGGTGACGGTGCTCGTTGAGGTAGCGACGCACCTCCCGCCATGGCATACGAGAGTCGTACGGCTGCGTGGTCGCACTCATCAACGGCCCCCGAGAACAAGGAGTGGATGCCTACCCCCGAACCCTACGACGACAGCAGAAGCGCCCGGTATCTCCACGCCATGGAGATGCATCCGGCACCGGGGGAGGCCATCGGCTCCGATCTGAGCAGCCGGTTGACGTTCTGATCGGTGAACGGGATGCCGTGCTGCTGTCCCGCCTCGCCGAAGACAGTGACACCTTCCGAGTTCGCCGTAACCACGTCGGCCAGCAGGTCATCAAACACGTCGTCATCAATCACGAGGGCGGTCATGATGGTGGTGGCCAGGGTGAGTGCGTCCAGAGCCACACCCAGGCAGTAGACCGACACCTTCCCTTCGCCACGCGCCCGTTCCAGGGCGCGGTAGAGCGGCCATGCCTCGTAGTCGATCGGCGCGCTCCGGCTGCCGTCGTGCTCGGGCGTGCCGAGTAGTTCCTCACTGAGTTCACGGACGATGTTGCGCCACAGGTCGAAGTCGTTCGACAGGTCCCACGGGGCCATGCTGGACGGCTGGAACTCACCCGCCGGGATCACGTCGTAGAGCCCCGACGCCGTGGCCACCTTGGCGGGGTCTCGCCAGTGGAGCAGGAACGTGGCCGTGCCATGCGTACGGCGCCGGCGAAGCATCAGCGTCGTGATGGCCGGGATAACCGCTCGGCGGTGAAATCCGAACGGGTCGCCAATGAGTGCCCGGAAGGGGAGGTCCTCCCATGACAGACCCGTTTGCCCTTTCATCATCGCGACGGCGGTCTCATGGCCGACGGCCTCGGAGACATCCAGCTTGTCGAAGTAGTTGGCCAGGCCGAACGTCATCTCTCCCCGACCGTTCGACCAATGCAGATCAAGCAGCCGGTAACTCGGCCGATTCTCGAACAGGGTGGGCGGGTCTATGTAACGGACAGCCGAGGTGTACCGGTCATAGGCGGAACCGGGAGCACGGAGCGGCCGGGCCGCGAACGCCTCCGGCTCGGAGCCGTCGACCGCTACCCACTGGGGACCGTCGATCCACTTGAGGGTGATGTCAGCCAATGGCACGGGCTCATCGGGAAGCCACCCCTTCCCGGCGATGAGCGGCACATCACGCACCCGGAGGTTCTTGGGGTACATGGCCACCGCTGTGGCAGCCAGGGCGGCACGGTTCCGGTTGAGGTAGCGGCGACCCTCCAGCCAGCGGCGTTGGCTGGCTGCCACTGGATCGGGAGACGCTCCCGTTTGAGGAGGATGGCCATTCGCGGGATATAGCTCGTTGAGCGGAACGCCCAGCAGATCGGCGACACGCGCAAGGAAATCCACGTCCCTGATGGCTCGAACACCGCGTTCAATCTTGGAGACATATGTCTGGTCAATCAGGAGACGGGCTGCAAGCTCTCCTTGCGTGAGTCCATTCGTAGACCGGTACGACTTCAGCATCTCCCCTAGCGACGGTGAGGCCCGCTCCACCTCTGTGGATGCACGGTGAGCGAGCCAGTCAGGGTGCGCGCCAGTCATGCTTGCATCATCGCCAAAGAGAGGCGTGAAGCACAGCCGAAACCGATTTTCTCTCTGCCGAAGATCAGAGATGAACGCCCTAAAATACTTTATTATGCTGCCTTTTATTCTCCGGTCTTTGAGGTGGTGAAGAGTTCTATCCCGCACGCTCTCCTCACAAGCCGGCGTCCGTGCAAACGTGATGAACATGACCGTCTCACCTCCTGCCCCGGACCACTCCCCCGTGGATGCTCCAACGCTGAGAGTCACGATCGTGTCCAACACTGAGCTCTCAAAAGAGGACTTTGCCTTTCAAACCCAGATGATCGGCAAGGTCGCCACCTGGAACCCGCACACACGCATATGGAGTGCAGAGCTGCCGGCCGACGATCCGCGGCGGATGGCGGAGGTGCTGGCGCACCTGTTCGAGGTCTCTCGCCACTACAAGGCTATGGTCCGGGTCTGGGCCGATGGCGCAAACTCTCCAAGCCGCTTCAGGGAGGGGCGAGAAGGGGAGGATCCGAGGATTGCTCCCTGAACCGTTGACAAGCGTGACAGTGTTGACACAGCCGAACATTCATACAGGTCAGCCCGCGTTTTTAGGAGGATGGGCGGGCGTTGACAGACGGTGACAGCCGTTGACAGCATCCTGGAGCTATAGCTAGCTGTCACCGCTGTCACCACCTGTCAACGGAGCCAGTGACACTTAAAAGGTGGATCTGAGCTGCGGAAATGGCTGAATCTGTCGACCCCGTCAACACTGTCAACGGGTACGGCCCCTATAAGGCCGAACTTCGAACTTGGGGACCTCCGGTCATGAGTAGATCCCTACCTTGACGTGTAATCTGCGGTCACGCTGACCCGGAGAGGTCTCTTCGGATCTTCCCTGCTGGTTTCATGCCGCTTCCTTCAAATAGCGACAACTGAGCCAAGAAGAGTTAGCCCCTCTCCATCGTTCGCGTAAGACAGCACCCCGCCAACTTGCAACTGGTAGGGGCACTTCCATGAGGCAAATTCCCAGACTCAAGTGAGCAGGACTGACGACCGCCTCAAATCCCAGTCTGGTGAATATAGGACACGACGGTCAGGCTCTCGTCGTCAATGAACCACGGCGAAGTACAGCGCAACGTGCCGCCAGTGGCCACCACAGGCTGGACACTACGGTTGAGCTCGATCGAGTGGACGACCACGAGTGCGTTGTGCGGCGCGAGCTCACGCTGTCGCTCAACCTCCGAACGCGTCAGGATCACCTGGGTGCCCTCGGAGATCGTCCCCTTGACCTCGACATGCAACTTCTCGTCGTCCCGAGTCAGGTATAGGTCATAGGACTCCTTTGCCCCCACGTCCTTGACCTTCCAACCCCGGGCCTCGAAGTACTCCGTCGCACGAAGGACGCTGTGCATCTCGATGGCGCGACGCTCATCAGCGGTGAGAAGGAATCCCTGCCCTGAGCGGCGCGTAGTGCGCCGGCCAGCTACTCTGGCGGCGCTCTGGGTGGCTTCAAGTACCTCTGGCGCCGTGTCCCCGGGGATGTACGGGGTGATGCTCTCCGCCTTGTAGAGCGTCCCCAGGAGCGCGCACATGAAGAGCAGATCCTCTCTGAGGACTTCAGGGCGCGGGAGCGCGTCGCGCCGGTACTCCATGGCGACGACATTTCCGGGTTCGTAGCCCCGCCCCAGCTTGGTGCGTGCCCCGAGGTGGATGGACGTGACCAAGTCGCCGCGTGCTGCCGCTTGGGCGGCGATCAGCGGCCGGGCCCAGTCCACGCGTCTCCTGAGCTCCTCTTGTTTCCGAGGCTTGAACTCTCCTCCGTTCCACACGGTGGTGCCCTGGTTCAGGGTGAGGTAGACGCGGTCGCCTGTTGCGCTGAAGAGGTAGGTGATGTACCACCCTGTGGTCGCGCTGGGGGACCGGTCCTGTGCGTAAATCCGAGTCCAGGGGATCTCGGTCTTGAGTCCGGTCGCATCGCGCCCCTGGATGCCCACTGTGTCCGAGGGGACTTCCATGGCCTGTGCTATCTCATGCCGGAACTCGCTCAACCAGTCGGGAATCTCCCGTCGGATGATGACGCCGCGGCGCTTCATGTCATCCGTGTTCTCCGCCTGCCAGACCTTCTGAAGGTCGAGGACCTCACTCAAGAGTTCATCCACACCAGCAGCCTAGCTATGCGGCCTGACAATCCGGCTGGCCATTCGAGGGCACTAATCCGTAGGCGAGTGCCCCTCTCACACGGCTGTCAGCGAGCGGCCCAGCGACGGCAACGTTCTTGACATCGACACCCGCACCTACAACATGCTGCTCCGCACCCTACGCTGCCTGGGCGAACGAGGATTCACCCTCCTGGTCACGCGCTGGCGCATCCTCCAACACATCACCATCGACGGCAGCAAAATCGGGGACATCGTCAAAGCCGCACTCGCTCTCACTCATTCCGAACACAGCTATCTGACGTAAAAGTCGTTGAGAGCACCTCACTATCGCAGGGACCATCTTCCCGAAGTGGACCGTAAGTCCTGCTCGTCTCCACCATTATGGAACTCGTGGCAAAGACAGATGAACCGACACCCACCTCAGCGGAGAAAGCCCTCGTACCCGCTTCCGGCGAAGGGCTCCGACTCGCCCGCATCGGTCCTGTTCTCACGCTTGCCTTGGCCGGTTCCATCCTTCTCAGCGGTGGCCTGTTCACCGGCGCCTTGTGGCTTCTCGACTTCCCCAGTATCACACCAGTCGCTCAGCAAGGCATCTCTCTCGCCCGCCTACTTGACCTGCTGAAACTGTCATTCGCTGTGGCTGCAGGTGTCGGAGGCGTCATTGCCCTGGTCGTCGCCTACCGCAAGCAGAAAGTCACGGAAGCCGCCGAGCACCGCCAGCAGGCCGCCGAGCGCCGGGCCGACGAAGCCCACCAACGTGAAGCCACAAAGCTGTTCAACGAGCGCTTCTCCACCGCCAGCGACAAACTCGGGCACGACTCACCCGCAGTGCGCTTGGCCGGCGTGCATGCCCTCGCTGGCCTGGCCGACGACGCCCCTGCCCGAGAACTGCGCCAGACTGTGATCGATGTGCTGTGCGCCTACCTACGTATGCCCTACGCACCCAATCCCGGCGAAGCCGGCGACCCGGCCGAGCGCTTGACTTTCGCTGGTCTGCGTGAGGTACGACACACCATCATCCGCATCATTACCGCCCATCTTCGCGACAAATCCGCGATTCCTTGGCAGGGCCACGAATTCGACTTCACTGGAGTCGTCTTCGACGGAGGAGATTTCTCCGGAGCAGTATTTTCCGGCGGCAGAGTTCAGTTCAACGGCGCGGTGTTCGCCTCCGGTGAAATCTTGTTCGATGGCGCGGTCTTCTCCGCTGATCAGGTCTCGTTCGACGACGCCGAGTTCTCGGGCAGCGAGGTCTCATTCCTCGGCACAGTGTTCTCCAGTGGAAAGGTCTGGTTCGGAGGCACGGTGTTCTCCGGCGGAGAGGTCTTGTTCCTCCGCACGATGTTCTCCGGCGGAGAGGTCTTGTTCCTCAACGCAGAGTTCTCCGGCAGCGAGGCCTCCTTCTCCGGCGCAGAGTTCTCCGCCGGCCAAGTTTCTTTTCCTGGCTCAGAGTTCTCCAGCAGCAAAGTCTCGTTCGGCGGCGCAAAATTCTCCGGCAGCACGGTTTCATTCGGTGGTGCGGAGTTCTCCGGCGGAGAGGTTTCGTTTCCTAACGCGGAATTCTCCGGCGGCAAGATCTCACTCAAGCACGCAAAGTTATCTGGCGGCCTAGTCTCCTTCCCCGGCGCAAAGTTCTCCGGCAGCAAAGTCGTGTTGAGTGGCGCGCAGGTCGTAGATCCAGCGGTGGTGGACTTCACTCAATCTAAAGATTGGTCGGTTCCCCCGGAACTGCCCTCACCGCTTCCTGCCGGGATACACCTTCCGTAGAAGCCATCTCGATGATGGAGTACCCCAACAAAGAGACATCCAGTAACCAGTAATAGGTGATGACCTTCGCCCAGGTAGCGCGATCCGCCGCATGAGCAGCCGTGATCACAATCACTTCACAAAAATCTGATTCTTGATCATGTCGAATATGTGCGCAAATCTGTGTTCGCCGAGGCTCTCCTAGAGAGTTCTCCCAGGTGAGCGACAGAGGCATACCCTGTTGCGCTCCTGACTTCTAATCCGACGGTCGCAGGTTCGAATCCTGCAGGGCGCGCCACCAAGACCAGGTCATCTCCACTCTGACCTGGTCTTCTGCATGTGTACGGCCCGCACGGCCCATGCAGCCGCAGGCAGTCGGTTGCAGCCGTATGCCACCGGTCGCGGAACTGGGCTTAATCCGGTTTGACGGACATCCGAGATCAGGGGCTCGTCCCCGGAAGGATGTCCATGATGGAGAGCATGGGGGAGAAGAACCGCGCCCTCGCCGTTCGTTCACCCGCGAGTTCAAGACCGAGATCGTCGAGTTGTGCCAGCGAGGTGACCGTTCGATCGGCCAGGTTGCCGAGGACTTCGACCCATCCGAGCCACGATCCACCCATCCACCAGCAGCGTTGCGTTGATCGTCTGAATCTGAGACGGCTTTCTTCGCGGAGACCCGGTGAGGGTGCATCCCTTCAACGAGGCGGAAAAGCAGAGCGGACACAACGTCAAACGGGCGTGTGAGCCGCTGGAGGTCTCCCGAGCCGCCTTCCATGCCCGTCGTCCGGGCGTATCTGGCCCTCGTGCGGTGCGTGATGGGCACCTGGCTGAGCGCATCACCGAGATCCATCGGCACTCGCACGGCACCTACGGCGCTCCGCGCATTCACGCCGTCTCGCAACGAGAAGGGGCCAGCTGCGGCCGGCGCCCAGTAGCGCGGCTGATGAGAGCGGCCGGATTGCAGGGCCGTCACCGATGGTGATCTTTCATTCGGATCGCGGCTGCCGATACACCAGCGGCGCCTTCGCCGAGTTGGCCGGCCGGCTCGGAGTGCGGCTGTCGGTCGGCCGGACCGGCCAGTGCTGGGACAACGCCCTGGCCGAATCGTTCCTCGCCACCTTGAAGGGCGAACTGCTCGGCGATCGTCCCTGGCCCAGCCGTGCCGCGGCCCGCAGCGCGATCTTCGAGTTCATCGAGGGCTGGTACAACCTGCACCGGTTACACAGCAGCCTCGGTCACCGTAGTCCCGCCGCCTACGAGGCCGCGCATATGGCCTGACCACCACACCAAAGGTGTCCGCCAAAACGGAGCAAGCTCACCACCGGGGTGGAGTCCACCACCCAGACATCGTCGCTCCACAGCGTGGTGTCGATCGCCAGTAGCCGTGTGGTCTGCTGGAGCAGGCCCGCCGCCTTGCGCAGCCGCTTGTTGTAGCCGGGAGCCATCGGTAGGTACGGGAACAGATTCCGTAGGTGAGCGCGGGCATGACGGATCCACCGCCGCTCGGAGGTGAAGCCCAACAAGGCCTGCGGCACCGCCAGCGTGACCAGCTCCGCGTCGCTGAGCTTCGGTGTGATGCCCACCGACGGGCGCCAGGGTGCCAGCTGAGGTGATTGTTTCAGCAGGTCGTCGGATCTCACGTACAGTGCGGTGGCCAAGCTGTCGAGGTCCGGCTTCACCGATGTCTCCGTCCCCCCAGGCTAAGGAACATGGTGCGAGGTGGGCCCTCGTTACCGAGTCAGGTGATCACACTCTTCGGCGGCACTTTCGTAACTGCCGAGAAGGAAGGTGTGGATCGCCGCCAGTTGGTCTCCGGAGAAGGTGGCCATCAAACGGCGGCTGCGAGCGTCGATCCCGTCGTAGAACGAAGCGATCCGTTCGAGTCCTGGGGCCGAGGCTTCGACGAGTACGCGGCGGCGGTCCCGCGGGTCGGGTTTACGCCGGACGTATCCCGCCTTCTCCAGACGGTCGAGCATGTGCGTGACCGCGCCAGTGGTACGCCCGAGCTGAGAGCTGAGTGCGCCGGCGGTGCAGGCTCCGGCGCGGTTGAGTACGTGCAGGCAGAGCAGATCGGTCTGTGCGATGCCGAGATGTTGGGCGATCAGGTCGTTCAGTCGTCCCAGGGCTCCGGCGAGGTCCGTCATGGAGGCAACGATCCGGTTGGCCAGTTCGTCGTTCTGGTCGTCCTGTGGTTTGACGGGCATGTGGGGTTCCATTTATCTTCGCAATTGAGATACTTAGCTATGCAGTTACTGTATCCGATGCATTGCCTCTGCGACTTGGAGAGGCAACGGCGGCCCTGGTCTGGGTCCCCCTTGGAAGGAGTCCCGCCGTGGACGGCTGGTACGTGGACGACCGCTGCATCAACTGCGATGCCGCCCGGCAGCTCGCGCCCGACCTGATCGGCGAGGTCGGCGGAAGGTCGCAGATCCTGCGCCCGCCGAACGATGAGGCGGAGACACGGCGCCTCCACGCGGCCGCCTTCGCCTGCCCCACACGCTCGATCCACCCGGCGTCCGGGCCGCCGAACCAGGCGCTCGACCCTTTTCCGATGGCCTTGGACAACGGCGTACTGATGTGCGGGCACAACTCCCGACACACCGCCGGGGCCAACTCCTACCTGCTGCTGCGTCCGTCCGGCACGGTCATGATGATCGACACACCGCGCTGGAGCCGTGAACTCGCCGAGCGTTACGCGGCATCAGGTCTGGTCACCGATGTGCTGCTCACACACCGAGACCACGCCGCACACGGCCGCCGCTATGCGGACCATTTCGGCGCTCACCTGTGGATCCACGAGGGCGACCTCGACGCGGCACCGGACGCGGACCGGGTGATCCGGGGCCTGGAACCTCTGGAGATCAGCGAGGGGGTCACCGCCCATCCACTGCCCGGCCACACCCGGGGCAGTGTGCTCTACCTCGCGGATGACCGGTACTGCTTCAGCGGAGACAGCTTCTACTGGTCGCGCACCACCGGTGATCTGGAAGTCGCGGACAGCGTGACCTGGTACTCCATCGAGGAGTTGGCCATCTCCTTGGCCAGGACGGCCGGACGGCTGCGATTCGAATGGATCCTGCCAGGCCACGGTGACCGCCAACGCCTGGCCGTCGACGAGATGTCCCGGCGGCTGCGAGCGCTGGCCGAACGCACGCGACTGCTACGGCCCAGGCCGATCGACTTCACGGCCGTCCGCTGGTGAGGGAGTGGCCCAACCGGCACCAAGGCCCGCACGGCATCGGCCACAGCACCCTTCCTCAATATTGGCGTACTGCCGGAGCCCGATGAGACAGTCCCCCATGGTGCTGCACGGTGAGCGGAAACCAGCCTTGCGCGTCACGGCGGCCCCAGCCGCCGCTCGCAACGTCGGCAGGGCCCAACTGTTCGCCCTGTCCACCGCTATCACCTCGGCGAAAGGCGACGCAACGCTGGACACGGCCAAGCCCAGGGCGGTGCTCGCCGCCGTAATCGGTTCGGTCCTGGCCCGCGGCCGCCTCGACGGTCTCTACACACGCTGACACCGCACCGACGGCGCAACAGCAACGCTAGAACTTCCCGTTACGTCGGGTTCAAGCCCACGCAGCCCACGCCTTGGAAGCAATCATCTAGTCCTCTGACAGGCGGGTCACGCCTCGCCTACCAACATGGTTTCGTCCTGAAGCGATGGAACGGGAAGGCCGAGAAGCTCTAGGGTCCTACGCAGAACTGTCTCGTTGCTGGCGACGAAGTCGAGCATGTCTAGCGCCTGGTAATTCTGCATGATCCTGTCGACGGTGCTGAGCAGTTCTTGCGCGCCTTGTTCCCGCTGCTCGACAAAACCTCTGATGATCTGCGGCAACTGCGTGCGATCGGCAGCAAGTTGAATCGCATGCACCACCCTGTCGCTTCCTTCGACGGCAGCGAGGAATTCTTGCCATTTTAGTCTGACCCTGTCAGTGCTCTCGATATGGAGTAGCGCTGCGGCAGCTTCGGACTGTATGGCGTGCTGTTTCCTGTAGGCTTCCCGGTTGATCTGCCTTACCTCCTCAGAAACGTTCACCTCAGCTCTGACTGTCCACCGGTAGCTCCCGGTCATTGCACTTGCCACCGAGGCGAGTCGTTGGTTAGTCGCGAGCTCCGCCGCGCCCGCCTCAGTGATCTCGAACTGGCGAGTGATCGACCGGACCTCTTCAAAGGCCCGCTGAAGAACTGCCTCGATCTCAGGCGTTTCATCATTGAGAACGGTGCGGGCCTGTCTCGCAGCCGATCTCGCGGTCCGGTGTAGCGTGACGGAGAAGTCATAGGCGTCGCCCTTGGCGGGCGAGTCGAATGTGAATGGCTCGATGTTCGTTGGCGGCGCGGCCTCGGGCTCATTCTGGTAGGCGTGGTAAAGCATTGGTTCCAGCCATTTGCGCATGAGATCAGCTCCTGTGAACGAGTGGGCGCAGGTGGTGGTAAAGCTCGGCAGAGATCTCACCCTGGTAACGCCAAAGCCGTAGGTAGAGCAGTGCTCGTTTGGTGTTCCACCCGTCGCTTAGGCTGAAGATCTTGTCTGTAATCTCCCGCACGGCGGATCGCTTGTCGTAGTGCCGCAGCCACTCGCTCAGCAGCAGATCCCAGGACTCTGGCACGATTAGACGCTCTCCTTCCTCCTGACTGAGCGCGTTACGCCAGAGCGTCACCAGTGAGGGATGAGAATCAAGCTGGCTCAGCTCCGGCCGTTCCAGGGTTGGGATGACTGGTGCGGCTAGCCGTACGAAGGCAAGGGCGGCGCTGCGACGGCCAGCCGGTCCTCCGTCTCTGACCCAGTTGGCGAGGTGGTTCAAGATGGTGTGAGCCGTATCGGTGCGGTACAGGTAAGCGATGGACTGGGCTACGTCCTGGTGAAACTTGACGCCCTGGGTGAGTACCAGACTTCTGAACGCAGCGAGTGCTTGGTCGGGTGCAGACAGACCGACCGATGAAGCGTAGGCGCGGATCGCGATTGCCTTCTCTGCTTCCCTTCCGCCGATCATCGAGCGGAGATGGAGGTGAATGCGACGTGTCAGAGACGGGTCTTCGGCGGCGGCCTCAAGGGCCAGGGCCGCGAGCTGGTGATCGCGCGCGCGTTGGGAACGACTCCATACCTGCAGGAACCGTTTGTCCACGGTGTCGAAGTCAAAGGTTGCTAGCTTCCCGACTGCGTGTCCGACCTTGATCCTTGTGAGCCAGGAGCCCTCGTCGCCGAGCCAGAGCAGCCAGTCGATGAGGGAGTCACGGATGGTCGGCTGATCCTCCCAGATGACGCGAAGCATGACTGCCGCCAGCTTTGGGCGCCTCAACTTCATGATTCGCCCACCCCCAGGCCCTGCGGGTGTGGCCTCGGCATCCGCATAACTGAGCCAAAGAGGCAGTCCTTCCCATAGCTGGACCGGTCTCGGTGACCTATCACGACGCCATTTCTCATCGAGCCGCTCGGCCAGGGCTAGCGCCGCACCAGAGACTTCTGCCTCGGGTAGTCCGTGGAGTACGGCGATGCTCGTCATGAAGCAGCGCCCCAGGATCGGCCGGCGCTTATCGAGATCGTTGCCCACCTTCGCCCGCATTCGATGGAATCGCCTATTCAGCATGACGTCGATGGGGGTGCCGGACTGTATCGTGGCGGCCACCTGCTTAGCCAGATCGACGACCTGCCAGGGTGCGGAGTACGCGCGTAACTCCTCGTCGAGGAGTCGCTGGTCGTCCGGAGCAAGGCGTATACCTGATGCCTGGGCGGACAGATGCTTTGCGAAGACTCTGCCATTCGGCGGCGGATCGTGGTCGATCACCGGCGCGACGGAGGATCTGGTGTGCTCGGGCACGAGGACTATCACCCTGCTCTCAGCGTTGACGCCGGCACGCTTGAGATTCGTGGTCACTCTGTCCACGCAGTCGGGGGTGTCCACGAGGTCCAGCAAGTAGCTCTGGCCTGCCTCCAGTTTCCAGTCACGCGGATTCGGCATGCTTGCCCCATGCGGGATGATCCAGTTTGCCCTGCCGCCCCAGTCGAGCATCGCCGCCAGGGCCGTGGTCGCCTTTCCGGTCTCCGTTGCGCCGCCGAGCAGGACCAGGCATTCGCCATCGAGCAGCTTGCGTGTTTCCGCCTGCGACTGAGTTGGTACCAGTGTTCGCCGCAGATCCTCGATTTCGCCGTCCGATAGGGCGTGAATCGTCTCGGTCGGTTGTGGACGTCCCTGGTCTATATGGATGTCACGCTGGGCCAGCCAGACATTTCCATCCTTGACGCGGTTCGTCACGCGTCCGATCAAATTGCGCGTGCCGACGCTGGGCCGCTCGTCGGCGAACAGGTCATCCAGGCTCTGCCTGCGTTCGAGCCACTCCTGTCCTGACGCGGTCATCTCTTCGCGGACCGATTTTCCGTGCTCCGGCTCCTCGGAAGTTTTGGCCGCTTCCTCAGAAGGAGCGTCCTGAAGATGTTTGTCTTCTGGGTGCGGAACCTCGGGGTTTTCTTCTTCGGGCGGAGAGTCGCTCACTTCTTCCTCCGCTTCGGGTCATACGAGACGTTCAGATCTCGCTGTGCAATGTTGACATCACCCCCCTTCACTCGATTTTTAATCGATCCGATTGTTGATGGAGGTGGCGGTGTCGCCTCCTCCCTGAAGGGCGAGGGTGCGGGAATCTCCATGGCATGGACATCGAAGTGCGGAACATACAAGTACGCCTGGTACGCCTGCTTCTTCTCTGCCACGGCCACCTCCAGGAACTCCGATGGCCTCGGCTGCCCCGGCCCTTGAGACACGTAGTCGCGGAACACCTCCCGAGAGATGATCAGCGCCAGGTCGGCGTCGCGGAAGGTGTCGAGAGCGGCCCGGATCGGTGCCGAGTCACGCAATCTTGCGGGTTGAACGGCGTGCTGTCCCGGCCATCCCGCCGCGCCGCCCAAGTAGAGCGGCCCGACGTGTACGGCCAGCCGTACCCTCATTCGCGCCCAGGTGGGATCGGCGCGCTGGCTGTTGTGCACCGCGATGGCCAAGTCCATCTCGGTCAAGAACCGGTCGAGGAGAAGAGGAATAGTGACGAAAGGGCCTGGTTCGGCAGGAAGGACAGCGGTCAAAGAGTCACCTCCCATCTGAACCTCCCAGGACTGGCGGTCCAGGCCGACGCGGTCTGCTGCTGTGTCGATCGCTGTGATCAGGCCTGACTGGAGGGTTCGATGCTGGGCGTCGGTACGACTGCCGTAGTTCTCGATGTCGGCGGTGAGCAGGACGCGGTAGTCGTGTATGGCCATGTCATCTCCAATGAGCGTGTGGGCTCAACGGTGAGGCATGACCAGGCGGATGAAGCCTTATAAATATGGCTTGGCGAGTAAGGGAAGGTCGGCGATCTTGGTTAGTTCGACCGGGTTCTTCACAATCACGTCGCGGTGTCCCCGCAGGATGAGTCCCTCCGCGGCCAGCTCACGCAGCGCCTTCTGTGCCGTGATCTCCTTCGCCCCCACCAGCATGCCTAATTCGGCCCTGGTGAGCGGTACGCCAATGCTCACACCGTCATCCGTGGCTCGGCCGTGCCGCGAGATCAGCGCAATTAGCACGCGTGCCAGGCAGATCTTCGTCTCATATCCAGCGAAATCGAGCCGTCGCTGATTAGCCCACCGCAGCCGGTCGGCGACGACTTGGGCCAGAGCCAGCGCTGCTGCCGGTCGCCGTGCCACGAAAGAACGGAACACGGGGCCCTTTATCTGCTGGCAGACCGCGCGCCCACACGTGGCCACGGTAGCCGACCGTGGCGACCCATCCATGGCGGACATATCGCCGACGATGTCGCCTGATACCCGGATAGCCAGCGTCGCCTCCACGCCGTTCTCAACGATCCCGGTGACCTTGACCAGTGCGTCCAATAGAAGCCAGACCGATGTGCCGCGATCTCCTTGGCTGATCAGGATGTGCCCGGGAGGGAACGTGCGCAGGGTGCCGATTTCGAGGAGTTCTGAACATAAGTCGTCCGTCAGACGGTGCATAAAGGTGCCGGCCGGCCAGCGGTTGGGCGCCACAGGTGTCCTCCAGCAATCGGTGCCTCACACATATGTCAGCCCGGTTGTCCAGGCAAGCCCGCTCACCGATGATCGAGAGATCGCAGCAGTCCTGCGTGGCCGCATCTGCATGGTCGGCGACCATTTCACAGCTGGCACACCCATGCACACCAATCGAGGGGTTTCTCGGGAAGACGAGGGACAGCTTGCCGAGGTCATGTGTGATCTAGGCAAGGCATTCAGCGGTCCTGGATGCATCGTGTGCCATCGATAGACGCGCGCACTGTTAAACCCCTACGGCTAGAAGCAAGATCCGGAACATGCGCGGAACGCCGACCTGCCCCTCCATAAGATCACATGGATTGACAGCAGGTCATCGCGTCATCGAGCCGAGAAACAGCGTTCCACTTCTAATCCGACGGTCGCAGGTTCGAATCCTGCAGGGCGCGCCACCAGGACCAGCGGAAACCCCTGCCTGACCTGCACTGACGCAGCCACGCGGGGGTTTCTCATGTCCGGCTGCCCACGGCTCTCACCGGCCGTCTGCGGTTGATCCTTCCCGATGCCTTCCCACGGCGAGGCGCCCGGCTCACGGGTCGAGCGGTGGAGCACCCGCCCAGTCCGGTAGCGGTTCGCATCTCCTCCTCCACTCCGGAGGGAGGAAGCCGGCGGTGCCTGAAGCCGCGACGATGCCGCCGACGATGGCGCAGGTGGTGTCGACATCACCTCCGGCTGTCGCGGTGGTCCACATGGCCGCTTCGAAGTCATGACGTTCGCGAGCCGTCACCCAGAGCGTGAAGGGAACCGTGTCGTGCGCACTGACCTGCCGCCCGTTCCCCAGCACCTGGGCGGCAAGCACGGGATCTCTGATGGTGAGGAGTTGGCGAGCCTCGGCGATACCTTCCTGGACCATGCTCGCGGGCACATGTTCCCTGACCCTGTCGAGAAACCGCCCTGGGGAGAGATCGGGCTCCCTGACCGCCGTCGCCGCGGCCACGGCCACGGCCACGGCGCCGGCCACCGCTTCCGGGTGCGTGTGAGTGACCTGCGCCGACAAGGCTGCCTGTCGAACGACTTCCGCGAGATCCTCAGCGAGCCAGGCACCAAGTGGTGCCACCCGCATCGCAGCGCCGTTGCCCCACGAGCCTTTGCCGTCGAACAACTCGGACGAAAGTGTCCGCCAGTCGCCTCCTTCACGGATTAGGCGGAGCATCCGATTGGTGGCCGGGCCGTATCCACGATCGAAGTCGTGGCGGCCCGCGAAACTCGCAGCGAGCCTGTCCTGTTCGACAACACCATGATCAGCCAGGACGCGATAGATGGAGCACGCCATCTCGGTGTCATCGGTCCACTGCCATGGGTCAGGCGGAAGCAGACGGCCGGAGAGAGCGTGACGATTGGCCGGAACGAAGAACTGGGAACCAAAGGCGTCGCCGAGGGCCAGGCCATGCAGAGAGGCCATGGCACGCGCAGAAGGAGTGATTGACATCCCTTTCATTGTGAGGGACGCCAGCCGGTTGTCTCTGGAGCTCTTCGCCGCAAGCACCGCAGCCGGCCACGCCCCGGCGGTACCGCCCCTCGTGGCGGTACCGCCGTACCCGCGTCAGGAGAGCGGGCGCACGTCCATGCCGTAGCTCAGGCGGTCGATCCACCATGGTCCGCAGCTCGCCATGCTCCACTGGCCGCTGTTGGTCGTCACCCAGCCGCCGTCCCTGCGACCGTTGATGCACTGGACCCACGCGCGAAACTCGTAGGCGGGACCGTTCGTCGCGCATCGGGCGGAGAACGAGTTCTGACCGAAGGTGTAATCACAGTCGTTGACCCCCGCCGACGCCGGGCTCAGCACACTTGACCCGACGGTAACGGCTCCCGCCGCGAGCACGGTCGCGGCGAGGACGCGCAGGGTTCTTCTCATACCCTCTCCTAGTACTGGTACCGGATGGCCGTTTCACGTTCCGTACGCCCCGATTCGCGCCTTACTTCGGGGATCCGCAACAGAGAGAATTCTTAGGAAACTTTCCTAAATGAAAGATACGTGCCAACCGCAGCGCGTCAACCCTGCGCGTACCGACAACCTCATCCGTCCAGCGGGCACCGGAAGAAGACCGCTTCATTCCGTTAGACGCTCTTGAAGCGCCTGTACGTGCTGTCCGTCATCGAGGGCCACCCGGCACGTGCACATCCTCGGCGTCACCGCCAACCCGACCGGTGCCTGGACGGCTCAGCAAGCCCGCAACCTGCTCATGGACCTCGGGAGGCGGATCGGCTCGTTTCGCTTCCTCATCCGAGACCGAGATCCCAAGTTCACTGTGGCGTTCGACTCCGTGATCTCGGGGGCGGCTGGTGCGTGGAGCAGCGGTCAGATGTGGCAAGAGACGGCCGTGGCGTCATCGTGTGCCTTACCGCGTGGCCAGCGGGAGCCGTCCGGATCGCTGTGTTCGGCCTCGCGGACTCGGCGGATCAGCCCGTCAGGGCCGGAGTCGTCGAGCAGGTCGAGGGCCTGTCGCCAGGTGGCCAGGCGGAAGCGGTCGACGAGGCGGGATGCTCCGTCACTGAGCAGCGCGGCGGCGCGCACACGGGCGGCGGGAACCGTTCCGGTGAGGGCCTGTTCGGCGGCGAGGGGGTCGACGGCGGCGACCCAGAACCCGCCGTCGCGGTTACGGTGATCACGCAGGGCCTCCACGTAGGCACGGTGGGCCGAGACATGCCCGGGGCTGCCGGAGGCGAGCGCGTCCATGGCCGTCCGGTGGGCCGCGCCGATCTGGGCCTCCCGGTCGTCGCAGACGACCATCGGCTCCGCCGTACCGATCACGTCGAGGATGAGGACGGAGTCGGCCAGGACGAGGAAATCCAGCGCGTCAGCCGTACGGCGGAGCATGACCACGGTGGCCGAGGGCGATCCGGGATGGGTCAGGTCGCAGACGAAGTCGTGCAGGGAGGCCACGGCCTTGATGCCCTCGGCCAGGATCTCGGTCAGCGGCTTGCCGTCCTGGGCCAGGCCGGCCAGAAGGGTGGAGCCGAGGGAGCGCGCGTACCAGGCGACACCGTGAAGGCAGCCGGATTCCGAGCCGGGCGGGGTGCCGGCACCGTCGAGCAGGACGATCGCGTCCGGCGTGGCACCGACGAAGTCCTCATTCGGACGGCCGGGAACTGCTTGGGTGGCGAAGGTGACACGCATCGGGTTCAGGTCTCCTCGTGCCGGTAGAGCGGGCTGGCCGGTTCCGCTCTGACCGCTTCCCCGGTCGCCGGGTCGTATTCCACCCCCACCACGGTGGACCGGGTCGTATTCCACCCCCACCACGGTGGAGAAGCGGTTTTCGCCGACCTGCCCCCGCAGGGCGGCGATCCCGGAGGTGAGCAGATCGACCACGCCGAGGGTGCCTTGCGGGTGGATGCCGGTGAAGCCCAGGCCGTTGCCGCCCGGCCGGGCCGGTCGCCCGAGGTAGGTGTGGTCGACCGGTCGCGCCGGATCGGAGTCCTCACCCTAACGGTAGCTCTCTCCCGTGCGGCGATCCCGCAGGGTCCACGCACCGTTCTTGACCCACTCCAGGACCGGATCGGATTCATCCAGCGCGCCCATGACTTGTGCTTGATCTGGTGGATGCGACCACGCGAGAGGCCGGCCTGCTCGGCGAGCTGGGCATAGGAGACGCCCTGCGTGTGCAGTTCCTGGATGACACGGCGGCGCATCCGGGCCAGCTCGGCGACCTCCTGCTGGGCGGCGCTGAGCCGTTCGGTTGTGACCCGGATCAACCGGTGAGCGGCAGCGGGGCCATCACATGCGTCGACCACGTTCGGAGGCGTACGGGTGCGACCGCTGCGGAACACAGGCGGAATGATCTTCATCGCACTCACCATGCCATGGGTCATAGCCGCAGGCCATCGCATTACGGAGCCTCAACGACCGATCCCCTTCTCATCCGACGGTCGCAGACGCCCGACCTGCCTGAGCCGTCAAGCTCTGTGGCCGTCTCGCTTCGGGTCAGCCCCTGGCCATGGGGTCCGGTGGCGGTTCAGCGTTCCTGGTGTGAAGCGCAAGGCCGCCGCCGTTCGCGGGCTGGAACCCCAGTCCGTGAAGTTCGGGAACGTCGATGGCGGTGACCACGCGCAGGGCACCGGCCTCGGCCACCTCGCAGACCGTCAGACGCACCAGCGCATCGCCTACCTCCGAGGGGACGCCGGGCTGGATGTGCACCAGGTCGAGACGGACGGCGCTGTGCTGCTTGTCCTCCCAGGACGCGACTGCATGACCGACAGAAGGTTCCCCGTGGGCGTTGTCGACGTAGGCCTGGAGCCAGCAGGCAAGCCTGGCCTCGACGATCAGCTGTCTGGGAATGGTGACATCCATCCCCGCCTTGGCCAACCAGTAGCCGGCCTCGGACGCAGGCGGAAAGATCGATGCCGACGGCGATCCCGGAATGGGACAGCCCCTCTCCTGGCCATCCCCTTGCCGCGGCGAGGGGCAGAGCACGACCTCGTCGTCGAGTGGCACCGAATCGATCGCGAACCCGGCGGGGCAGACGTCTGGAGCATCGTGGGTGTCCAACACGACGTAGCCATCTCGGATCATCCGGCGGCTTCGGCGGACCAGCCCGGTCCCGAGTTCCTCCGCGAGGTGAAAGGCGACGTCTGCGGCCCACCCGTCCACCGAGGTCACCGGCTCGCCGGTCACCAAACTCTTCGGCGCCGTCGGAAACCCGACCTTGATGGCGTACGTGTTCGGATCTCGCTGCCAGCGGAAGATCACCAGCATGCCGTCGGGCTCCGCCCTGACATCGACGACGGAGCACCCGGCTGTCACAGCGCCCACACGTAGCAAGCACGTCCTGACCGCTTCGAGGACTTCCTGCCGGGACCACTCAACCGCCATATGTCCAGCCTTCCATACCCTTGCCCGATCGGATCGAAATCTGAAGATCATGGGTCTATCCGCCGAAGGCTGGAGGGTTCGCCGGTGTTGGCCATCCGCTGGGTCCGCGCGATCAGCCCAAAGTCGGGAGCTTCCAGGTCACGGTAGGGATCGGGCGCGTCTGGGGACTGATTTCGGTCTGGACGATCCTTCCCGTCACGTTGGAAAGGTGGCAATCCCCTGAAACCGTGGAGACTTCTCTGTGCGGCGATGAGCCGCTGATGTCTCGCCGGGGTGACCGCTCGGGCGGCCATGCTCCGCTGTCCGTAGCGGCCTGAGATCGGAGCCGGTACCGTGCCCACGGTGCTCACCATCCGGATGAACGGAGCAGCGGCGTCCGCGCTTCAACCACTGACGACTGTCGATCCACCACCCGCCGTTCCCGACCTCGGCCAGGATCTCCGCGACAAGTTCGCCGAGGGACTCACCTACAACGAGGGCGCCTGGATATTCACCGAGCACGTCGGTCAATGGGTGGGCGTGCCGGCTTCCGCTCAGGCGGCGATCGCCAAGATGGGCTGGCAGGATCTGTCGGGCTACGAGTGGTACGTCAACGCTTTCCATCTGGAGGACTACGCGCCGGTACATGTGGCGAACCTCGATGGGCAGCCTCAGATCGGCTACGAAGATCAGGTCGTGTTGATGAGGTTCGGTCTGGCTGTGGCCGACGGCGTGTTCAGTCTTGTCCGAGCGCTACTGGAGCCGGTCCCCGTCCGATGTGTCATCAGTGCGAACGAAACCTGTGTCGTGTTCCGCTTTCACCAGATCCGCTCAGGGGACGGCTGGATCGATGATGTCCTGAAAAGGCCGGATGATCCAGACATGATGGTCGTCGCTGACTGTCATCCCTGAATGTGCTCGTCGCACGTCCGACGGGGCGGCGGGCTACTCCGTCGGAGTGCGGCAGAACCTCATCGAGGAGCACCTGAGCGACCCGGACGTCCGCACCTCGCCCCCCGGAGCAATGTCCACGCCTTGCCCCCGGAGCAGCGGAGCGGGCGTCATGAACGCGGGCGCCCTTGTCGCTCTCGGCGAGCTTCGGGAGTCCCTTTTCACTCGTCCCGGCCGTCTTTCGCGTCGATGGGACTTCCGCCCGGCGCGCACCACACGAGATTCCGATCCCGCCACTTCTTCCCACCGCTTACCATTCGGCTTTCTGCGCCTCTCTGCGGCACTTCAGGAGGGCCATAAAAGGGGGAGGAATGGCGGGCCGCTTTCCTTTCTCACCGGGCTTGCCGAACGTCTCCCCCGGGTTTGCCGGACGTCTCCCCGGGTTTGGTGAACCTCCAACCGCCGGCGCGCCTGCCTCTGGTGCAGCCCGTCGGGCAGGGGCGGTGGTGGAGGCGATCACCGCAGCCGTGCGGGCCCTTGCAGCCGTGCCGGCGGCGGAGCCGCTGGAGCCGCCAGAAGATCCGGATCGCGCCCTGCCCAGATCCACGCACTTCCACCGGACGCCCAGCCTTCCACCGGACGCCCAGCGCCTCACGCTGCCGGAGGCCGAGCGCGAGCGCCACCGACCAGCGCGTGCCGCTCCGGCGACGCTCGACCACGTCGAGGATGCCCTGCGCCCCCTCCCTGAGCAGCGGCTCGATCTCGGTGTGCCCACCGGTCGGGGCGTCGATCATCGGGCAGACGTTCCGCACGATCGGCTCCCGCCGCATATCGATCTTGAGTACCCGCGACGGAATTCATAAATCCTCGACAAAGCCACCGTGCCCCGATTCTCAGCGAACCAACAACGCTTTTATGCCTGTTAACAACTCCCTGGCCCGCCGACCCGAATTTCGAGTACGACAAAAATGGCCAGCGATATTGTAAGTCCGGCCGCGGCGGCACACACTCGGTGGCAAGGAGGCCTGCCCCAAATTTTGGAGCCGCAATGGACCGATCCGTAACTGAAATTCACGGGCGTAGAAAATCGATGCTCCGGCGCCTCGCATCGGCCGCCGTCGCGATGCTCGCCGTGGTATTCCTCTGCGTGCCGCCCGCCACCGCCCTCGCGCTGCCGACACCGAAGAGTCTGACCGCCTTCCTCGATCTTGAATGCTTCAAGACCAACCCGTACCAGCCTCCGACCACCACGCTGACGCTGCGGCACATCAACCCTGTGCTCAGCACCCTGCCGATCGAGACCGTCACCCTCGGCCAGCGCGAGCAGCTGTGCGTGCCGGTCGCCAAGAACACCCAGGTCCCGCCGTCGCCCGCGATCGACTTCATCAAGTACATCGACCTGGCCTGCTACAAGATCTCCGGCACCACGGTGACCACGGGCCTCGTGCTCAGCCACCTCAACCCGCTGTTCCAGAGCCTGCCGCGCACGCAGATCTCCATGAACACCCCGCAGCAACTGTGCGTGCCGGTCATCAAGAACAACGTGGCCCCACCCCCCGAGGTGCTGTCGCTCGCCCGCCACATCGACCTCAAGTGCTACGGCATCACGCCCAACGCCCCGTTGAACCAGCAGCTGTCCCTGCGCCAGCTCAACCCCGTCCTGGCCCCGATGATCCCCACGCACGGCGCGCAGGTCCTCTACGCCCGCCAGCTGTGCGTCCCGGTGCAGAAGGCCGGCGACAACATCCCGAGTGAGGTGTTCAACATCGTCCGGTGGATCGACCTGGAGAAGTTCGACCTCGCCACCCCGGCCCTGCCCACGGTCTCGCTGACGCTGCGGCACATCAACCCCGTCCTCGCCGGACTCCCGATAGAGCAGGCCGTCCTCACCGGTGCCAGCCAGCTGGCCCTGCCGGTCGCCAAGAACGGCAACTTCCCCCCGGGCTGACCCTCTGGCCGGCCCCCTGGCTGACCCCCTGACCCGGAGCCCTTCCACCCGCACCGGTGGAAGGGCTCCGCCGTCTCCGCCGGCCGTCGGCGCCCCCTCGTCCCCGTGGGTCGCCGCTCCCGTTCCGAGCATGAACCTGCTTACCGGACTGTCATGTGCCCTTGCCCGCCATCGGCGAGAATCGGGTGGACGACGGAAGGTGCCGGATGGTCCGCCTGCGGGAAGCAGTCACACATTTCGCCTTCACGACGGCCTTGGGGTTGATCGGATTCGGTGTGATCTTCGGCGTGTCCGCGCTGTTCGACCTGCCGTGGCTGGCGGACGTGCTGGGGGGCCGCGGTCCCGTACTCATCGGCACGCTCGCCCTGCCGGCCCTGTTGGGACTCATGGTCCTCGTCATGTGGTCGGTGCGGAAGATCGGGAAAAGGCGACGTCAGCCGGATGAGTGACATCCGCGCATGTGAGTGCGCCACGTTGCGAACCGTTCCGAGTCCAGCGGAGACTCGATCCTTGAGGGGTCGGGTCCATGCCGGGCAGGCCGCCCCACCCCGCCGCTACGCCCGGACCCACTGGTTCACCAAGGACACCACCGCCACCTGCTGGGACTGGACGGCTTCCAGGTCCGGGAGCGTAACGACGCCACGGTCAGGTGCGAGCCACGTCATCGGACCCGTGGGATCCAGGAAGGGCGGACGGGGGCTCCGGCGGCGATCTCCGACAGCGTGCTTCAGCGTCGGCCGCGGAAGGTGCGACGCAGGTCATCGACCCAGCCGTCGGGGATCTCCCATGGGATGAAGGGGCCGCCGCTCTCGTGGACGGTGAGGTTGACGTGGTCGTACCAGGCGGCGCGGTCGCTGGCCAGCCAGCTCTGGATCCGCTGCTCGGCGGTGGTGACGCCGGGCGGGTTCTCGTAGCCGACGAAGGTGATGCCGGTGGGGCCTCGATCGAGTCGGTGAGCCCGTAGGCGAGGGTGCTGGGATCGAGGACGTGGACGGCCAGGTGAGCGGCGAAGCGCCGCTCCAGGGAGACGAGCCGCCGGCGCACGGGCTCGGGCAGGCCCTCGGGGATCGGCCGGCCGCCGCTGAAGTCCCAGGCCCGGTCGCCGTTGAAGAAGGTGAGCTTCTGGCCGGAGCCGATGTGGATGCCGTGCAGTTCGCCGGCGTACTTGTGGCCGAGCTGGCCGGTGACCAGGGCGCCGATGTCGCATCCGCCGGCGGCGTACTTCCGGTGGCCGAGGATGCCGGTCATCAAGGTGTGCCAGAGGTCGGCGACCTTCCAGAAGTTCATGTCGGGATGGCCCGGCAGCGGGGTGGAGAAGCCGAAGCCGGGCAGGGAGGGGACGATGACGTCGAACGCGTCGGCCGGGTCTCCGCCGAAGGCGGCGAGGGGGTCGACGACCTTCGACCAGTGCCAGAAGGTCCACGGCCAGCCGTGCGTGAGGATGAGCGGCGTGGGATCGGGACCGACGCCGGGCTTACGCATGAAGTGGACCGGAACACCCTGGACGCCCACCTGGTAGTGCTCGTAGGCGTTGATCGCGGCTTCGGCCTTGCGCCAGTCGTAGTGATCGAGCCAGTAGTCGGCGAGTTCCTGGAGGCAGCCACGGCTGACGCCGTAGTACCCGTCGTGGTTGCCCGCGTCGTCGGGCCACCTCGTGAGCTGCAGCCACGTCTTGAGGTCCTCCAGCACGGTGTCGGGGACGTGAATGGGCGCGGGCTCCAGCGGGAAACGCGCTGTGGCTGACATGCGGTTCCTTCCGGGACATGAGAGGCGGCCGCGCTGCGGATCAGTGCTCGACGTCCATGAGCGCGGCCATCCGTGCCAGCGTGGGCAGGGCGGCGCCGCCACCATGGTCCTCACCCCCTCGACGCGCCGGCCGCCACCGGCTCCCGCAGGCCGGCCGGCGGCGGACCGGGATCCGGACCCGGCCCCGGCGATGGCGGCCCCGGGCCTGGCGCCGCGCGAGGGGGCCACACGGGGCCGGGAGCCGGATTCCGGCGGGACCCGAGGCCCCCTCGGAGGTCAGAGGCTGCGGCGCAGGCGCGCCTTCGGCATCCGGCGGATGACGGCCACCCCGGGCTGTTCTTCCGGGAGTGCCGCGGCCCGGTTCCGGCGCTGGGCGGTGAGCGCGTCCAGCGACCAGGGGCCGCCGCCGAGCACGGCCAGCATCAGGAACGACCAGGCGAACAGCGCCGCGGGCTCGCCTCCGTTGACGATCGGGAACAGCCCTTTCGGCTGATGGACGACGAAGTAGGCGTAGGCCATCGTCCCCGAGCAGAGCAGCGCGGCGACGCGGGTGGCCAGGCCGAGCAGCACGAGGCTCCCGCCGCCGAATTCGATCACCGCTGCCCACCATCCCGGCCACGCCCCGAACTCCGGCGGCCTGCCGCCGTTCGGACCGCCGAGGACGCCGAACAGGCTCGCCGCCCCATGGCAGGCGAACAGCAGTCCGATCACGGCTCGGAACAACGAGAGCACGGCGCCACGGACCTGGTCGTGATTCATCGATCTCCTTCGGGCATGAGCTCCTGTGGTTGACAACCGTCCGGTCCGGGCGGCATCCGGGTCACGTGACCACGCCGGCGCGGCGGGACGCAGATCGGCGAGGTCTGTCAGCGCCCGACCGGGCGGCACGGCACTCCTTTGCTGGGAGGTTGCCAAAAATATAAAGGAAACTTTCCTAACAGTAAACGGTCCACATGACGATTTTCCGCGGCCCCTGTCAGGCCCGCGGGCTCACTCCCGGGAGTGACGCCGGTGATCCCTCCGGCGGCTGACGCGCTCACCGCGGCGCCGTCGTAGGCTCGGCGGACCAACCGGCCGCGGGGTCGGCGGACCGACCGACGTCAGGAGTCCCACAGTGGCGCAGTGGCTGCGGGAGTCGCCGCCGGTCCGGATCGACCTCGCCATCACCGTGGCCGTCACCGCGGCGACCGTCGTCCCCCTGCTGCTGCCCGCACCGCGCGCGTGGTGGGTCGTGGCGCTGGCCGTGCTCGCCTCGGTGCCCGTGCTGTGGCGGCGCAGGGCCCCGATGGCGACGGGGCTGGTGGTCGCGCTGGCCATGAGCGTGATGGTGATGTGGGAGAAGCCGCTGCTGCCGTACGGGCCGATGGTGAGCCTCTACACCATCGCGGCGCTGGGCACACCCCGGCAGCGCCTGCTGTCGATCCCGGTCGCCGGGCTGATCGCGGCCTTCTCCCTCGTCCTGCCGCAGGAGGGGCCGGAGACCTACCGCTTCCTGGTCACGGCGCTCGTCGCCGCCTACGCCCTGGGGACCGGCGCCCGCGCCCGTCGCGCGCAGGCCGCCGAGCTGGAGGAGCGCGCCCGCAGGCTCGCCCAGGAGCGCGACGCGGCGGCCGCGCGTGAGCGCACCCGCATCGCGCGCGACATGCACGACATCGTGACCCACTCCGTCGGCCTCATGGTGGTGCAGGCCGAGGCGGGACCCGTGGCGATGCGCTCGGACCCGGCGCGCGCCGAGGCGGCCTTCGACGCGATCGGCGAGATCGGCCGCGGGGCGCTGGTACAGCTGCGTGACCTGCTCGGCACCCTGCGCTCGGGAGAGGACGCGGGCAGGGGACCGCGCCCGGGGCTCGACTCCCTCCCCGAGCTCGTCGAGCGGACCGGGCGGACCGGGCTGAAGGCGACGCTGGCCCGCGAGGGCCAGCCGCGCCGGATCTCCGCCGAGGTCGACGTCGCCGCCTACCGGATCGTTCAGGAGGCGCTGACGAACGTGCTGCGCCACTCGGACGCGGGTGCCGTACGGGTCCGGCTGACCTGGACGCGGGCGTCGCTGGAGATCGTGATCGCCGACGACGGCGGCGGCGCCGGGGACACCGGGGACGGCCACGGGCTGACCGGCATGCGGGAGAGGGCGGCGGCCTGCGGCGGGACCCTGCACGCCGGGCCGGGCCCCGGGGGATTCGTCGTGTCCGCGGTGCTTCCGGTTAGATGAAGCCCATGCTGCGCGTCCTCATCGTCGACGACCAGGACCTGTTCCGCGGCGGCTTCTCCCTGATCCTCGACGCCCAGCCGGACATCACGGTCGTCGGCGAGGCGGCCGACGGCCTCGCGGCCGTCGCGGCGGCGGCGGAGCTCCAGCCGGACGTCGTGCTCATGGACATCCAGATGCCGGTCATGGACGGGGTGGAGGCGACCGGGCGCATCTGCGCGACGACGTCCGCGAAAGTGCTGGTGCTGACGATGTTCGACCTGGACGAATACGTCTACGACGCGCTGCGGGCCGGGGCGAGCGGCTTCATCCTCAAGGACATCCGCCGCGACGAGCTGGCCCACGCCGTGCGCGTGGTCGCCGCCGGAGAGTCCCTGCTGGCTCCGACGATCACCAGGCGGCTGGTCCGGGACCTGGTCCGGCGGCCCGGCCACGGCGTGGCGCCGCGGCTGGCCGGCCGGCTCGCGGCGCTGACCGAGCGCGAGATCGAGACGCTGCGGCTGGTGGCGGACGGCAGGTCCAACGCCGAGATCGCCGCCGAGCTGGTCGTCAGCGAGCACACCGTCAAAACACACATCAGCCGCATCCTCACCAAGCTCGACCTGCGCGACCGGGTGCAGGCCGTCGTCTTCGCCTACGAGGCGGGCCTCGTCGTGCCCGGCGCGTAGTCCGCACGGGTGATCCGCCGGATCGATCGCGGCGGCGATGCCCGCCGCCCGCGCCAGGCGGAGCATCGGAGCATGCACTCGAAGATCTGGAGATCCGCCGCCGCGATCGTGGCGGCCGCGCTGTCGGCGCTGCTGTTCTGCTCCGGCAGCGGACTGCACCCCGTGCCGTGGTGCACCTGGCTCGCCCCGCTGCCGGTGCTGGCGCTCGTACCCAGAGTCGGCGCGGGCACGGCTTTCGCCGCCGGGACCGCCGCGTGGCTGGGCGGCACGGCGCCGCTGTGGGACTACGCGCTGAACTCGATCGAGCTACCGCTGCCGGTGGTGGCGGTCTCCTTCGTGGGGACGGCGTCGCTGTTCGGGCTGGCGTCGGTCGCCTTCCGCGCCCTGACGTCGCGTGGCCGCCCGCTGTCGGCGGCCCTCGTCGTCCCCGCGGCCTGGGTCACGGTGGAGTACGCCCTGTCGGTGATCACACCGCACGGCGTGTGGTCGAGCCTGGCCTACACCCAGGCCGACGTCCTGCCCGTGCTGCAGACGGCCTCGGCCGCCGGCGTCTGGGGCATCACGTTCCTCCTCATGGCCGTACCGTCGGGGATCGCCGCGCTGCTCGCCCCGGCCGCGGCCGGACGGCTGCGCCTCGTGGCCGTCCTCGGCTCGGTCCTCGCGGTGGCGCTGGGGTACGGCGGCTGGCAGCTGCGCACCCCGCCCCCCGCGCAGCGCGACACCGTGGCGCTGCTGGCGACCGACCACCCGAACGATGTGATCAGGCTCGGCACGCCGCAGGGCCGTGACCTGGTCCGGCGCTACGCGGCCCGCATCGAGGCCCTCGCGGCGGCGGGGGCGCGCGTCGTGGTCACTCCGGAGAAGACCTTCCTCGCCGACGGCGCGGACCTGCGGACCCTGACCGCTCCGCTGTCCGCGATCACCGCCAGGCACCGGGTCGACGTCATCGCCGGGCTGGTCGTCTCCCGCGGCGGAGAGCTGTACAACGTGGCGCTCGACTTCCCCGCGGGCGGCGGCGCGCCGGTCGAGTACGTCAAGCACCACCTCATCCCGGGCCTGGAGGACGGGCTGCGCACCGGCACCCGGCCGGCCTTCGTCCCCGGCAAGCCGTGGGGCCTGATCATCTGCAAGGACCTGGACTACCCCGGCCTGGTCCGCGACTACCGCAACCGGGGCGCCACCGCCCTGTACGCGCCGGCCTGGGACTTCGACCGTGACGGGTGGCTGCACAGCCGGATGGCGGTCACCCGCGGGGTCGAGAGCGGCCTCAGCGTGGCCCGCGCGCCCCGCGCCGGCCTGCTGGTCCTCAGCGACCCCCAGGGCCGGATCGTGGCCGAGGCCCCGACGGCGGACGCGCCGTTCGCGTCGGTCACCGCCGCCCTCCCCGCGGCGACCGCGCCGACCCTGTACGCCAGATGGGGTGACTGGGCCGCCTGGAGCTGCGCCGTGCTGCTCCTGCTCCTGCTCGGCGCCCTGCTGCGCCGCCCGGCCACCCCGTCCTCAGGTCACGGCAGGCCGGTGGCGGGGTCGACGGCGGCCAGGAACAGGTCGCCGTTGCCGAGCGCGGCGCCGCCGGTGGGTGCGCCGTAGGTCAGCCCGGCCACCAGCACCTTCCCCGCCGGGGTCGACGTCGCGTACAGGTCCGGCTCGGCGAACGGGTCGACGCCGTCGTCGCGCGCCGTGCCGAACTGGGCGGCCGCCTGCCGCACGCCGCCGGCCGACAGGCGTACGGCCAGCACGTCGGCGCCGCCCGCCGCCACCCCGATCCGGCCGCGGGTGTAGCCGATCACCTCGACGGCGCCGCCGGGCAGCGCGACCACGCCGGCGCCGGCGTCCGGGGCCGGCGTGGCGACGGCCGTGCGCCACTTGCGCCGGTTGCCGGAGGTGTAGGCCACGGCCAGGAGGTCGCCGCCGCTCTCGCCGGTGGCCACCGTGAGACCGTCCGTGGTGACCGTCACCGCGGCGAGCCGGTCGTCGCCGGCGCCGCCCTCGGCGGACACCCACTGCGGGGTGCCGTCGGTGCCGTATCTGGCGATCCAGCCGTCCAGCCCGCCGAGCGCCGGCGCGCCGGGCAGTCCCGCCGTGGCGCTGCCGACCACGGAGACGCCGGTGCCGTCGGCGGCCACGCCGTTGGCCTTGTCCTCGCCGGCGCCGCCGAGCTGGCGGGTCCAGGCGATCTGCCCGTCGGCGGCGACCCGGACCAGGATGGCGTCCTTGTCACCGCTGTTCGGGCCGGCGAGCGCGCCCTTGGTGTAGCCGGCCAGGTACGCGCCGCCGTCCGGGGCGGCGGCGAGCCCGTAGACGCGGTCGGCGGTGCCGGCCACGCCGAACTGGGTCAGCCACCGGACGGCGCCGTCGGCGTCCAGCCGCGCCACGAACGCGTCGTCGCTGGTGTTGCCGGGGTGGTGGCCGTCCAGGTCGCCCTTGGTGTAGCCGGCGGCCAGCACGCCGCCGTCGGGCAGGGCCGCGACGCCGTACAGGCGCTCGTCGGAGGCGGTGCCGAGCTGCCTCGTCCACCGCGTGGCGCCGTCCGGGCCCCGGCGGATCAGGACCGCGTCCAGCTTGCCCGCGTGCGGCTGCCCGTCGACGGGACCGCCGGCCGCCAGTCCCAGGGTCACCGAGCCGTCGGCCTGCGCCGCGACGCCGCCCGCCCAGTCGGTGCCGGCGGTGCCGTACAGCGGCGCGGGCAGGCCGGTCGGCGGGACGACGCTCAGCGCGGGTCCGAGGTCGGCCATGCCCTGCTCGAAGGCGGGCGCCCAGACGCTCCAGTCGTGGCCGCCGTCCAGGATGCGCATCTGCGCCGAGATGCCCGGCGCCCGCCGTGCCGCGTTGTAGAGCACTTCGGATTCGAAGTCGAGGTCGTGGCGGGCGTCGGCGGGCTGCGGGTTGGCGTACTCGTCGTCGCCCACCGCGACGAACAGCCGCACGGGCAGCTCGGGGTCCACGCCGGTCAGCAGATCGGGGTAGTTGAGCTTGCGATACACCTCGTCGACGAACTTCTCCTCGCCGAGACCGAACGCGCCGTGGTCGCGGGCCGAGGAGTCGGCCGGCGGCAGCGGCGTGTAGACGGCGGGGCTGAGGACGAGCGCGCCGCCGAAGAGATCCGGGTGGGCCAGGGTGAGGCGCAGCGCGCCGTAGCCGCCCATGGAGTAGCCGCCGACCATCCGCGCGCCGCGGATCGGCGCGGTGCGGTAGGTGGAGTCGACGTGGCCCACCAGGTCACGGGTCAGCGCGGTCTCCACCGGGCGGCCGGGCTCGTCGGCGCCGGTGTAGCGGGAGTCCACGTACCAGCTGCCGCGTCCGCTCCAGGGCGCGTCCGGCATGACCGCGATGAGGGCGGGGATCCGCCCGTCCCGGATCAGCTGGTCCAGCGTGCCCTTGACCCGGGTCCACGCCTGCATCGTGTCGCCCCTGCCGTGCAGCAGGTAGAGCACCGGGTAGCGCCGCGCGCCGCCGCCGTAGCCGTAGGGGAGGTAGACGTTGTACGGGATGGGCCCGCTCAGCGCGGCGGAGTATGCGGAGCCCTCGGTGATCGTGCCCGCCCGCTCCTTGCCGACCTGCGCCTGACCGGGTACGGCCAGCAGGGCGACGAGGGCCAGGGCCGTCAGGACACCGAGCCCGCGCCATCGCGTAACGGCCATCGGGTCACTCCTCGATAGTGCTGTAAACGTTTACAACAAGCCGGTCCGGATAGGCGGACCCTGAGCTCGTTTCCGGCGAGTGTCTTGGCCCCGCTCCGGCCGTGTCAATAGGGGCGTCCGTAATCCGACCGGCCCGCACCGCCTCCCGGCCCCGGAAACGGTCCGTCCAGCCACTTGCCGATCCCGTCTTTGAAACTTGCTGATCCCGCCTTGAAACGGTCCGCGCGCACTCCATGATGGTTGACCTGCGGCGTCTCGACATGTGGACAGATTTCTTTCCTACTCTTCAGGTAGGATATTGTGGTTTTTATGACCGGCAGCACCAACCACCGCATGGCGGCGGAGCGCAGCGCGCGTCCGCTCCCGGCGCGGGACGACACCAGCATGCGGCACCGCCGCGCCACGAGCTGTCGGGGTTCGTCCTGTAGCTGAGGCCCCACGGGTCCCGGAATCCGGCAGGCCGCCGGCCGCCCGCTGCCGCCGCGTCCCTCTCCTCTTCGCGCTTCGCTTCTTGTCGCTTCACTTCTCGCTCCCGCCTTCCGATCCCCCTCCCCTCGCGTCCCCGGCACCGCCGGCCGCCGCGTGGCGGTGCCGTACGGCCGACCGCCCGCCCCCGTTCACAAAGGTCTCCTGCTCATGAAGGGCGATAACCCCATGCCATCATCCAGACTGCGGTCCACAGCGATGGCGAGCGCCGCCGTGCTCGCCGCCGTGGGGCTCCTCGGCGCCTGCGGCGGGGAGAGCTCGCCCAGCGGCGCGAAGGCCTCCGGCGGACCGGCGTACGGGGGCACGCTGACATATCTGGAGCACCAGGCACCGACCTGCCTCTACCTGCCGGCCGCGGGTTTCTATCCGAACGGCGGCGTGCTCAACCAGCTCACCGACAAGCTCACCTGGCAGAACCCCAAGACGCTGGAGATCGAACCGTGGATCGCCACCTCCTGGGAGGTCAACGCCGACGCCACCGAATACACCTTCCACCTCCGTGAGGGCGTGACCTTCAGTGACGGCAGCCCGCTCGACGCGTCGGCCGTCGCCGCGAACTTCGACGTCTACGGCCTCGGCGACCCGGACCTGAAGCTGCCGCCGGCCGAGTTCGTGAACAACTACGACCGCAGCCAGGTCGTCGACCCGCGCACCGTGAAGTTCTTCTTCAAGCAGCCCTCCCCCGGCTTCCTCCAGGGCACCTCGGTCATCGGCGCCGGCCTCGTGGCCAAGTCGACGATCTCGCGCCCCTACGAGGAGCAGTGCCAGCTCAAGAACATCGTCGGCTCCGGGCCGTTCACCGTGGCCCGCCAGGTCGTCGACAAGGAGATCGACCTGGCCGTCCGCAAGGACTACAACTGGGCGCCGGCGTCCTCGGCGCACCAGGGGCGCGCCTACCTCGACGCGATCAAGATGATCGTGACGCCGGAGGACAACGTGCGTGTCGGCGCCCTGACCTCCGGGCAGGCCGACTATGTGCGCTACGTGCAGGCGTACGACGAGGAGACGGTGAAGAACGCCGGTTTCACCGTCTACGCGGAACCGACCCGGGGCGTCAACAACGGTCTCTACCTGCGGCCGGCCAACAGCATCCTGAGTGACGTCAGGGTCCGCAGGGCGCTGCAGGCCGGCACCGACGCCAAGGAGGCCGTGGACACCCTGTTCACCCCGGGCTACCCGGTCGCGACCTCCGTGCTCAGCCACCTGGCGCAGGGCTACGTCGACCTGTCCGAGAAGCTGGCCTACGACCCGGACAGGGCCAACGCGCTGCTGGAGGAGGCCGGCTGGACCCGCGGCGCCGGCGGCGTCCGCCGGAAGGACGGGCGGGAGCTGACGCTGGGCGTCTTCGTCTCCGGCCCGCAGCCGCTGTCTAAGCAGACGCTCGAACTGGTCGCCCAGCAGTGGGCCAAGATCGGCGTGAAGCTGGAGATCCGGCCCGCCGACGCCGGCACGCAGGCGGTGGACATCAAGAACGCGGAGAAGACGGCCGTCGCGCACTCCATGGTCGGCCGCGCCGACCAGGACGTGATCAAGAGCCACTTCCACACCAAGAACCGCGACGTCATCCTCTCCGACGACCCGGAGCTGGACCGCCTGCTGGAGCAGGAGTCCGCGGCCGCCGACAAGACCGCGCGCAACGCGAAGGTCGCCGAGATCCAGCGCTACGTGGTCGACCGGGGCTACGCGATCCCGCTGTTCGAGGAGCCGCAGGTATACGGCGCCGCGCCGTACGTGCGGGGCGTCACCTTCGAGGCGGTCGCCCGGCCGGTCTTCTACTCGGTCTGGCTGTCGGATCAGACAGGCCGATGACCAGATATCTCCTGCTGCGGACAGGACAGGCGGTCCTGGTGCTGTGGGCCGCCTTCACCGCCAGTTACGTGCTGCTGCAGATCCTGCCGGGCGACTCGATCCTGATCAAGTTCCAGAACCCCGAGCTGGGCCTGTCCCCCGCGCAGATCGCCGAGATCCGCGCCTACTACGGCGACGACGCGCCCGCGATCACCGGCTACCTGCACACGATGCTCGGCTTCCTGCGCGGCGGCTTCGGCTACTCCGTCGACACGGGCACGCCGGTGGTCGAGCGGCTGGCCGAGGCGCTGCCGGAGACGGCCAAGCTGGCCACCGCCGGGTTCAGCCTGGCCGTGCTGATCGCCGTGCTGATCGCGTTCGCCGCGAGCCACACCCGGCTGGCCTGGGTCCGCGGCGCGCTGCTGGCCGTACCGTCGCTGTGCGTCTCGATCCCCGCCTTCTGGCTCGGCATCCTCCTGATCCAGGTGTTCTCCTTCCGGCTCAAGCTGGTGCCGGTCATCGGGGGCGACGGGGTGCAGCAGCTCATCCTGCCGGTCCTGACCCTGGCCGTACCGATCTCGGCGCCGATCGCGCAGGTGCTGGCCCGCAGCCTCGACCAGGTCCAGAGCCAGCCGTTCGTCCCGGTCGTCGCGGCCAAGGGGGCCTCACGCCGGTGGATCCTGTGGCGGCACGTGGCGCGCAACGCGCTGCCGCCGACGCTGACGATCGCCGGCCTGACCTTCGGCGAGCTCATCGCCGGGTCGGTCGTCACCGAGACGGTCTTCGGCCGCAACGGCGTCGGCCGCCTCACCGAGCAGGCGGTCAACGCGCAGGACACGCCGGTGATGCTGGCCGTCGTCGTGCTCGCCACCGCCGTCTTCGTGCTGGTCAACCTGGTGGTCGATCTGCTCTTCCCGGTGCTCGACCCGCGGCTCAAGGCGAAGGTCGGTGCGGCCGCATGAGGATCGCATCCCGCCGTCCGGACGTGAGCCTGGTGCTCGCCTGGCTCGTGATCGCCGTCGTCGTGCTCTGGGCCGTCGTGCCCGGACTGTTCACCGCGGACGACCCGATCGCGGGCGTCCCGGCGGAGAAACTGCGGGGCCCCGGCCCGGACCACCTGTTCGGCACCGACGCCGTGGGCCGCGACCTGTTCACCCGCGTGGTGTACGGGGCCGTCCACTCCCTGTCCGGGGCGTCCGTCGCGGTCGGGGTGGGCCTGGTGCTGGGCACGCTGCTCGGCCTGCTCGCCGGCTCGACGGGCGGCGTGCTCGACGCGCTCATCATGCGCGGGATCGACGTGCTGCTCTCGGTGCCGGGCCTGCTCCTCGCCCTCACCATGATCATCCTGCTCGGGCCCGGCACCGTCAACGTCGCGATCGCGGTGGGCGTCGGCTCGGTCGCGGCCTTCGCCCGCCTGGTCCGCTCGGAGGTCGTCCGGGTCCGGCGGACCGACTACGTCGAGGCCGCCTTCGGCAGCGGCGGCCGGTTCGCCGCCGTCCTGGGGCGCCACGTGCTGCCCAACTCGCTCGGCCCCGTCATCGCGCTCGCCGCCCTGCAGTTCGGCACCGCGATCCTGGCCATCTCCACCCTCGGATTCCTCGGCTACGGCGCCGAGCCGCCCACCCCCGAGTGGGGACTGCTCGTCTCGGAGGGGCGCAACTACCTGGCGACCTCCTGGTGGCTGACCTCGCTGCCGGGCGCCGTCGTGGTGTCGGTGGTGCTCGCCGCCAGCCGGATCAGCCGATCGACGGGACGGGAGAACCCATGAGCCTGCTCGACGTACGCGACCTCGCGGTCTCCTACCGGACCGGCCGGCGCGCACTCCAGGCGGTCGAGGGGATCTCCTTCACCGTCGAACCCGGTGAGGTGGTCGCGGTCGTCGGCGAGTCCGGGTCCGGCAAGTCGACCACGGCGCATGCGATCCTCGGGCTGCTGCCGCCGAACGGGTCCGTCGACGCCGGCCGGATCCTGCTGGACGGCACGGACATCGCCGGCTGGCCGTCGCGCCGGCTGGAGTCGGTGCGGGGCGCCCAGATCGGACTGATCCCGCAGGATCCGTCCAACTCCCTGAATCCGGTCAAGACCGTCGGCGCCCAGATCGGTGAGGCCCTGCGCATCCACCGGCGCGGCGACCGGCGGGCGATCTCGCGCCGGGTCGTCGAGTTGCTCGCCCGCGTCGGGCTGTCCGATCCGGAGACGCGCGCCCGGCAGTTCCCGCACGAGCTGTCCGGCGGCATGCGCCAGCGGGTGCTCATCGCCATCGCCATCGCGCTCGAACCGCGGCTCATCATCGCCGACGAGCCGACGAGCGCGCTGGACGCCACCGTGCAGCGGCGCATCCTCGACCTCATCGACGGGCTCCGCGCGGAGTCCGGCACGGCGGTGCTGCTGGTGACCCACGACCTCGGTGTCGCAGCGGACCGCTCGGACCGGCTCATCGTCATGAAGGACGGGCGGATCGAGGAGCAGGGCGCGACGGAGGCCGTGACAGCGGCCCCGGAGGCCGGATACACGAGACGGTTGCTGAGCGACGCCCCCGCGCTGTCGGTGCGGGAGTTCCGGGCCCCGCCCCCGGAGACCTCCACCCGGGAGGACGCCGTCGTCGTCCGTGACCTGGTCAAGGAGTTCCGCGTCCGGGGACGGCCCTTCCGCGCGGTCGACGGGGTGTCGTTCGAGGTGCCGCGCGGCACGACGCACGCGCTCGTCGGGGAGTCGGGGTCCGGCAAGACGACCACGGCCCGCATGGTCGTGCGGTTCGCCGACCCCACCTCCGGGTCGGTGACGGTCGGCGGGATCGAGACGGCCGGCCTGCGCGGCGACGCGCTGCGCGGGCTCCGCCGCCGCATCCAGCTCGTCTACCAGAACCCGACCGGCTCACTCGACCCGCGGCAGCCGGTCGCCGAGATCGTGGAGGAGCCGCTGCGCAACTTCCGGATCGGCGACCGGGCCGCACGCGACATCCGGGTGCGCGACCTCCTCGACCGGGTCGCCCTGCCGTCGAGCGTGCTCGCCCGCAGGCCGCGGGAGCTGTCCGGCGGCCAGCGGCAGCGCGTGGCCATCGCCCGCGCGCTGGCCGTCGACCCGGAGGTGGTCGTACTCGACGAGGCGGTCTCCGCGCTCGACGTGAGCGTGCAGGCGCAGATCCTCGACCTGCTCGGAGCGCTCCAGCGCGACCTCGGGCTCACCTACCTGTTCATCTCTCACGACCTGTCCGTGGTGCGGCAGATCTCGCACACCGTGTCGGTCATGAACAAAGGACGCATTGTGGAATCCGGAAACACGCAACAGGTCTTCACCGGCCCGCGGCACGACTACACCCGCGAGCTGCTGGCGGCCATCCCGGGCGCGACCGCGGAGGCGGCACGATGATCGGCCGCCGGCTCGGTTTCTTCACCCGCCTGCTCGACGACGTCCCGGCCGGCGAGCGCTACCGGCTCGCCGCCGAACAGATCAGGCACGCCGAGGCCGTCGGGTTCGACACGGCCTGGGTGGCCCAGCACCACTTCGACGAGGCCGAGGGAGGGCTGCCGGCGCCGCTGGTGTTCCTCGCCGACGTGGCGGCGCGGACCAGCCGCATCCGCCTCGGCACCGGCATCATCACGCTGCCCCTGGAGAATCCGGTCCGCGTCGCCGAGGACACGGCCGTGCTCGACCTGCTCTCGGGCGGCCGGCTGGAGGTGGGGGTGGGCAGCGGCGGCACGCCGTCGTCGTTCGCCGCCTTCGGACAGGACAGCGCGGCCCGTTCGGCCACCTACGCCGAACATCTCGCGGTGCTCCTCGACGCCTGGTCGGGGCGGGCCCTCGGCGGGGGCAGCAGGCTCTACCCGCCGGCGCCGCGCCTTCCCGGCGCCGTCTGGGAGGCGACCTTCTCGGTGAGCGGCGGGGCCCGCGCCGGCCGGGCCGGCAACGGCCTGATGCTCTCGCGCACCCAGCCTCGCCCCGAGGACGCTCCGCACGCGACGCTCGCGGAGATCCAGCGGCCCATCCTGGACGCCTACTACGAGAACCTGCCGCCCGGGGTGACGCCGCGGGTCATGGCCTCGCGGACGGCCTTCGTGGCCGACAGCCGCGCGGAGGCGCTGCGCCACGCCGAGATCGGGCTGGCCCGCGCCGCCCGCCAGTTCAGGGCGGCGGGTTTCCCGGTGCCCGACGGCGGACTCGACGAGCTCATCCCCGCCTTCGACGTCCATCTGGGGACGCCGCAGGAGGTCATCGCGGGCCTCGGCGCCGACCCGACGCTCGACCGGGTGACCGATCTGGTCTTCCAGGTGCACTCGGTCGACCCGCCGCATCCGCTCATCCTCCGCTCCATCGAGCTGCTCGCGACCGAGGTCGCGCCCGCGCTCGGCTGGGCACCGCATCCCACCACCGCCATCCAGACCGAACTGAGCAGGACATGAGCACCGACATCATCGACCGCCTGGCCGGCATCGTGCCGGGCTCCCCCGTCGACCGGCTGCGCGGCCGGCGGCCGGCCGCCCGCGAGAACGCCCAGCGCAGCTACCTCGCGCTCTTCTCCCCGGACTCCCCCGGCGAGGTCACCCGGGCCGAGCGCCACGCGGTCGCGGCGTTCGTGAGCGGGCTCCACCGGGACGCCGTGGTCGCGCGCTTCTACGCCGACCGGCTCGCCGAGCACTCGGCGGAGCTGCCGGCCGCGGTCGCGCGGGAGGTCGAGGCCGCCCGGACCACCGGTCCCTACGGCGCCTACCCCGCCGGGGGCCCACTGGCCGCCGAGAGCGTCGAGGGCCTCGACTACCGGGTGCGCGACCACGCCGCGCTGGGCGGCCGGCTCGCCGCGGCCCTGGAGCACGCGCACCTGCTGGTGTTCCGTCCGCGCGAGTCCAGTCCCCAGGCGCTGCGGCGGCTCATCGACGCCGGCTGGAGCACCTCGGCGATCGTGACGCTCTCGCAGCTCGTCGCCTTCCTCAGCTTCCAGGTGCGCGTGATCGCGGGCCTGCGGCTGCTCGACACCGCCCGGAAGGGACCGAAGTCATGACCGACGCCGTGCTCCAGCATCCCGGCATCGACCGCCCGCACGCCTTCACGCAGGAGGAGCTCGGCTGGGTGCCGTGGCTGGCGCCGCTCACCGAGGAGGAGCTGAGCGAGCGCCACTGGGAGGCGCTCGTCGACCGCAGGCGCGCCGCGTCGCCGTACTTCCTGCTGCTCGCCCGCGACCCGGAGATCCTGCGGGCGCGCACGGAGACCGACAACGACATCTTCTACAACACCGACGCCGGGCTGCCCCGCGCGGAGCGCGAGCTCGCCGCCGCCGCGACCTCGCGCCACAACGGCTGCGTCTTCTGCGCCTCGGTGCACGCGCGGTTCGCCTCGCACCACTCCAAGCGCCCCGACGACGTGCAGCGCCTGCTGGACGACGGGGTCGACGCCCCCCAGGAGGCACGCTGGCGCGCCGTCATCGACGCCTCGGTGGCACTGGCCGAGACCCCGGGCGGGCTCACCGCGGAGCACCTCGACGCGCTCCGCGCGGCCGGCCTCGACGACCTCGCCATCAGCGACGCGCTCCACGCGGCCGCGTTCTTCAACTGGGCCAACCGGCTCATGCTCTCGCTGGGAGAACCCACCTCGCCCGCGCCGCGGGCCGGCCGGAAGGCGGAACAGTGACCGATCCACACCTGGACCATCTCGTCTACGCGGTGCCCGACCTCCTGGCCGGGGTCGCCGAGTTCGAGGCACGCACCGGGGTCACCCCGGCCGCCGGGGGCAGCCACCCCGGCGGGACCGCCAACTACCTCGTCGGCCTCGGCCCGGACTCCTACCTGGAGATCATCGGCCCGGACCCGGCGGACCCCGCCGGGCGGCCCCGCGCCTTCGGCCTGGACACCCTCACCGAAGCCCGGCTCGCGGCCTGGGCCGTGCACCCGGACGGCATCGAGGAGACCGTACGGCAGGCGCGCGAGCGCGGGTACGACCCGGGCGAGGTGCAGCCGCTGTCCCGGCTCACCCCGGACGGCACCCTGCTGGCCTGGCGGCTCACCCGCCGGGCGGAGCCGGCGGCGGACGGGCTGGTGCCCTTCCTCATCGACTGGGGCTCTACGCCGCACCCCGCCGCGTCCGGCCTGCCGCAGCTCGGTCTCGTCTCCTTCACCGCGACGCATCCCGACCCGGCCGCCGTGCGGCGGGATCTGGCCGCGCTCGGCGTCGGCCTCGACGTGACCGCCGGGCCCGCGGCGACGTTGCAGGCGCGGCTCGACACCCCGCGCGGCCCGCTGACGCTGCGCTGAACCCATCCGCCACGAGAAAGCAGACCATGAGCACTCTCCGCGAATACCTGACCCACAAGCGCGCGGCGCTGCTGGCCCGGCGGGCGGCGCCCGGGGCCGGCCCGGTGCCGGTGCGCGCCCACGTCACGGCCGAGGGCCGCAGCGGGGTGCGGCGCATCCGGATCCGGGACTTCCAGATCATCAGCGACAGCGGCCCGGACTTCGCCGGGTACGACCTCGGCCCCGGGTCCCCGGAGCTGCAGGCCGGCGTGCTGGGGAGCTGTGTGACGCACATCTTCCTGATCAAGGCGGCCGAGCTGGACGTCCCCATCGACTCGCTCGCGGTCGACGTGCAGGCCGAGTACGATCCCCGCGCCCAGCAGCCGGACAGCACGGACATCCCGGTGTATCCGCAGAACTTCCGCTACGAGGTGCGGCTCGCCTCGCCCGCCTCCGACGAGGAGCTGGCGCGGCTGCACGCCGAGGTGGAACGGGTGTGCCCCATCCTCAACCTGATCCGCAACCCCCAGGAGATCAGCGGCTCGGTGACCCGGGTCGACGCGGCGCCCCGCTGAGCGCCGCTGAGCCCCGCGGGAGCGACCGGAGCGACCGGGGCGTCCCGGCCGCCCGCCCGCGGAACGCGCCGGTTCACCGGCCGCGGGGCGCGCCGGCCGCCCGCCGCTCTTCCGGGCGGGTGGCCTATCGGCTGCGCCGCAGGAGCATGGGGCCGATGTGCCGGCGGGCGTTCCTCGCGAAGTTCGCGGTGTCGTTGACCCGTGGGAAGGGCTCGTCGGGCACCGGGACCCCGAGGAACCCGCACAGCGGCTCCCACCCCTGGCGGACCTCGAAGACGAGCAGCCGGTCGGCCGGGATCACCGCCTTGACCTCCTCGACGTGCGACCCGAAGGTCTTCAGCGCGTGTCCGGGGTCGCTGCCGTGGCCGTCGAAGACCCGCTTCTCGACCGTCAGGCGGGTCATCTTGACGAACGCGGCGAAGTCGGTGTCCAGCAGGGACGAAAGCCCCAGCGCCGCCCTGCCGGAGAGCGTGGCGCCCCGGTCGCGCTGCTTGAAGATGGTGGCGTTCATGCTGGCCAGCCAGCGCTCGGGGTCCCGCACGGTGAGGACGACCTTCGCCGCGGGGTAGTGCTCGGCGAGCTCGCGCCAGTAGGCGGCGGACGGCCAGTCCACGCAGGAGTCGTAGCCGTCCAGCAGGTCGTCCCAGCCGACCGGCCGCCCCTCGGCCAGGGCGAGCCACCGGCGGATCTGCTCCGGCCTGCCCATCACCTCCATCATGTGATGGCACGGCCCGAAGCCGAGCCGTTCCAGGGCCGCCTTGAGAGAGAGTGTTCCCGTACGGCCGAAGCCCGCCCCGATGACCCGCATAATCCCTACCTTGTCGGTCGGAAAGTGCTTGATGGCTACACGGGCAATGTTTCACCGACGGCCGGGTCCGGCAAGGGCACCCCCGCCGGCGGCCGGTCTCAGGCGTCGGGGTCGCGCAGGCCGACGGCGTCGTGCCGCCAGAACGTGTCGGGGTAGACCATGGTCCCGGTCATCCACGGCTCGTAGGCGGGCAGGCGGACCGCCTGGAAGGCGGCGTCGGGGATGCGGAGGGAGGGCCTGCGGAAGCCCAGCCCGGTGCCGGGGCCGAATCCGAAGCGTGCGTAGTAGGCGGGCGAGCCCTCCAGGAACACCACGGGGACCCCCTGCTCGGCCATGATCTCCAGGCCACGGCGGACCAGGGCGGAGCCGATGCCCTGCCCCTGGTGTCCGGGCAGTACGGCGAGCGGGCTGAGCGACTGCGCCTCCACCAGGCGGCGAGGGGCGTCGAGCCAGACGCGGGTGAACATCACGTGGCCGACGATCTCGCCTCCGTGCTCGGCGACAAGCGAGAGTCCCTGAAGCGGGGTGACGGCCGCCCGCAGCGAATCCACCAGTTCGGCCACCACCTTCCCGTGGTCGCCGAAGGCCTGGAGATGGACATGCCGTACGGCCTGCTGGTCGGCCGTCTGCTCGATGCGGAGAGTCACGGCGGAAGGATAGACAGGCGGCCCCGCCTCCCGCATCCCATTTTGTGCGCCTTGCGGGAGGATCGTCCCGCCGGCCTGCCTCGGGAGTCCGTCGACCTCTCGGGAGCGGAGGAGGCCGGGTCCGAAGGGCGCGGGCCGGGGCCGCGCGTCCTCCCCGGCCCGCCCGTTCCCGGCGAGCCTGTGAAACAATGTGGTGGATGCGGTTCCATGCCGATCTGCACATCCACTCGAAATACTCCAGGGCCTGCAGCGGCGACAGCGATCTGGAGCACCTGACGTGGTGGGCGCGGCGCAAGGGCGTCACGCTGATGGGCACCGGCGACTTCACCCATCCGCTCTGGTCCGAGCAGCTGCGCGACAAGCTCGTGCCGGCGGAGCCGGGGCTGTTCCGGCTCCGCGAGGACCTGGACCGCGACATCCTCCGCACGCTGCCGTCCGGCCTGGCCTCCGGTCAGGTGCGGTTCATGCTGTCGGTGGAGATCTCGACGGTCTACAAGAGCGGCGGGCGCACCCGCAAGATCCATCACCTGGTCTACATGCCGGACTTCGACGCGGCCGCGGCCTTCAACCGCACGCTCGGGCAGGTCGGCAACCTGAGCTCGGACGGCCGGCCCACCCTCGGCCTGGACTCCCGCGACCTGCTGGAGATCACCCTGAACAGCGGCGAGGGCGCCTACCTGGTGGCCGCCCACGCCTGGACACCGTGGTTCGGGGTGTTCGGCTCCAAGTCCGGGTTCGACACGATCGAGGAGTGCTACGGCGATCTCGCCGACCACGTCTTCGCGGTGGAGACCGGGCTGTCCAGCGATCCGGCGATGAACTGGCGGGTCTCCGCCCTCGACCGCTACCGGCTGGTCAGCCACTCCGACGCGCACTCGCCGCCCATGGTCGGCCGTGAGGCCACGGTGTTCGAGACCGACCTTGACTACTTCGCGGTGCTGCGGGCGCTGCGGACCGGCGCCGGGCACGCGGGCACGGTGGAGTTCTTCCCGGAGGAGGGCAGGTATCACGCCGACGGGCACCGCGGGTGCGGCGTCCGGATGGAGCCGCGGGAGACCCGCGAGCACGGCGGGATCTGTCCCGTGTGCGGGAAACCGCTCACGGTCGGCGTGCTGAGCCGGGTCGAGGACCTGGCCGACCGGCCGGAAGGCGTCCGGCCGGCCGGCGCCGCCGGCTTCCGCCACCTCGTCCCGCTGCCGGAGATCGTGAGCGAGATCCTCGGCGTGGGGCCGAAGAGCAAGAAGGTCCTGCGGGAGATCGACAGACTCACCGCCGCGCTGGGACCCGAGCTGGCGATACTGGAGGACGTGCCCGTCGACGACATCCGGACCCGCTCGCCGCTGCTCGGCGAGGCCGTCGACCGGCTGCGCCGCGGCGAGGTGATCCGGGAGGCCGGATACGACGGCGAGTACGGGGTGATCCGGCTCTTCGAACCCGGCGAGCTGGAACGGGTGAGCGCGGCCGCCGCCCCCGCGCTCTTCTGACGTCCGGCCCGGCGCCGTCCGCATGACGATCGTCGATCTCGCCCGCGTGGAACGGGGCACGCCCGGCGCGCGCCCTCTAATGTTTCATAGAGATGTTATAGCATTAGCACAATGGACGTCCTGACCGGTGAGCCCCTCGCTCTGGATCTGCTCAACACCCGGGCCAACATGCCCGGCGGCGAGTTCGACATGCTCGCCTCTCCCGACACCTTCCAAGAGTGGCTGCTCGCCCAGGACGGGCGGCTGTCACCGGTGGAGACGGCCGACGACGCCGACCTGGCGGCGGTCCGGGCGCTCCGCGACCACATCACCGAGGCCGTCGAGCACGCCCGGCAGGGCATCGCTCCGCCCCGGACCGCCCTGGACGCGCTCCACGAGGCCCAGCGCGCGGCTCCGCCGTACCGGAGGCTGACGTGGGACGGCGCCGCGCTGAGCGCCACCGTGATCAGGGCCGGAGACTCCCGCGCCCGGCTCCTGGCCGAGCTCGCCGAGGCCGCCGTCGACCTTCTCACCGGTCCGGCGGTCACCAAGGTCCGCGGCTGCGAGGGGCCCGGCTGCCGCATGCTGTTCCTCCCGGCCCACCCGCGCCGCCGCTGGTGCTCACCCGCGCTGTGCGGCAACCGCGTCCGCGTCGCCCGTTACTACCAGCGGCACAAGGACTAGCCCGACGGGCGCCGACCGCCGGCGCCCCGCCCTCCACAGGGACTCACAGGGACGCGCGGCGCATGCCGCGGGTCCCCACGGCGAGACCGGCCAGGGCGACCACCACGGCCGCGGCCACGCCGTAGGGCACCGAGGGGTGGGCGAGGTCCCCGGCGAACAGGGCCCGCTCCGCCTCGACCACGTAGGTCACCGGGTTGGCGCGGGCCATGGCGTACAGCCAGGAGGGGGCGTTCTCCACGGGCAGCAGCACGCCGGACAGGAGCATGAGGGGGAACAGCAGCGTCTGCTGCACGCCGTAGAAGATCGACGGCTGCCTGCGGGCGGCGAGGGCCAGCGCGAAGGAGAACGAGCCCAGCCCGACGCCGAGCACGGCCAGCACGAGCAGCCCGGCCACGGTGCCGAGGAGGTGGGGGCGGAAGCCGAGCGGCAGCACCACCACGATGATCAGGACGGCCTGGGCGAGCAGGGTGACGATCTCCTTCATCGTCCGGCCGACCAGCATCGCGGTCCTGTTCAGCGGGGTGACCAGCATCCGTTCCAGAGAACCGCCCCCGCCCTCCACCAGGAGGTAGTAACCGGCCGACGCCGTGCCGGACAGGCCGAGCATGACCACGATGCCCGGCACGAACCACTGCCAGGGCGAGGTCTGCCCGACCCCGGGCGTGCCCGGTAGGAGGGGGCCGAACAGGGCGAGGAAGATGAGCGGCTGGATCATGCCGAAGAGGAGGCCGAGGGGGTTGCGCAGCTCGGGACGGACCTCCCGGGCGAACACGACGCCGGTGTCGCTGACGATGTTCACCTTCAGGCTCCTTCGGGGGTGGGGGCGCTCTCGCGCAGGCTGCGGCCGGTGAGTGCGAGGAAGACGTCGTCGAGGGTGGGACGCCCGACCTCGGCGGTGAGCGCCTTCACCCCGGCGGCCTCCAGGGACCGGAGGAACTCCGGCAGTACGGCGGTGCCACGCCTGACCCGCAGGGACACCGTGTCCCCCTCGGCGGTGACCTCGTGCGCCGTCGGGACCAGCCGGGCGATCCGGGCCGCCCGCTCGGCCTCCGCCCCGTCGCCGGTGGTGACGGTGATGCGGTCACCGGCCAGGTCGGCCTTCAGGTTCTCCGGGGAGTCGTCGGCGATCACCCGCCCGTGATCGATGATCATTACCCGCTCGGCCATGGAGTCGGCCTCGTCCAGGTAGTGGGTGGTCAGGAAGATCGTCATGCCGGACTCCTCGCGCAGCCGCAGGATGTGCTCCCAGAGGTTGGCGCGGCTGTGCGGGTCCAGGCCGGTGGAGGGCTCGTCCAGGAAGAGCAGTTCGGGCCGGTGGACCAGTCCGAGCGCGACGTCGAGACGGCGCCGCTGCCCGCCCGAGAGCGTGCCCGCGGGACGCTTGGCCAGCGTTTCGAGGTTCAGCGCGGCGAGCAGCTCGCCGGCCCGCCGGCGCGACTCCACCCGGGGCAGCCCGTAGCAGCGCCCCTGGGTCACCAGCTCGTCGTGGACACGGAAGTTCTCCCCCGCGCCGTTGCCCTGGCCGATGTATCCGATCCGCCGGCGCGTCCCGGCCGGATCGGTGAGCACGTCGCATCCGGCGACGGTCGCGCTGCCCGCGCTCGGGGGGAGCAGCGTGGTCAGCATGCGCAGGCTGGTCGACTTGCCCGCGCCGTTCGGGCCGAGGAAGGCGACCAGCTCTCCTTTCTCGACGTCGATGTCGAGGTCGCGCACGGCCTCGACGGTCTCTCCTTTGACCCGGAAACGCCGGGCCAGTCCACGGGCGTGGATCATCTCTCCTCCAGTGCTCGGATCCGTGTGCGGGCATGCCGAAGACAGGTGCCGCCGCGGGATTGGGTGGGCGCCACGGCCGGAGCCGGGCGCGAAGCTCGAAAAGCTTAGATTCGAATTACGTTAATCTGTCAGGGACCCTGACAATCGGTCCCGCACCTAGGGTTGGGACGTGCACCCGCCGACCAAGCCACCCATCCCCTATCTGCTGGCCTACGCCTTCACGCTGGCCTCCCGCCAGGCGGAGGAGGAGCTGCGGTCCCACGGGCTCACCCTCCGGCAGTACGGACTGCTCACGCAGCTCCAGATCGAACCGGAGCTCACCATGTCCGAGCTGGCCCGCCAGCTCGGCGTCTCGCGCCAGTCCCTGCACGAGATGGTCGGCGAGCTGGAACGGGCCGGTCACCTGGGCCGCCTGCCGGGCTCCTCCGGCCGCACCCGCAGGCTCGCGCTGGCCCCGGGCACCGAGCGCCTGCTCTCCCGGACGCGGGAGTCGCTGACCCGGGCGGAGGCCGGCTTCCTCGGCGACATGAGCCCTCCCGAGATCGAGACCCTGCGGGAGCTGCTGCAGCGCCTGCTCGCCCACGCCACCGACGACGAGAGCTGGCTGTCGGGGATGTAGGACACCTCCACCGCCGTGTGCCGGTGCCCGGGGCGAGGAGCCCGGTACGGCGGGCCGGCGTCCGGGCGAGGAGCCGTATGGCGGGCCGGTGCCCGGGGTGGGAGCCCGATACGGCGGGCCGGTGCCCGGGGTGGGAGCCCGGTAGGGCGGGCCGGTCACGCCGCCGCCCGGGTGCCGGCGCGGGGCCGTGGCCAGGAACGTCGCGGGAGCTCCTCATGATCGGCTCCGCCCCCGTTGGTTAGTGTTGTGGGGGTGGAGGAACTCGCCCGACGGCCGCTGGGCCGCACTCACCTGGCGGTGACGCCGCTCGGCCTCGGCCTGGCCGCGCTCGGCCGCCCCGCCTACATCACGCTCGGCCGCGAGGAGGACCTCGGCGACGACCGCGGCGTCGCCACGATGCGGTCGCGGACGTGGGCCGTGCTCGACGCGGCGTGGGCGGAGGGCGTGCGCTACTTCGACACGGCGCGTTCGTACGGCCGCGCGGAGGAGTTCCTCGCCGGTTGGCTGCGCGAGCGGGGGATCGCCCCGGGAGCGGTGACCGTCGGCTCGAAATGGGGATACGCCTATGTGGGCGGCTGGCGGATGGACGCCGAGCACCACGAGGTGAAGGACCTGTCGGCCGAGCAGCTCCGCCGCCAGCTCGACCAGACGCGCGAGCTGCTCGGAGAGCATCTGTCGCTCTACCAGATCCACTCGGCGACGGTGGAGAGCGGGGTGCTCGAAGACGAGGGCGTGCTGGACCGGCTGCGCGCGCTGCGGGCCGAGGGCGTCGCGATCGGGCTCAGCACGACGGGGCCGCGCCAGGCGGACACGGTCACGCGGGCGGTCGAGGTCGGGGCGTTCGACACCGTGCAGTCCACCTGGAACCTGCTCGAACGTTCGGCCGGCGCGGCGCTCGCCCGGGCGCACGGGGCGGGGATGGGCGTGATCGTCAAGGAGGGGGTGGCGAACGGGCGGTTGACCGCCCGCGCGGCGCCCGCCGCGCTGGCGTCGGCCGCGCGCGATCGGGGGGTGACACCCGACGCGCTCGCGCTCGCGGCCGTGCTGGCACAGCCGTGGGCCGGGGTGGTGCTGAGCGGCGCGGTCTCGGCCGGGCAGCTCCGCAGCAACCTGGGCGCGGCCGAGGTGAGCTGGGACGCCGAGCTCGACGGACGGCTGGCCGGGCTGGCCGAGGACCCCGAGACCTACTGGGCCGGGCGCGGCACACTGGCCTGGGGCTGAACGCCCGGGCCGGAGCGTACGGGGCGGACCATGCCGGGCGCGGCACACCGGCCCGGGGCCGAACGCCCGGGGCCGGAGCGTGCGGGGCCGGAGCGTGCGGGGCGGGGGGCATGCGGCGGCGAGGCTCGCATAGGGTCGAAACATGCGGGGCAGGACAGGGCACGCGATGCCATGCCTTCTTGCCGAACACGCCTGCAGGTGAAACGTTCGGAAGTGGCCCTGCCGTCGAGCCTTGGGGGTGCCTCCCGGCCATGGACAACCAGATCACCCACCACAGCGACCACACCGGCGACGATCTGCCGAGGCTGCCGTTCGCGCGGAACAACCCGCTGGAGGTTCCGAGGATGTACCGCGCGCTGCGAGCCGTCAGGCCGGTGACCCGGGTCCGCACCCAGGCGGGCGACATCGCCTGGCTGGTCTCCGGTTACGAGGAGGCCAGGCAGGCCTTCGCCGACCCGCGTCTCGGCCGCTCGGCCCCCGACCCGGAACGCGCCGCCCGGATCTCCGGCTCGGTGCTGCTCGGCGGCCCGCGCGGCGACGTCGAGACCGAGAAGGCCGAGCACGACCGGATGCGCCGGATGCTCGCCCCGGCCTTCTCCGCCCGCCGGATGAGCGCCCTCGAACCACACGTCCAGCAGCTCGTCGACGGCCTGCTGGACCACATGGCCGAGCTGCCGCCACCGGTGGACCTGCGCCAGGAGTTCTCCCTGCCGCTGCCCGTGCTGGTGATCTGCGAGCTGCTCGGCGTGCCGTACGGCGACCGCGGGCACTTCAGGAAACTGGCCGACGAGATGACGGATCTGAGCGATCCGGGCCGCGCGGAGGCGGCGCTGAACGAGCTGGCCGACTACACCCGCGGCATCCTGGTCGAGAAGCGGGCCAACCCCGCCGACGACGTGTTCTCCGACATGGCCACCATGGAGGCACCCGACGAGGAGATCGCCACCCTCGCCGCGGGGCTGCTGTTCGCCGGCCACGAGACGACGGTCAACCGGATCGACTACGGCGTGCTGCTGCTGCTGGCCAACCCGGCGCAGCGCGACGCCCTGATCGCCGATCCGTCGCTGACGGCCCCGGCGGTCGAGGAGATCCTGCGGATGGCGGCGCCGGGCAACCACGGCCTGCCGCGTTACGCCCACGAGGACCTGAGCATCGGCGGCGTGACGATCAAGCGCGGCGAGGCGGTGCTCATCGCCACGACGGCGGCCAACCGCGACGAGCGGACCTTCCCCGACCCCGACCGTTTCGACATCGGCCGTCCGCTCGGCGACCCGCAGCTCGCCTTCGGCTACGCGGCCCGCTACTGCATCGGGGCGAGCCTCGCCCGGGTGGAGCTCCGGGCGGTGTTCGGCACCCTGTTCCGGCGCTTCCCCACCCTGGCGCTCGCCGTCCCCGCCGAGGAGCTGGTCGAGCGCGAGGCCTCCCTCACCGGAGGGTTCACCCGCATTCCGGTCACGTGGTAGCGGCCGGGTGAGCCCGCCGCCCCGGGCCGGACGTCCTTCCGGCCGGGGCGAGACCGGACGTCCTTCCAGCCGGGACGCGGCCAGGGTCTTCGGCCAGGGTACGGCCGGATCTCCTTCCGGCCGGGGCACGGCCGGTGCCCGGACGTGGTGGGAGCCGGCGCCCCCGGTCAGGCGTTGCTGGCCGCCCTCCTGGTGTTCAGCTGGTCGAAGCCGACCGCGACGAGGATGAGCACGCCGATGGCGATCTGGAGGTAGAAGGCGTTGATCGCCAGGAGGTTCCCGCCGTTGTTGAGAACTCCCATGATCAACGCTCCGGTGGCCGCGCCGAGGGCGCTGCCCTTGGCGCCGAACAGGCTGGCGCCGCCGATGACGCAGGCGGCGATCGCGTTGAGCTCGAAGCCCGTCCCTGCGGTGGGGATGCCCGCGCCCAACCTGGACGCCAGCAGCACTCCGCCGAGACCCGCGAGCATGCCCGAGATCGCGTAGACCGAGATCGTGACCATGCGCACCGGCACACCCGCGAGGCGGGCGGACTCGGGGTTGGAGCCGACCGCGTAGATGTACCGGCCGAAGACGGTCCGGGAGAGCACGAACCACATCACGCCCGTCACCAGGGCGGCGATGAGAAGAAGGTTGGGGATGCCCAGGATCGTGCCGTTGGCGATCTCCTGGAATCCGGCCGGCAGGCCCTGGATGGTCTGGGCGTCGGTGGTGACCAGGACGATCCCTCGGGCGATGCCGAGCATGCCCAGGGTCGCGATGAACGGTGGCAGCTTCGCGTAGGTCACCAGCAGGCCGTTGACGATCCCGAGCGCGGCGCCGATCGCGACCCCGACCAGGAACGACGGCCAGATCGGCATGCCGGCGACCAGGAGCTGCGCGGTGGTCGCGCCGGACAGGCCGAGGACCGAACCGACCGACAGGTCGATCCCGGCCGTCAGGATGACCACGAGCTGGCCGACCGCGATGATCCCGAAGATGGCGACCTGCCGGGCGAGGTTGGCCAGGTTGTTGGCGGTGAGGAACTCGTCGCTGGCGAGGGTGAGGGCGCCGACCGCCACGAGCAGCACGACGAGCCCGCCGCTCTCCCGTCCCGCGATGTCCCCCAGCGTGATGACCCGTCGTGGGGGCTCGGCCTCCGGCTTCCGTCCCGGTTCCGGTTCCCTGGCCCTGGGTACCGCCTCCGGCCCCAGCCCCTCACCGGTCGGCGGCCGGCTGGTGATCGTGGTGGTGGCGATCGGTTCCCGCCAGATCAGCTTGGGCATCTCGGCTCACCTCTCCTGTCCTGGGTCGTCTGGGGCCGGTGGGATGGTGGCTCCCGAGCCCTCCGAGGTCGTCGAGGCCGTCTCCCCCGGCCTCGGAGCCCCTTCACCGGAGGCCGGGGCCCCCTCACCGGACGCCGGGCCCGCCGCCCCGGCCACCGGAGCCCGCTCAGGCCCGGCCGGAGCCTCACCCCGGGACGCCGGAGCCGTCTCCCCCGCCTTCGGAGCCCCTTCACCGGGGGCCGGGGCCCCCTCTCGGGGTGCCGGGATCTCCTCCCGGAGCAGCGGCTCGGCGCCTTTGCCACCGCCGCTCGCCAGGCGGAGCACGTCCTCCTCGGTGGCGGTCCCGGGAAGCTCGCCCGCGACCTCGCCGTCTCGCAGTACGAGGATGCGGTCGGCGAGGCCGAGCAGCTCCGGGAGGTACGACGAGACCACGATGATGCCCAGCCCCTTGGCGGCCAGGTCCCCGATCACCGTGTAGAGCTCGCCCTTGGCGCCGACGTCGATCCCCTTGGTCGGCTCGTCGAAGATCAGTACCTTCGGCTTGGTGAGCAGCCAGCGGGCGAGCAGGACCTTCTGCTGGTTGCCGCCCGACAGCGTCGAGACCGGCTGCTCGTAGGAACCGGCTCGTAGCCGCAGGCTGTCGAGCAGCCGGTCGGCCTCCTCGACCTGCTCCCGGCCGGGGAGCAGGCCGCGCCGGGAGCCGCTGCGCAGGCTGGCGATGGTGACGTTCTCCCGGATCGACAGCTCCGGCAGCAGCCCGAGCACCTTGCGGTCCTCGGTGAGCAGCCCCACCCCGGCGTTCATCATCGTGCGCGGCCCGGACGGTTTCACGGGCTTGCCCATCACCTCCAGTTCCCCCGCCACGATGGGGGCGGCGCCGAAGACGGACAGCAGCAGCCCGCTGCGCCCCGACCCCAGCAGGCCCCCGATGCCGAGGATCTCCCCGGCTCCGACGTGCAGGTCGATGCTCGGCGAGTCCTCGAAGCGGCGCAGTCCCCGCACCCGCAGCGCGGGCGTCCCGGCCTTGCGGTGGGTCTCCGGGTACAGCGAGCTGATCTCCCGCCCGACCATCGCGGTGATCAGCTTGTCCTCGTCGTAGTCGCTGATCGGCCCCGCCTCGGACAGGCTCCCGTCCCGCAGGACGGTCACCCAGTCGCCGATCTCGAACATCTCCTCAAGCCGGTGGGTCACGTAGAGCATCGCTATGCCGCGCTCGCGCAGCCGCAGGATGTGTTCGAGCAGCCGCTCCGACTCCGCCTCGGTCAGCGCCGTGGTCGGCTCGTCGAACACGATGACCTTGACGGAGTCCGCGGTCAGCACCTTGGCGATCTCCACGAGCTGGCGGGTGGCCGCCGGGAGCCGTTCCACGATGGCCTCCGGGCTGAGGTCCGTCAGGCCGACCTCGTCGAGGGCCTCCCGGGCGCGGGCGCGCAGCCGGTTCCTGGCGATGACCCCGCTACGTGCCGGGAGGCGGCCCATGAACAGGTTCTCCGCGACCGACAGGTGCGGCAGGAGGCTGAGCTCCTGGTAGACGGCCTGGACGCCGGCCGCGCGCACCGAGGCCGGTGTCGGGGCGGTGACCGACCGGCCGTCGATCTCGTAGGAGCCGCTGTCGCGGCGCAGCGCGCCCGTCAGCACCCGGATCAGGGTCGACTTCCCCGCGCCGTTCTCCCCGGCCAGGCAGTTCACCTGACCGGGGACCAGGCGGAGCGATACGTCGGTGAGCGCCTGCACGGGGCCGAAGGCCTTGGAGACGCCGTGCAGTTCGACGACGGGCTCTTTCATCATTCCGCCTTCATCTCCGTCACTCCGCCTTCATCGTCGGCGGGTTGAGCAGCAGCTTCACGTCGGGCTCGTTCATGTTCCGCTTGTCCGCGACGACCGCTCCGGGGTCGATGTCACGCGGCGGGATGCGGCCGACCGTGGCCATTCCGGCCGCCAGGACGCCCTGGTATCCGAAGAAGTAGGGGTTCTGCACCACCAGCGCGTCGATGGTGCCGGCGGCCAGCGCGGCGTTCTCCTGCGGGTCGGAGTCGAAGGCCACGACGGGCACGGTGTCGGTGACCTTGTTGTCCTGGATCGCCCGGGCCGCGCCGACCCCCGAGGTGTTGTTGTCGGCGAACACTCCCGCCAGCTCCGGGTTGGCGGTCAGCGCGTCGTTGACCTGGGAGGCGGCGGTGTTGATGTCGTTGTTGTTGTAACGCTGCAGTGCCACCTTGACCTGCGGGCAGTTGTTCGCCAACCCCTGCTTGAAGCCGGAGTCCCGGGCGACCAGCGACTGGATGCCCGCCACGGAGGACTCGATCATGACACTGCCGCTCGTCTTGTTCTGCGCCTTGAGCAGCTCGCACATGCGCTTGCCGGCCTGTGTCCCGGCCTTGACGTTGTCGGTGCCGATGAACCCCTCCGAGGCGGCGGTCACGCGGCTGTCCACGGTGATGACCTTGAGGCCCGCCTTGCGCGCCCGGTCGATCGCCGAGTTCAGGGCGCTGGAGGAGTTGGGCGCGATGACGAGACCGTCGACGCCCCGGGAGATGGAGTTCTCGACCAGTTGCACCTGCTGGTCGATGTTCGTCTCCGAGGTGGGGCCGAAGGTGCTCACCTTGAGGCCGAAGTCCCCGCCGGACTGCTTCGCCCCGGCGATCATCGTCTGCCAGAACGAGGAGTCGCTGGCCTTGATGATCACGTCGATCTTCTTGCCGCCGGCCGCTCCGGCCGCACCTCCGCCCGACGTCTGGCTGGCCGAGCTCGTCGCCCGGCCTCCCACCACTCCGAGCACCAGCGCCACCAGCGCGATGGCCGCGACGAGCGAGAGGGAGAAGACGATGCGTGAGCGAGCCATAACGACCTCCTGAAAACCACTCAGGGGGGATGCCGGCAGGCGTCTCAGGCGGCTGCCGCTATAGATCTACGGATGACGGACGGGTGCCGACGGCGCTGAGGGGAGGCACCTGAAGGATTTTTCATTCAGCAGAGACCCGTGATGGTCGGTTGCTTCCAGCAAAGCCCCGGAAGTGTTGCGCTGGAAACTAACAGAGGGAAAAGAAGTCATTACCTTCCCGTCCGTGCTCGACGAGCCCGACGGACATCGTCCGGTGGAGCGCCTCGGCGTGACCGCGCGCCACCTCGACCGCCTTCAGCGGATCGCGCTCTACCTGTGAGCAGGAGTTAACGTCAGGGATGACAGAAGCACGGGAATCGGGCCCGCCGTTCTCCGGACGGACCGCATGGGCGCAGGGTCTCAACACTCCGCTGCGCGAGTTCCTGCGCACCGAGACCGGCAGCGCCATGGTCCTGCTCGTCGCCACGCTGACCGCCCTGGCCTGGGCCAACGTCGGCCCGGCGTCGTACGGGACTGTCTGGCGGATGCCGGTCTCCATCCACCTCGGCGGCTTCGAGGTGTCGCAGGACCTGCGCGGGTGGGTGAACAGCGGGCTGATGACGTTCTTCTTCTTCGTCGTCGGGCTCGAGGCGCGCCGCGAGTTCGACATGGGAGAGCTGCGCGACCGGCGGCGGCTCGTGCTGCCGCTCGCCGCCGGCGTCGGCGGGATGGCCGTGCCCGTCGCGATCTACCTCACCGTCAACGCGGGCAGCCCCTCCGCGCACGGCTGGGGTACGGCGATGTCGACGGACACGGCGTTCGCCCTCGGCATGCTCGCGCTGTTCGGGTCCCGCTTCCCGGCACGGCTGCGCACCTACCTGCTCACGGTCACCGTCGTCGACGACCTCGTCGCGCTCGGAGTCATCACGATCTTCTACAGCGAGCGGATCACGCTGCCGGCGCTGCTGGCCGGGATCGGGATCTTCGGCGTGGTCCTGCTCGTCCGCGCCGCCGGCGTGCGCCGCGGCCTCCCCTACGCGCTGCTCGGCGTGGCGGCGTGGACCGCGCTCTTCAAGTCCGGTGTCGAACCCATCGTCATCGGCCTGGCCATGGGGCTGCTGACCTACGCCTCGCCGGTCGCGCGCGGCGATCTGGAGCACGCGACGGACCTCTTCCGGCTCTTCCGCGAGCAGCCGACACCGGAGCTGGCCCGCTCGGCCAGCATGGGGCTCGCCTCGACGATCTCACCGAACGAGCGTCTGCAGCAGCTCTACCACCCGGGGGTGAGCTATCTGGTCGTGCCGCTCTTCGCGCTGTCGAACGCGGGGGTCACGATCAGCGGCGACTTCCTGGCGCGGGCGCTCACCTCGCCGATCACCATCGGGATCCTGCTGGCCTACCTGGTGGGCAAGCCGGTCGGGATCATCGGATCCTCGTGGCTCGTGACGTGGCTGAGCCGCGGCCGTGTGCGCCCGCCCGTCGGCTGGGCCTCCGTCACGGCCGCCGGCACGATCGCCGGCATCGGCTTCACCGTGTCCCTGCTGATCGCCACTCTCGCCTTCGACGGTCCGCAGCTGGAGGAGGCGAAGCTCGGTATCCTCACCGCGGCGCTCTGCGCGCCCCTCATGACATGGGTCGTCTACCGCGTGACCGCGCTGCTGCCCAAGCGGCGCCGGATCCGGGCGCTGCTGGGCACCTCCGAGAGCATCGTCGACCTCGCCGCGCCCGTCGACCCGGACCGCGACCACCTGCGCGGCCCCAGGCAGGCGCCGGTGACCGTGGTCGAGTACGGGGACTTCGAGTGTCCCTACTGCGGCCAGGCGGAGCCGGTCATCCGCGAGCTGCTCGCCGACCTCGGCGACGTCCGTTACGTCTGGCGGCATCTCCCGCTGCACGACGTGCACCCCGGTGCCCAGCTCGCCGCGGAGGCGGCGGAGGCCGCGGCCGAACAGGGGGCGTTCTGGGAGATGCACGACCTCCTGCTCGGCAACCAGAACGACCTCCGGGTCCGCGACCTGATCCGCTACGCCGCGGAGCTCGGCCTCGACGTCGAGCGGTTCCGCGACAGCCTCCGCGGCCACGCCGGCGCCGGCCGGGTCGCCGAGGACATCGACTCCGCCGACCTGAGCGGTGTGTCGGGCACGCCGACGTTCTTCATCAACGGACGGCGGCACCACGGCGCCTACGACATCGCCACCCTCACCTCCGCGGTGCGGGCCGCCCGTGCGCGCGCGGCCCTGAAGTCGTGACCCCAGGGCCGCGCGCCCCCTCCTCAGGGCCGGCCGGCCCGTCCTTCTCAGGACAGGTCGACCCAGTCGAGAGTCCGGTCGACCGCCTTCTTCCAGCCGGCGTAGCCGACGGCCCGCTGCTCGTCGGACCACTCCGGCTGCCAGCGCCGGTCCTCGTTCCAGTTCTGCTTGAGCTCGTCGGTCGACTTCCAGAAGCCGACGGCCAGGCCGGCCGCGTAGGCGGCGCCGAGCGCGGTCGTCTCGGCCACGACCGGCTTGGACACCGGCACCCCGAGGACGTCGGCCTGGATCTGCATACACAGGTCGTTGGCGGTGACGCCGCCGTCGACCCGCAGGACGTCGAGGGCGACGCCGGAGTCCTGCCGCATCGCCTCGACGACGTCGCGGCTCTGGTAGCAGATCGCCTCCAGGGTGGCCCGCGCGATGTGGGCGTTGGTGTTGAAACGCGACAGCCCGACGATCGCGCCCCGCGCGTCCGAACGC